>JAKACW010000118.1 GCA_021821045.1 Pseudomonadota bacterium
AAGGGCTGGTACAGGCTCCCCTTCGGCAGCAACGACGGCGACAACTTCATCGTGCTCACCCTGACCGACGGCGGCGTCGGCGACGGCGATGGCGATGGCGAAGCCAATGGCGTCATCCGGGATCCTCCGGGCGGCCCGACGCGAGCGCCGCGTGCGCAAACCGTCGTGAATGAGATGGTCGAGCTTACGCTCGTCCCGGAGTCTTACCTCACCGACACCGACGTCGGTCGCTGTGGCGTTCCGTACGACCCCAATCTGCCGGCACACTTCGCGCATGCCCTCCGTTTTCAGGTGCGTATCGTCAGCACGGGGGGAGAGACTCTCGAGGGATTGCGCCTGCGCGCGAAGACCTTGGGTTCGGTTGCGGTGTGGGCCAACACCGAAGGCGGTATGGGTGGCGCCGGATCGACATCGATTGTCCCCCGCTCCGGCGATTACGCCGACGGCGTGCTCAGCCCGAACGAAGCCGTATCGGCACGTCTGATTTTCTGCCTGCCAGAACCGCAGCCGGTCGACTTCAGCGTCGACGTGCTGGCCGACATGCTCGTGGGTACGCCCGATGCCGGTGTCGCGGCGGCGATCCTGCCGCTGCGCGCGGATCTGGCGCTGAGCACCGTCGCGGCGCCCACCGATGTCGAAACGGGCGAAACCTTCACGGCGAAAGTGCGCGTAACCAACAGCGACAGCGATCCGGCCGCGGAAGTCGTGCTGACCAGCACGGCGCCGGCGGGCATCGATGTGCTCAATGCCCAGAGTGATCTCAGCGACTGCACCATCGCCGCCGGCCAGATCACCTGCACCACGCCGGCGCTGGCCGCCGCTGCCGCTTTCGACGTCGAACTGTCGCTGCGGGCGGCCAACGAAGGCAGCTTCAGCCAGACGCTCGATGTTCAGGCGCCATTCGAAATCGACAGCGACGCCACCAACAACACGCTCGCGCTCAGCCTCACCGCAGTGACACCGCCCGGCCCGCCCGGCCCGGAACCGCCGACCGATCAGGGCGGCGATAACGGACGCTGTTTCATCGCCACCGCAGCCTATGGCAGTTACCTCGCCCCCGAAGTACGCGAGCTGCGCCGGTTCCGCGACGAGGTGCTGCT
The DNA here is from genome assembly GCA_021821045.1 of Pseudomonadota bacterium. Classification (GTDB taxonomy): domain Bacteria; phylum Pseudomonadota; class Gammaproteobacteria; order JAADHS01; family JAADHS01; genus JAKACW01. The sequence goes on from JAKACW010000118.1 coordinate 1,101, forward strand.
GACCAGCGCGCCGGGCCGAGCTTTCGTCGACGCCTACTACGCGCTGTCGCCGCCGATCGCGGCGTTCATCGCCGACCACGACGCCGCCCGAGCGATCACCCGCTGGGCGCTCACGCCCGTCGTCATCGCCGTTAAACACCCGGCGGCGGCCGGCGCGGGCGCAGCCTTGGTTCTTTTCGGTGCGATAGGGTGGAGAACGCATCGCAAATCGCCTCGTCGGATGCGATAGAATGAGCCAGCAAGTGCAGTTCACCAACACGTAAGAGGCGGTATGCCAGTTGTCCGGCACAGCCACCGGAAAGAGGTTCGCGAAGGAAAAACCCTGTTCGACCCAGTGTCGAAGTTCGCAGTGGCTTGCGTTGCGTTGGGCTTTTTCCTCCTGGGCTCTGTCGGTCCGGCCGCTGCCGCAAATGCCGCGAACCAAGTCGCGCTGGAAAACTCCCTTCCCGGAACCGCCGATTGGCGTTTGGACACCCCGGCTACCAACCGAGAAATCGAGGGCTATGCCTCGGCCACCAGCGTCAATGGCGGCGACATCGTCTCGCTCTATGTCAACACGGCAGCGCCGACCTTTCAGCTCGAAGTGTTCCGAATGGGATGGTATGCGGGACTCGGCGCGCGCCGCGTGCATGGCCCGCTCTCTTTGCCAGGAAAGATACAGGTCATTCCACGTCCCGATCCGACTACCGGGCTCGTCGACTGCAACTGGGTCGAGTCATTCGCGCTGGAAACTCGAGACTCGGTCACCGGCGAACCGTGGCGTACCGGCATCTACTTGGCCAGACTGACCGAATCGAAGTCAAACAAACAAGCTTATATCATCTTCGTTGTTCGAGATGACGCACAACGCCCGGACATTCTCTTCCAGTTACCCGTAACCACGTATCAAGCGTATAACTTCTGGGGAGGAAAGTCTTTGTACAATTGGGGAAGCGGCTCGACGCTTCCATGGGCTTCATCCAACGGGACCCCCGCAACCAAGGTGTCATTCAACCGTCCGTATGCTGCGAGCCCCAATCAGAACGCCGCTTACGGAAACGGAGCCGGTGAATTTCTTACCAACGTCCAACCAACGCCGCAGTATCCTATCAGCGCGGCTGGGTGGGACTACAACATGGTGCGCTGGCTCGAGAAAGAAAAGTACGATGTTGGATACATCACGAACATCGACACGCATCGCGCACCGGAGCGGTTGCGGAACACCGACATTTTCATGTCTCATGGTCATGATGAATACTGGACGTGGAGCATGCGAGCCAACGTCGAAGCAGCGCGCGATGCAGGCGTCAATCTGGCCTTCTGCTCCGCGAACTCCGCGTACTGGCAAATTCGACTTGAACCGAGCCCGGCTAACCGCATGTCAAACCGGATCATGGTCGCCTACAAGAACGCCGCGAGAGACCCTTTTGATTCCGATAGCGATCCCTCCAACGATAAGTTTCTAACGGTGCTTTTTCGCGATCCGCCCGTATCAAAACCGGAGGAATCCTTGATCGGTATTCAATATTTTATGAGCCCAGTCGATGGGGACATCGTCGTCGCCGAAGCGCCCCATTGGGTCTTTCGCGGTACGGGGCTTTCGGACCAACAGCGGCTCCCGGGGCTGCTCGGCTATGAGGTCGATCGTCGTTTCGGTTCTGAGCCGCCGAACACCATAACGCTTGCCAGCAGCCCCACAGTGAATCTGTTAACAGGAAACTCCGGGCGAAATTCTGAAATGACGCTTTACAGCGTGGCGAGCGGTGCTGCGGTATTCGGTGCCGGAACGATTCAATGGAGCTGGGGACTCGACGACTTCAATGCGCCAGATCTTCGCACCTCGCGCCTCCACGAGGCCGCGTCAACCATTACGCGCAACGTACTGGGCGCATTTGGCGCCCACCCTAATGCAAACGTATCGACCGACACGCCAGTAACTACGTGCTTGCGCTTAAAAGCATTATCGGAAGTCAATGAGAATCCCTGGGCGTCCGCAGCCGAAATCGACGTGCTCGACCAAAGAGGTGAACCTTTGGACAAAGCCGACTGGGTCTTGGCCGGCTATGACAGCGAGGAGCTCGTGGCTGATAACGGTCTTGCGGCAAACGCGATCGATGGCTCATCGAAAACCATCTGGCACACCCAGTGGAGCCCGACGAGCAAGTCGATGCCCCATAACATCGACATCAATCTTGGGCGGCAGGAAATAGTATCCGGCCTACAGTACTTGCCACGGCAGAGCGGAGGAATGAACGGCACGATTGCTGATTTCGAGATCTATACGAGCGACGACTGCGCGACTTGGAAAAGGATTGCGGCGGGTACCTGGCCGGCAACGACTGCGCGTAAGACCGCAATATTTAATACTGCTCCCACGGTAGCGATTGTCTCCCCGACGTCGGGCGGACATACAACCAACGATCTATTGACGCTCTCGGGAACGGCAAATGATGCCGAGGACGGCGATTTGTCATCGAACCTGGACTGGGTTTCGGACACCGACGGAACGTTGGGTCAAGGTTCCACACTTACTGTTCACCTAAGCGAAGGGACTCATACGATTACAGCTTCCGTAATCGACAGCGGCGGTCGCACTACGACGCAGTCCGTGCGAATTTCGGTAACGCGCGTGGATCCCGCTTCGCCGATGCCGGATCCGCCGGGCCCACCACCCGCGAATGATGGCGACATTACGGACCCTGACAATCCACCCGGCTCCGACGACAATTCCGCTCCGGATCCCGATCCGAATTCCGCGGTGACGCCCGACAATGGAGGACAATCGGGCGGCGGTGGCGTATTGACGCCCCTGTTTGTGCTCCTGCTACTGCTTTCTGTCGCCACGGGAACCGTACGGCGCCACGGCACGTTAGCTCGCGCGGAACACCCACCTCGACCAAGAGCACCGCAGATTCCGCCGTTCGCATGACCCTGAACGTAAAATCATTTCTGGAAACACAGAAGTTCGTGTAGCACGGCCTGTGATCGGTACCGTGTGCGCGGCGGAGTCGTTATGCCATTGTCTACAATGTGACGTTGACCGGGCGGACGGGCAAGGTTCGGACGATAAACGATCGACCTTTGATTGTGATCGGTCCAATCTCAGGGTAAGATTTTCCGCTCACTATGCGTACATTGGGAGGGGCGAAGCAGGCTCGGTGTCGGTACTTTGCCTAATAGCGCGGTGCCAGGCCTGATAGCTTCGGATTATTCCAGACACTTCGAGGTATTCAAATTATGAGGCGATTAGTCAGTCTTCGGACGATCCTGACCATCGCATTGCTTGCGCTCGTTGCCAGTTGCGGTGGTGGCGGTGGTGGCGGTGATGCGGGGAACCCGGCAGGTCCCGTGCCCGACCCAAATGGAGGTCAATGGGACTCCCTGACGTGGGATCAGGATAACTGGGCGTAGCGACGGGTGCTTGCCCGCGTACGCTTAAAATATTCGGCACATTCAATTAATCAAAGGATTTCGTCGTGAAGAAAACAATTGTTTGCTCTGGTATAGCGGTTTGTCTATCGTCTGCTGGCGGGATGGCGCTGGCTGGCTCTGTCTCTATTCCCAACACGTTCCAGGCCGGCACCCCGGCCATCGCCCAGCATGTCAATGACAACTTCGACGCAATCGCCACCGCCGTCAACGACAACGATTCGCGAATCAAGGCCAATGCCGATGCGATCAGCAAGAACTCGTCAGACATTGCCGACCTCCAAGCTGCGAGTGGCGCGGGGTGCCCGAACGACATGATCGCTGCCGGCTCGCTTTGCGTTGACAAATATGAGGCAAGCGTCACTGACGCATCGGGTAGCGTGCGCTACGCCGCTGCCACCGACTATCCTTGCGCCGCTGACGGAAACGACTGTGGCACCGGATCTACGGCGGGAACAGGCAGTCCGATTTTTGCGCGCAGTGAGGCAGGGGTTAACCCTTCACGGGCCATGACGCTGTATCAAGCCGCTCAAGCCTGTGCCAACGTGGGCAAACGGTTGCCGACAACCACGGAGTGGCAAATGGCGGCTGCCGGCACGCCATCAGGAACGGGTAGCTGCCAATTTGGCACTGACCCTGGCCTAACCGGTAGCAAAGCGGCCTGTGTTTCAAACACCGGCGCCTTTGACATGGTGGGTAATCTGTGGGAGTGGACGTCCGAACTCGATTACACCTCTGGAAACGTAACGTCGACGGATCAGCTCAAGGCCCGCGCTCTCGGAGAAGCCCATATTGTGGTCACCGGTACGCCGACCACAAAGTCGATCTTTTTCCCAGGAAGTGGCCCAATGGCGCAAAATTCGCTCTTTGGGTTCCGTTGCGTGAAATAGGCTTCCCGCGTTCGAACGATGCAACTGCAAGTTGCTCGAAACCGGGCAACTTGCAGCATTTCAATTTATTCGTTTGGCCGATCTGCTGAAAGCGGACGTATATTCGCGGCGCGCTCGGCGTTACGGCGCGCGTTGCAAGCTGTAGGTGGCGTGACACCCGACACAGGTGTTGAGCATGCCTCCCAAACGATTCAGGATCTGCGATGCGGATTCGCCCTGCTCGGCGGCGTCAGCCAACTCATCGAAGCCGCGATGCACACCCATACCCAGCTGTTTGAAATCAAGCGGCAACTTGGTCATCAGGCCGGGATTCACATCGGCGGCCGCGGCCGCACCTGCGGCACGGGCCGATGCAGTAACCTTAGCCATGTCGTCCTGAGCCACGCCGTCGACCACACCCTGCACGGCCTCCAACAAGTGACGCATCTCCCCAAGGACGACCCCCTTTTCCGCCTCGGTCAAAACGATTGCCGTTCGTCCGTCTGCCCCCTCCGTGGTCGAGCCGCGGACGATCATAATCCCAATCGCAATTGCGCTGATGCCCCATAGGACCAGGGCGGCGATGGCCAAGCTGCGCGTGTTCATGTGATCGCCCCTTGTCTGTAAACGCTTATAAGGTGCCACTTATTATCAAGAGGGACAAGGGGAGAAACTCGAGTAGTGTCAACTGGATTCCGCGAAGTCTGTAGGAATTCCAACCTGCTCATCACGATGTGCGATTTGCCACATCCTCGCAAGGGATCATGAGCTTGAGCACCACGTTCCCATTGGCTCGGACCTTGTTTCGTTCGCTGGCTAATGCGCGGCGCATCAAATACCTGCACAGCCGCTCCAGCTTCCGACAATCCGCCGGCGCGACCCCTCGCACGCTCACGCAGCGATCACTCGGCGTACTCGATTCCTGGCCATTCCGCGCTGAGGGCGAGCCAATCTGGCAACCATGGTCGGGATTTATTGTTATTTTTGCGATAACTGTATTCCTGTACAGTATACGGGAGTGATTGCGACGCGAAAACGAAATTCAGCTGTCTTGTCCGACTTTTTATATTAGGCGGATTAGATCTGCGTCCTAATTTTCTGTTTTTTATTGAATTATGTATCGCGGATAAATCCGCTCCTACGACGTATGGACACCCTACCCTTCTACGCCGAACTCCACTGCATCAGCAATTTCACCTTTCTGCGCGGAGCTTCTCATCCCGAGGAGTTGGCGATCCAGGCGGCGCGGCAGGGTTATTCCGCGCTGGCGATTAGCGATGAGTGTTCCCTAGCCGGCGTGGTGCGGGCGTATGTGGCGGCCAAGACCCAGCCGATCAAACTTATTGTTGGCAGCGAGTTTCGTCTGGCTGATGCGCCGCGTGTGGTGCTGCTGGCGCAAAATCTTCAAGGTTACGGCGATCTGGCGCAATTGATCACCACGGCGCGGCGGCGTTCCGGCAAAGGCGAGTATCACATCACTCGCGCCGATTTGCAGGAGGCCGGTTTGAGCGGCTGTCTCGCGCTGTGGCTGCCGGATGAACACAACACCCTCGAACACGGCCAATGGCTGAGTGAACTTTTTCCGCAACGGGCTTGGATCGCCGTTGAACTCAATCGCGGTCACGACGATCGCGCGGTGCTGGAACAGCGCCGCCAACTGGCCGCGGCCACCGGATTGCCGCTGACCGCCGCGGGCGATGTGC
>JAKACW010000119.1 GCA_021821045.1 Pseudomonadota bacterium
ATTCGAAGAATCGCGGTAGGAAACCGCTCCCACAGCAGGTGGTTACTTACGCAAGGTTGGCTGGTCGTCGCGGGATCCGCTCCCACAACAGCAGGGTTAGCTGCAGCACGCCGCCTGCTGCGGCGGCACATTCAATTGCAACGTGCCGACCAATTGCGCAACTTCAGTCAACTCATGACGCTTCATGTAATCGACGATACCGGCATTGATCTTCGGACACACAAGCGGGTCATAGAACAACGCCGTCCCCACTCCAACCGCCGAAGCGCCGGCGATGAGAAACTCGAGTGCATCTTCCGCCGTGACAATGCCGCCCTGGCCGATGATGGGAATGTTGTGGTGCTTGGCCACTTGATAAACCTGATGCACTTTCAACAACGCAATCGGTTTGATCGCCGGACCCGATAATCCGCCCTGATTGTTGCCGATGATCGGCACGCGATTCTCCACATCGATCGCCATTCCCATCAAGGTGTTAATGACCGCGAAGCCGTCCGTACCCGCGTCGATGCAGCGGCGGGCGTTCTCGGCGATGTCCGTTTGGTTGGGCGACAGCTTGGTGATGAGCGGCTTTTTGGTCTGGGCGCGACAGGCTTCGACCACCCGCGCCGACATATCGGGATCGTTGCCGAAAGCGACACCGCCTTCCTTGACGTTCGGGCAGGAGATATTGATTTCGATGGCGTCGATGGGCGAATCGTCGAACAGCCGTGTCACCTCGGCGTATTCTTCCACGGTCGAGCCGGACACATTGGCGATGAAACGGGTCTCGTCGAAATCGAGCTTGGGCAGAATGTGATTCACCACATGCACGGTGCCCGGGTTCTGCAGGCCGATGGCATTGAGCATGCCTGCCGGGGTCTCCCATATGCGGTGGGCCGGGTTGCCCAATCGCGGTGCGTGGGTGGTGCCCTTCAAACACACCGCACCGACATCGCGGTTCGAGAACCCCTTCACGCGGGTATACTCCTCGCCGAAGCCGACACAGCCGGAAAGCAGAACCAGCGGCGTGGCGAACTTCATGCCGCAGAATTCCATAGCGAGCATCTTCAAATCATCGGCGTCTTGCACCATATAATGCCGTAGCTCCATCGAGGCCCCGCAACGCGAAGCGCTAAGTTATGTTCCACATCGTACTGTTCGAACCCGAAATCCCGCCGAATACGGGCAATATTATACGCTTGTGCGCCAATACCGGCGCCAGGTTGCACTTGATCGGCCCGCTCGGCTTCGAATTGGACGACCGTAAGCTGCGCCGCGCGGGGCTAGACTATCACGAATACGCGCAGGTCGAGGTCCATCCGTCATTGAGCGCATTTGCCGATGCCGTCGCCCCGGCCCGTCTTTTCGCCTGCTCGACGAAAGCCACGCGCAATTACGCCGAGGTGAACTACGGCGACAACGACGCGCTGCTCTTCGGCCCCGAGTCTCGCGGTCTGCCCGCCGACATCCTTGCCGGCCTGCCCGAAGACAGACGAATCAGAATCCCCATGCGCGAAGGATCACGAAGTCTGAACCTCTCCAATGCCGTGGCCATCATCTTGTATGAAGCTTGGCGTCAGAAGGGCTTCGCCACGCTCTGACATGAGGCAAGCAATCGCCTATAATCGAAGAGCATTCAGCCAGGGACGATTGCTTTGACCAATGCCCGGATACGGTTCTCATTAGCCTCGGTTTGGCCCTACTACCGGCGGTTTTTTGCCTTCAGCCGCCCCGACATGGCTTACATCGTCCTCTGCGCCGTAGCGTTATTGGGCGTCGCCGCCACCAATACGCTGATCATCTGGCTCATCAGCAAACCGCTTAATGCGCTGCAGCAAAGCGACACCAGCACCATTCCGTTCTGGCTGGCGTGGATCGGTGTTGCCGTGCTGCTCAATCAGGCTTTCCATTTCGCTTCGGACACCCTCTCGGGCTGGCTCGAACTGCGGCTGATTCAGCGTGTTCGCAAGAGCATGCTGGCGCAGTGCATGTTCGTTTCGTTTCCCGTGCTCGACAACTACCCCAAGGGCGATCTGCTCAAGCGCTTGAGTCAGGATCTGGACAAGTTGTCCCAGTTCATTCTGCGGACACTGTTTTTGTTCATGTCGCATATCATGATCCTATTTTTTTACACCGTCATGCTGCTGTGGATCGACTGGCCCCTGGCGGTCTTCGCCTTGGCCTGTTCGCCCATATTCATCCTGCACCAAAGCTTTTTCGGCCGGCGCAAACAGATTGCATCGAGAAATTTCCTGCAGGCCGGCGGCAAGTTGATGTCGTTCGAGGCCGAGTCCTTGGCCAACTTGCGCGGCATCAGCTCGTTTCACGTTGAAAATACGGTGTCCAAGATTCACGGCGATGTGTTCGAGACAGCGCGACGCTGGTCGATGCGCAACAAGCTGCTCGACGCCGGCTTCAATGCCAGCCTGCTGACCGTGATATACATTGGCGCCCTGGCGGTGGTGCTCGGCGGTTTGTTCCAAATCAATCAAGGAACGCTGAGCGTCGGCCACTTGGTGAGCTTCCTGTTGTACCTCGGTTACCTCTCCGTGCCTATTCGCGGTATGGCGCAGTTGGTACTGCAGTGTCATGAGGATAAAGCGAGCGCCGTGCGCATTGCCGAGGTGCTCGACCTTGCGCCGCACGTCCAGGAAGTGCCCAACGCGCCGGCATTAACCACAACTCAGGGCAGAATTGTTTTCGATCAGGTCACCTTTTCCTACCCGGCCGGGCCGCAAGTGATAAGCAATCTCTCCGCCGAGATCGCTCCGGGGGAGACCGTGGCTTTGGTGGGTCCATCGGGTTCCGGCAAGTCCACGCTTATAAAACTCTTGACGCGGTTTTACGACCCGCAGCAAGGACGAATCAAAATCGATGAAACCGATGTAAAAACCGTATCCCTTGGATCGTTGCGCGATCACATCGCCGTGGTCTGGCAAGAGCCGTTCTTGATCAATGACACCATTCGAAACAATCTGAAACTCGCGCGCCCGAACGCATCCGAGGAGGACATTGTCGCCGCCTGCCAAGCCGCTCATGCGTGGGAATTCATCGAAGCGCTGCCCGCCAAGCTGGAGACGGTGCTCGGTGCCGACGGCATCGACCTGTCGACGGGCCAAAAGCAGCGGCTCACCATTGCTCAGGCGTTTCTCAAAGATGCGCCCATATTGATTTTGGACGAAGCGTCGTCGGCGCTGGACAGCCAAGCAGAAAGGCTCATCGGCGATGCACTCGATCGACTGCGGGCGGGGCGCACGACGTTGATCATCGCTCACCGCTTCTCCGCAATCAGGAACGTGCAACGGGTGTTTTGCTTCAACGGCGACGGGACGGTAACCATCGGCACCCACAATGAACTGCTCGGTTCACACCCAGCCTATCGCGCCGCGATCGAATGGCAAACCGAGCCGCGGGAATAACACGCGACCCAAAAATAAGAAGGGGCACCCGAATTGGGTGCCCCGCTTTGCTGAGGTCAGCAGTTGCGTGCTAAGCATGGTCACACGTTAGATACGTGTTGTTTTAGCGATGATTCCGGTACCTCGGCGCATAACACACCGAGCCCTCCGGAATCGCTACGAAGCATGAGCCCTCGCAGCGCGGGTTTTGAGGTGCTGGACATTGGCATTACATGCCGCCGCCCATGCCTCCTCCTCCGCCCATTCCACCGCCGCCACCCATGCCGCCGCCCATGCCTCCTCCACCCATTCCTCCGCCCATGACGAACCTCCTTTGGGTTGATTGGTGAGTTGGATTACACAGTGTCGGGACAACCAGGTTATCTACGACGCCGACAAGTCTGCCCCAGGTTTTTTCTAAAGTCAAACTCGCTCGATAAATACCATGAAGCTAACATGTCGTTTTAACTGTATGTTATTTATATACATGTTACGACTTCTCACGTTTCACCTAAGGGACAGCACGAACATAAATCTCGAATATCGCCAAAAAGTGGCTGACGGCGGCCGCTTTCCATTATCTTTAAATTGTTGTGGCGGAATGCAGCGTCTTTGTCGCTGATTTTTCTGGAATTGTTTATAGGAAATTTATCTAGATAAGCATTAGTTGATACGCCAGGAGTGCACTCCGTGTAATCCCAACTTACTGTAATACCGCGGCCTTTATACATCACAGAAAATCACAATGAGAGCCTGTCGCGGCCTTTTTTTGCATTTGTAGTCCATTGAATCGAAATCCGATCATAGACCCCGTTTTTCGAACTTTTGTTAGAACATTCCCCTGCTCAACAAAGGGAAGTCACGTATCTCTCGCCGGGGCAGGCCCTTCGACCAATCTCTCGGCCATGCACCCGGGTGGACCAAACGCCTCCTCGATCAGCCAAAAGCCGCCGTCCACTACGCATTTATTGCTTTCACCCCTATCCTTAGGCTTTGGGTTTTTACTTTATTTTTATAGAAATAACGCGTTTTTACATAGATAGTTACCCGCATCAATATCAGACAAAACCTGAAGCCAGCGTAAGGGCAGAGGCCCATACTCTTTTCCCGTTGCGGCCAACTATAGTTGCTAGGTCACAAACGCAACCAGGCGCCGCGCGGCCCCGTTAACTTTTTGCCCAACGGACCGATGGCGTATTTAGCCAGCCAAAAGGCATCGATATGGCTCGAAACCTCGCGCCGCCCGTGGTTGGCGATTTCGACCAAGGGTCGCGGGCAAGACGGCCATTCACGTCACGCAAGTCGAAACCGATTGCAGAACCATGCCTTATTTGATGGCAGCCAGCTTTCTCGTTCTGTCAGGCCTCGCGAGCCTGACCTATCAGGTCGTGTGGGTACGGCTGCTCGGGTTAAGCATGGGCTCGACCTCCGCCTCCATCAGCACCGTGCTGGCGGCATTCTTTCTGGGCATGGCCGCAGGCAGTCTGCTTGCTGAACGTCTTACCAAGAACCGCTTGGAAGGCTTTTCTCCCTACATCGTACTCGAGGTGCTGATCGGCGTTAGCGGGCTCGTTTTGCTGCCCATCCTGCTTAATCTCGACCAATTCATGGCCTGGCTCCCCGCGGCCGGAACGTCGCTGCTTTTGAAGTTCATCGTCGCGATTGCGCTGCTGTCGATTCCCACTCTTTGCATGGGCGCGACCTTTCCCGTCATGGCCGCGATTCTGGTTCGGCACCACAGCGAAGTCGGCCTTCGCATGAGTCAGTTGTATGCGCTGAACACCGCCGGAGCCGTGCTTGGCGCGGGATTGTGCGGGTTCGTTTTCATTCCGCTGTGGGGCCTGGACGGCGCGGTTTACATCGCCGTCGCGCTCAATGCGATGATCGTCGGCGTAGCGGTCTATTTCAATCGACGCGTCGTCTTGCCGCCGCTCGTTCTCCCGCCGACGTCGGATAACGCAGCACCCCCCGTGCCCGTTGGCAACACGGCCGACAGGGCCCGCGCATTAGTGATCTTGGCGGTCACCGGATTTGCCGCGATCGCCACCCAAGTGGGTTGGACGAAATATCTGGGGATCTTCACCGGCACGACTCTCTACGGGTTTTCGGCCATTCTCACCGTGTTCCTGATCGGTATCGCGAGCGGATCGTGGACCATGCGCAAGTACGTCGACCGCATCCACAATCCTCAGACCTGGCTCATCGGCGGTCTGGTTTTGTTGGGATTGAGCCTGCTGATCAGTCAGGCCGGATTGACGCTGATTCCGAATTTATATGGCGCCGTGAACCATCTCGATTTTGGTCCGGCCGTCGTGCTCGGCGCCAAATACATTGTCGTTTTCGCAATCGTTTTCGTGCCGACATTTCTCTTTGGCGCGTTGTTCCCTCTCAACATCGTGCTGTACTGCGGCGGACTCGCCGGCGTGCGATCGAACGTGGGCAAAGCGTACGCGGTTAATACGCTGGCCTCCATCTTCGGCGCCCTCGCGGCGGGTTTTTGGATCATTCCGACTTTCGGCACAGCGGCGCTCTTGACCTCCATGGCGCTGATTGTCTTGGTCTCAATCTTGGTTTATCTGCCAAACCAGCAAACGCCCATGGCGCGGGCGGCGCTGGCCAGTCTGGCCATTGCGACCATGGCGGGGAGCGCGTGGTTTCCCCGCGCCGACTACAAAGACTTGATCGCATCCGTTCAATACCGCTACGACGTCGACGCTTTACAGGGCAAGACACCTGAGATCACCTTTCTCAAGGAAGGCAAAGCGGGCGTCATCAGCATGGTGACCTACGATGGCAAACTCTACAAACTCCAAAACAACGGGCTCAACGAGGCCGTCGTCGACCCGAGCAACCCGAACAATGCGCTCCTGATCGAAACACTGCTGGGATTGGTCCCCTACTTTCTCAATGACACCGCCAAAACCGGCTTCATCGTCGGCTTCGGCGGCGGCACGACGGCGCGCGCCCTCACGCTGACGGGCCTGGAGTCCATTCGCGTCGTCGAGCTGGAGCCGGCCGTCATCGACGCCGGCCGCGCGATCTACCACGGCGAAATACCCGCGCTGAAAGATCCGCGGGTGAAAATCGAATTCAACGACGCGCGCAACACGCTTCTCGTGGAAGACACAAAATACGACATCATCGCCGCTCAACCCTCGCACCCCTGGGTAGCACGGGCCTCGAGCGTCTTTACGCTGGAGTTTTGGGAAACTGCCAAATCGCGACTCAATGACGGCGGGGTTTTCGGCCAATGGGTCAATCTGTTCAACATGAACGCATCGACGCTACAGTCCATCTATAAGGCCTTTTACACCGTATTTCCTCACGGCGTCAGCTTTGCCAACTTCGAAACCGGAGACTTGCTGCTGTTCGGCGCGACAACCCCCATTCGCCTCGACTATGAGTCCCTCGCCGGCCATATTAAGGATCCGCAAGTGCGTGAGGCGCTGGCCTTTCATCAGATCGACACGCCCGATGACCTGCTGTGGTATCTGGCGCTTTCGCGCCGGGAAGCGCTCGCGGCTGCGGCGGATGCGGAACCGAACACCGACA
>JAKACW010000120.1 GCA_021821045.1 Pseudomonadota bacterium
AGTGCAACACGGTGGGAGCGGTTTCCTACCGCGATTCTTCGCCTGAATAGTCGGCACTGCCAATTCATATCGCGGAATGATCCGCTCCCACAACGGACGGGCCAGCGGTTTCTTACCGCGATAACTATTTGTTACTCGCTCCCCGGCATTTGGCGCAGATGCCGTAAATGCACAAACTATGGTCAGTCATCTCGTAACCCGCCTCGCGGGCCACGACTTCCTGCCGCTTCTCGATGGTTTGGTCGATGAACTCATCCACACGACCGCACTTGATGCACATAAGATGATCATGGTGCTCGCCTTGGTCCAACTCGAACAAGGAATGACCGCCCTCAAAGTGGTGCCGTTTGATCAGACCCGCCGCTTCGAACTGGGTCAACACTCGATACACGGTCGCCAAGCCGATTTCTTCGCCTTCGGCCAAGAGAAGCTTGTAAACATCTTCCGCGCTGAGATGCTGATCGGTGTTCTGTTCCAGTATTTGTAGTATTTGCAGTCGCGGACCGGTTGCTTTGAGTCCCGCTTTCTTCAAATCGGCGTTGTCCAACTGTGGCTCCTCTTACCAAGATCGTGTCGCGGCCAACATTGTACCGTTTTAATCAGGAAACGTACCCTTAGTCGAGCTAGGGTTACTCGTAAGAGACCAACGGAAATCAATCGTGGCGAAGGCCGAAGCGGCGGGTTAAAATGGCGCCGAATCCAGAAGGTTAACGCTCAATGCTAGGATACCGTCGAGTTCTTGCAGGCTGCTTCGCTATTGCAGCGGTGGTTGGATGCACAGTGCATCGCATCGACATTCAGCAGGGCAACGTCATCACCGAAGAGGCGCGTAACCAACTGCAATTGGGCATGGCCCGCGAGCAGGTTCAGTTTCTCTTGGGCACCCCGTTGCTCATCGATCCCTTTCACGATGATCGCTGGGACTACGTTTACACGTTCGTTCGCGAGGGCGAAGATCCCGAGGAGCAACGTTTAAGCCTAATTTTTCAGGACGACAAACTAGTGCGCGTCATCCAGGACATCACGGCGCCGCCAAAGTCGCAGCCGTGGGCGTTTCCCGTCAACGATTGAAGCAAAGGCCCCGAGTAGAATCGCGGAATGATCCGCTCCCACGACTGTTGCGATAAAACATGTGGGAGCGGATCATTCCGCGATTCCTTGCTGCTACGCCTCGTCGCCCGCCTCTTCATGGGCCCCCGCCCCCCGCTTCGTCACCTTGCCCTCCGCTGCGCGCTGCCGGCGAACTTCCTTAGGATCGGCGATCAGCCCACGGTAGATTTCGACCCGGTCGCCGGCGCGCAGAACCTGGGACAGCTTGGCCAGGCGGCCAAAAACGCCGACCTTGTTGTGCGCCAAATCGATCTGCGGATAGCGGTCAAGGATCCCCGACTGTTGAATGGCCTGGTCGATGGTCGTCCCGGGCGACACGTCAATGGCAAGGATGACTTGCTCATGAGGCAGCGCGAACGCCACCTCGACCTTGATTAAATTAGATTCGCTTTCCAAACTTCGCCTCCGCACGGCGGCAAAACGCGTCCACCAGCGTGTTTCCGATTTGCTGAAATACCGGGCCGACGGTGAGTGACAACAATTTGCTGGAGAACTCGAACTGCAAATCCAACGAAACGCGACAGCCCGCATCCCCCAGCGCCTCGAACTTCCACAGACCCTGCAAATGCTTGAACGGCCCTTCCACCAGCTTCATCTCGATCACTTTGCCGCGCTGGCGGTAGTTCCGCGTGACAAATGTCTTGCTGATCGCCGCCTTGTGGATTTCGACCTCCGCTTCCACCATGTCCTCGTCGCGATAGCGTTCGCGCGATCCGGAACACCATGGGAGAAACTGTGGATAGGCGTTGACATCATCCACCAAATCGAACATTTCATCCGCAGTGTACGGAACAAGCGCGGAGCGATTTATCGACTGCAAACCAAGCCCTCTCTCTAAACGATTCCAACGGCGTGGAGAAACACCACCAATACCAACACCGGCGTGACATACCGCGTCACCGCATACCACACCTTGAACCAGACCGACTCACCCAGACCCAGCTCGTCCTGCACGTCGAACCGCTTCATGACCCAACCGGCGAACAAGGCGATGAACAAACCGCCCAGGGGCAGCATGATATTGGCGGTGAGGTAGTCCATCCAGTCAAAAAATGTTTTACCCGCGAGTTTCCACTCCGCCCAGACATTGAATGACAAGATGGTTCCGATGCCCAACAACCAGCTGACGCCGCCGCTGACTAAGCAGGCGCGGCTTCGAGTCATACCGCGCGTCTCCACCAGCCACGCCACCACGGGCTCGACAATGGATATCGAAGAACTCCAGGCAGCAAACGTGAGCAGGATGAAAAACAGCGTGCCGAACACCACCCCGCCAGGCATCTGACCGAACGCCAGCGGCAGAGTCTGAAACACCAGACCCGGGCCACTGCCCGGCTGCAATCCGTTAGCAAACACGATCGGGAAAATCGCCAGACCAGCCAACAGCGCCACGGCGGTATCGGCGAGGGCGATGGTGATCGAGGCGCCGGCGATGGAAGCGTTTTGAGGCAAGTATGAGCCGTATATCATGATGGCGCCCATGCCCAGACTGAGGGTGAAAAACGCATGGCCCATGGCGATCAATATGCTCTCCGCGGTCAGTTTGGAAAAGTCCGGAGCGAACATGAACTCGACGCCGCGCTCGAACGCGCCGGTGCTCATGGCGAACCCCACGACCAACACCAACAGCAGAAACAGCGCCGGCATCATGATGCGCACCGTCTGCTCGAGGCCGCTTTTGACCCCGCGGGCCACCACGCCCACCGTCATTATCATAAATAGCGTATGCCATCCCAGTAGTGCCCATGGGCTGGCCAACAAACCGTCAAACAGCGCATCGATTTCGTCCGCCGTCGCGCCCTGAAAAGCGCCGCTGCCCGCGCGAAAGATGTAGGCCACGGCCCAGCCCGCGATCACGGTGTAGAACGAAAGAATCAGAAACCCGGACGCGATGCCCATGGCGCCGACCCAACGCCAATGCGGGCTGCGCCCTGCTTCTTGCGCCAACGCGTGCATGGTGTTCAGGGGGCTCTGGCGACCCCGACGTCCGATGAGGATTTCCGCCACCATGATCGGCAAGCCCACCAGCGCGATACAGATCAGGTACACAAGGACGAAAGCCCCGCCGCCATTCTCGCCGGTGATGTATGGAAACTTCCACACATTGCCCAACCCCACGGCGGAACCGGTCGCAGCAAGGATAAAAATCCATCGCGACGACCATTGACCGTGGATGCTTTGGCGCTTTTCCGTCATCTGCATCTCCTTATCGAGGGGGCCCGTTGCAGCGCCGAGGGGCGGATCGGGGTACAATACGCCGCAGCATTATAAGCCAAATGTAGGATCGCGCTGGCTCGCGATCAAGTTGCGACCGCGCGCGCTCGGTCAATGACTGTCTCCCGCAGCGGCGCGGCTTGATCGAAATAACTTGAGGTTCCCTCGTCATCATGGCGGGCAAAAAAGCTAACAAGGGCGGTGAGTCATCCACCATCGGCCTTAACAAGAAAGCCAAGCACGAATACTTCATCGAAGAGCGGCTTGAGGCGGGCATCGCGTTGCAGGGCTGGGAGGTCAAGAGCTTGCGCTCAGGCCGGCTGCAACTGCAGGACAGCTACGTCATGATCAAAAGCGGCGAAGCCTTTCTGCTCGGTGCGCTCATCACGCCGCTGCCCACGGTCTCGACGCACTTCCATCCGGACCCCACCCGCACGCGCAAATTGCTGTTGCATGGCGATCAGCTGCGCCATTTGATCGGCTCGGTGGAACGTAAAGGCTACACGCTTATCCCGTTGGCCATGTATTGGAAAAATGGCCGTGCCAAACTCGAAATCGCCCTCGCCAAAGGCAAGCAGACCCACGACAAGCGCGCCACCCTCAAGGAACGGGACTGGCAGCGGCAAAAGCAACGTTTGTTGCGCTGAGCAGGGCATCGTGCATTCCCCCGCGATCGCGCAGCGCCGCATTTTTCCCGTCGCCCTCGGCTTGGCCCTGCTCGCTCCTGCAGCAGGCGCCGTGCCGTTTGGCATACCCGATGCCCGCGGCATGGCGCTTGGCGGCGCCGCCGTAGCCCTGGCCAACAGCCGTACGGCGGCGTTCTACAACCCTGCTTTGCTCGCCCGTCACGCCGGCGAGGAGGACGATTCGGGGGAGAACTCCCTGACCGTCCCCATCCTGTCCGGCGTGGTCGCCGATCAGGCATTCGATTTTGTCGACTACGAAGACCAGAACTTCCATGATCAACTGCGCGCGGCCATGACCGAATATAACAGCAGTTTTTCCAGCGCCGCGGCCCAGCGTGTCGCCAACATTTCCAGCGACCTGAACAACGCATTAAACGACTTAGCCAACGAAAACGCGGCCGGCGACTTGCACGCCGGTTTGGCCATCGCCATTCCCAGCCTGGCGAAGGGCGGCAGCTTTTTCGTCGTTTCCCGGGCCGTGGGCATCGGCCGCATCGACTTGACCGAGCACGATAAAGCCTTGCTGGACGCCTATGTCGAGGGCATGACCTTCGTCGCTTCCGGCGGTACACAGGGAAGCGAGCAACCCCAGCTATTCGATGACAACGGCCAGCTGCTCGACCTCACCGACACCTTGGATTCGATCATCCGCGGAACCGGTTTGCTCAGCACCGAAGTGGGTGTGGCGCTTTCCAACACCGCCCACGTTGGAAAGCATGAATTGCACTGGGGCGTGGCGCCGAAGATTCAAAGCATCGCCACATACGATTATCTGCACACCGTTCACGACGACAACGCAACCGTCACCCGCAGCGACACCGCCAAGACGCGGCTCAATGTCGATTTGGGCGCGGCAGCCGCTCACGGCGATCATTGGCTAGCCGGCCTGAGCATCAAGAATCTCATTCCGCGCGATGTGCCGACCGCGCGCGGTGAAGAAATCGAACTCCGACCAAATGTGCGCGCCGGCATCGCCTACGCGACACAGCGCTATGTCGTCGGTGCCGACTTGGACATGCTGCCCAATCCAGCGCTGGCGATCGAAGACGACAACCAGTTCCTGGGCCTTGGCGCGGAACTCAACGCCAACGCTTGGCTGAGCCTGCGCGGCGGGATCAAAGTGGACATGCGCAATGCATCGACTCACAATTTGCTCAGCGCCGGATTGGGCGTGGCATTCAAACGCGGTTTTTTCGACATCGCGGTCGGTAAGGGATCGAGTTCAGTAATGTTCGCCGCGCAGTTGGGGTTTCTGTTCTAGGGAACTTCGTAGATGCTATGCAGGGTCACTCGCGTTAACCTCTAAACGTCGACCAAAACGGAAAGAGGAGTAAGACAATGACACGAGTGACCCTGGACGGAAATGGTACCAACGCTGGCGAACGGTTGTACATGGCCTTTGAGTTGGGAGACAAAAGCTGGCGGCTGGGATTTACGGAGGGGAAGCGGGTTCGGCAGGTAAGGGTTGCGGCGCTGGATCGGGCTGAGACGATGAAAGCGATCGCACAGGCGAAGGAGAAGTTTAAGCTGGGTTCGGATTGCGCGGTGGTGGCCTGTTATGAAGCGGGTTGGGAAGGATTTTGGTTGGCCCGCTGGCTGGAGTCGGAAGGGGTGGAGGTGCGGGTGGTGGATTCCTCGTCGATCGAGGTGGATCGGCGGGCGCGGCGAGCGAAGACGGACCGGATCGACACGGATAAATTGTTGAGATTGTTGCTGCGCCATGAACATGGCGAGCGTAAAGCGTTGCGCGTGGTGCGGGTACCTAGCCCGCAGGAGGAAGACCGCCGGCAGTTGGATCGAGAGCGGGCGGAGCTGGTTAAGGAACGAGGCCGCCACTGGGTGCGGATCAAGAGCCTGCTGCGGGCCCAGGGAATACGGCTGGAACGCAAGCGCGGATTCGAAGAGCAGTTGGCGCAGATGAGGCAATGGAACGGCGAGCCGTTGGGGGATGAGTTGCTGGAGCGCTTGAAGCGAGAATGGGCACGCCACGAAATGGTGGCCGGCCAGATCCAGGCGCTGGAGGACAAGCAAGAGCGCTTGGTCGCGCAATCGCAGGAGGTGGCACACCAACAGGTGGCTCAACTGATGCAGTTGAAAAGCGTGGGCTACCAAAGCGCCTGGCGGTTGACGATGGAGTTTTTCAGCTGGCGAGGGTTCAAGAACAGACGGGAAGTGGCGGCGCTGGCGGGGTTGACGCCCTCGCCCTACACCAGCGGCGAGAGCAGCCGAGAGCAAGGCATTAGCAAAGCAGGCAATCGGCGAGTGAGAACGACGATGATTGAACTGGCCTGGTTGTGGCTGAGGCACCAACCGCAAAGCGCGCTAAGTCAGTGGTTCCAGTCGCGCTTTGGCGGTGGCAGTAAGCGCCAGCGGCGCATCGGTATCGTGGCCTTGGCGCGCAAGCTGCTGGTGGAGTTGTGGCGGTACTTGCAAAGCGGAGCGCTGCCTGCGGGGGCGCAGCTTAAGACAGCCTAGAGGAGAGTCGAGGCCGCCAGAGGGTGATTAGGTTACAAGGTAGACGTGCCCGCTCCGCTCCAGGGTTGCTCGCGAGCTAAACCGACTTTGTAGATGGGGCACGTCGAATTCGGGTGAGATGAGCGCATTGCGCGCATACAGCATAGGGTGTTCGGCACTGGCCGACACGGATAGGAGGTGGCCATGACGTCTAGCACGGTGGCCTATTCCACCCGGAACCAACGTTTACGACCTACGCCCAAAACAGGGCCTCGACGGCAAAAAAACGAACGATGCGCTGAAAAAACAAAGACAGCAACACAAGACGAGGTTGACAAGTGACGCCTCATAGGAGGAGCGGATTCA
>JAKACW010000121.1 GCA_021821045.1 Pseudomonadota bacterium
GGCCGCGCCATAGATCTCACCGATCACGCGGCCGGGCTGTTTCGCCTGCGCCGCGCACTGTCTCAACTCAGCGACGTTAGGAAGCAAGAATGAATAAAAAACTCGTTCAGTTCGTAGGTCTGGTTTTCGTTTTTCTTTTCCGTGCGACAAGTCACGCCGCGTTACCGCCTGCCGATGCCCAGGGCCAACCCTTACCGACGCTCGCACCGATGTTGGAGCGCGTCACGCCGGCGGTGGTGAACATCGCCACCAAGAGCCGGGTGCGGGTGCGTGACAATCCGCTGTTGCTCGATCCTTTCTTCCGCCGCTTTTTCAATATTCCCGACGTGCCGCGCGAACGGGAAGCTCAGAGTTTGGGCTCGGGCGTAGTGATCGATGCCGAGAACGGCTATGTCATCACCAATGCCCACGTCATCGACAAGGCGGACGAAATCGCCGTGACGTTGCGCGACGGCCGTACGTTTTCCGCGACGGTGGTCGGCGTCGATCCAGACAGCGACGTCGCGGTGATCAAGATTGCCCCGGAGAATCTGGTGTCGGTGCCACGCGCCGATTCAGATCACTTACGGGTCGGCGATTTCGTGGTGGCCATCGGCAATCCTTTCGGACTCGGCCAGACCGTGACGTCGGGCATCGTGTCGGCATTGGGACGCAGCGGATTGGGCATCGAAGGCTATGAAGATTTCATTCAAACCGACGCGTCGATCAACCCCGGCAACTCGGGCGGCGCGCTCGTGAATCTGGCCGGCGAACTGATCGGCATCAACACGGCGATTCTGGCGCCCTCCGGCGGCAACGTCGGCATCGGCTTTGCGATCCCGATCAACATGGTGACCCACATCAAGGACGAACTGATTCAATACGGCGAAGTGCGTCGCGGCAAGCTGGGCATCGCGCTGCAGGATCTCACGCCCCAACTGGCTAACGCCTTCGGCCTGTCCACCGATCGCGGCGTGGTGGTGTCGCGGGTGATCAGCGGCTCGGTGGCCGAAGAGGCCGGTCTGCGGGTGGGCGATGTGATCGTGGAAATCGAAGGCCGTCCCGTGCGCCACAGTGGGGAACTGCGCAACATCATGGGATTGCTGAAGGTCGGCGACAAAGTCAAAACCGTCGTGCTGCGCGATGGCAAGCGGCACGCCGTTACCGTGGAGGTCAAGGCGCCGCAAAGCGTCAACGTGGATGGCGGCGCCGTGCATCCCCAATTGGCCGGGGCCAAGCTGCGCGATATCGATGAGTATTCCAATCTGTACGGCCGGGTGAGCGGCATCCTGGTGGCGGAGGTCGTGGAAAGAACCCCGGCTTGGGAAGCGGGTTTACGCTCCGGCGATGTGATTTCGGCGGTGAACCGCCGGGCCGTTGCCAGTTTGGAGCAACTTTCAGCGCTGGCGGGCCGCAGTGGCAATTTGTTGCTGCAGATCCAGCGCGGCAGCGGCGCCCAATTCCTATTGTTCGAGTAGCCGCAGCGGAAAACGCCGCTGCGTCGGCCTTCGTGTAAAATGCGTAGTCTTCCGATTTGAGCGGCGGGAAAATCGCGCCGCCCGCGGATAAATCATTATAAGGACATGATTTGTGGAACAATTTCACGGCACCACTATTCTCGCGGTGCGGCGAGGCCGGACGGTTGTCATGGGTGGCGATGGTCAAGTGTCCGTCGGCCACACGGTGATGAAGGGCAATGCCCGCAAGGTGCGCCGCTTGTATAACAATCGAGTCTTGGCCGGGTTTGCCGGTGGCACGGCCGATGCGTTCACCTTGTTCGAGCGTTTCGAGGGCAAGTTGGAAAAACATTCCGGCAACCTCACGCGTTCGGCGGTTGAGTTAGCGAAGGATTGGCGCACCGACCGCATGTTGCGGCGTCTGGAAGCGATGTTGATCGTCGCCGACGAAGCAACCTCGCTGGTGATCACCGGCAATGGCGATGTGGTGGAACCGGAATACGATTCCGTCGCCATCGGTTCCGGCAGCGGCTACGCTCATGCTGCGGCCCGCGCGTTGATTGACGCGACGGACTTGCCGCCGCGGGTCATTGTGGAAAAGGCGCTGACGATCGCGGCGGACATCTGCGTCTACACCAACAAACATCTGACCATCGAGGAACTGGGCGGCACGGTGACCGTGTAACGCTCCGAGCACAACACAACAATAAGCACTACGCACAGCGGCAAGGGTAAGTGAAAGAGAAAGCAATATGTCTGCAATGACTCCGCGGGAAATCGTCCAGGAACTCGACAAGCACATCATCGGGCAGGGCGCGGCCAAGCGCGCGGTGGCGATCGCCCTGCGCAATCGCTGGCGCCGCATGCAGGTGGGCGACGACCTGCGCAACGAAATCACGCCGAAGAACATTTTGATGATCGGCCCAACGGGCGTGGGCAAAACCGAGATTGCGCGCCGTCTGGCGAAACTCGCCAACGCGCCGTTTCTGAAAGTCGAAGCCACCAAGTTCACCGAGGTCGGTTACGTCGGTCGCGACGTGGAATCTATCATCCGTGACTTGGCGGACATTTCCATCAAGATGACCCGCGAAGAGGAAATGCGCAAAGTGCGACATCGCGCCGAAGACGCCGCCGAGGATCGCATATTGAATACGTTGCTGCGTCCCGCCCGCGGCATGCGCCAGTTCGACGCCGGTCACGATGTCGATCAAACCGCCACGCGCCAGCTGTTCCGCAAGAAGTTGCGCGAAGGCCAGCTCAACGATACCGAGATCGAAGTGGAACTCACCTCGCCGGCCATGGGCGTGGAGATCATGGCGCCGCCCGGCATGGAGGAAATGACCAGCCAATTGCAGAGCATGTTCCAGAACTTGGGCAGCGGTCGCACCAAGACCCGTAAGCTCAAGGTCAAGGAAGCCTTCAAGCTGCTGATCGACGAAGAAGCGGCCAAAATGCTCAATGAAGAGGATATCAAGGCCCGCGCGGTGCACAACGTGGAGCAAAACGGCATCGTGTTCATCGACGAAATCGACAAGATCGCCCGCCGCGCCGAGCACGGGGGCGCCGATGTGTCCCGCGAGGGCGTGCAGCGCGATTTGCTGCCGCTGGTGGAAGGCAGCACGGTGTCCACCAAGCTTGGCATGATCAAGACCGATCACATTTTGTTCATCGCCTCCGGCGCGTTCCACATGTCCAAGCCGTCGGACCTGGTGCCCGAGCTCCAAGGCCGCTTTCCCATTCGCGTCGAGCTGAACGCCTTGGGCACCGACGACTTTATTCGCATTCTTACCGAACCGAGTGCCTCGCTGACGGAACAGTACACCGCGCTGCTGGCCACCGAGGGCCTCGACGTGAAGTTCACGGAAGACGCGTTCCGCCGCATCGCCGAGATCGCATTTCAAGTGAACGAGCGCACCGAGAACATCGGCGCCCGTCGCTTGCACACCATGATGGAGCGCTTGCTGGAGAAGATCTCCTTCGAGGCGCCGGATCGCACGGGCGATATGGTGACCATCGATGCAAAATACGTCGACGAGCACTTGGCCACGTTGGCGAGCAACGAAGATCTCAGCCGCTACATACTTTAATTCGAGGCGCGACAACGATGAGCGATAAACCGCGTCCCACCGATATCAAGCTGCACCGCAAGAGTCGGGTGCTCGAAGTGGCGTTCGATGACGGCGCCGTGTTCAAGCTGCCCTGCGAGTACTTGCGGGTGCATTCACCATCCGCCGAAGTGCGCGGCCACGGCCCCGGTCAGGAAGTGCTGCAAGTGGGCAAGGCCGAAGTCAACATCGACGGGATCGAGCCCATGGGGCAGTACGCTATCAAGTTGATTTTCGACGATGGCCATGACAGCGGTCTGTATTCGTGGGATCTGTTGTATCGGCTCGGCCAGAATCAGCCGGCGTTGTGGCAGGCTTATTTGAACAAGCTTGCTGCGGCGGGTAAATCACGTTTTCCGGAAGCGGCGCCGCTGCCCGGGCACAAGGGCGAGTAGCGATCATGGCGGACGAGAAAACCACTCACTTCGGCTATCAGCAGGTCGACGTCGCGGAAAAAGCGCGCAAGGTCGCCGATGTGTTTCATTCCGTGGCGTCCAAGTACGATTTAATGAACGACCTGATGTCCGGCGGCGCCCACCGCTTGTGGAAGCGTTTCGCGATCGAAGTGGCCGCGGTTCGGCCGGGCCAGCGCGTGCTGGATCTGGCGACAGGCACCGGCGATCTGGCGGCCAAGTTTGCCCGCGCGACCGGACCGACCGGCGAGGTGGTGGCATCCGATATCAATGCCAGCATGCTTGGCGAAGGCCGCCGCCGTTTGGAAGATCAGGGCATCGCCGGCAACGTGGAATATGTGCAGGCCAGCGCCGAAGTGTTGCCGTTTCCCAGTAACCATTTTGACTGCGTCACCATCGCCTTTGGTTTGCGCAATGTCACGCAGAAGGAGCGCGCCCTCGCGGAGATGGTGCGCGTATTGAAGCCGGGCGGCCGCGCGCTGATCCTGGAGTTTTCCCATCCGACCGTCCCCGGCTTGAAGCCGATTTATGACGCTTACTCGTTCAATATCATTCCCAAGCTCGGTCGTCTCGTTACTGGCGATGAACAGAGCTACCGCTATCTGGTGGAATCCATTCGCATGCACCCGGATCAGGCGGCGCTCGCCAAGATGATGGAAGAGGCGGGTTTCTGCCAGGTCGATTGGTTCAATCTGACCGGCGGGGTTGTTGCGCTGCACCGTGGATTCAAGGCATGACGGTCACCGTGGCGCGCGAGGTCGTGTACGCGGGATTTTGGCGGCGCGTCGGGGCGTTTGTCGTCGACGGGATCGCGTTGTCGATAATCAGCGCCGGATTGTTGTTCGTGGTTTACGGCGCCGATTATTTCGCCTGGCTGCAAGAGAACGATGAGATCTTCGGGATTTACGGCGCGGCGGAACCGCTTATCAATTACCTCCTGCCGACGCTGATTATTGCCGGCGGCTGGCGCTATTTCGGCGCGTCGCCGGGCAAGTTTTTGCTCGGCTGCCAAGTGGTCGACGCCGAAACCTATCGCCGCGTCACATGGGGGCAGGCACTGTTGCGCTACGTCTGTTATTTGGTCTCGGCGCTGCCGTTGGGGCTGGGCTATTTCTGGGTGGCGTGGGACAAGCGCCGGCAGAGCTTCCATGACAAGATCGCCAAGACGGTCGTGATCATGGAAGACGAATCCACCAAGAACTTGGCTGACCTTGAGCGGGAGTTCATTCGTTGATCTCTTTGGCGCAACTGTGGGCCCCGGTGGAGATCGCCCTTAACAATTACTTGGCTCTCGATCCGAGCAGTGGGGCGAAGCTGGCGCCGGTGCGCGGTAAAATCATCGCCTTGGAATTGCGCGGCGTTGCGGGGCGCGTATTGCTGCGGGTCGGCGATGGCGCGATTCATGTGATCGGCCAAACGGCCCACGAACCGGACTGCACCATTCGCGCCTCGCTGTTTACCTGGTTTCGGCTCGGCTTATCCAAGAACGTCAACAGCACCGCCGTCATGGGTGACGTGGACCTGGACGGCGACGTGCACACTGCGCGGCGATTTCAGAAGTTTTGGTATAGCGTTGATATCGATTGGGAAGAGCATCTGTCGCGGGTGGTCGGCGACGTAGCGGCCCATCAAATCGGTCGTTTAGCGCGCGTCGCCGGCGGCTGGCTGCGCCAGACGGGCAATACCTTGCAGCAGGACGCGGTCGAGTATTTGCAGGAAGAGTCGCGCCAATTGGCCGTGCCGGCGCAGGTTAATCAGTTTCTATCCGACGTGGATCAATTGCGCCATGACGTGGACCGCTTGCGGGCGCGGGTTCAACGGCTGCAGGTGGCGGTCGATGCTAAAGGTTCGGGCGAGGGATGAGTCGTTGATGAACCCAAGTGCAGCGAAGCGTGCCGGCAATCGCGGTAGGAAACCGCTCCCACAGCAGAGGTTTCGCTACAGCATGTCGACAAGTATGTTGTGGGAGCGGTTTCCTACCGCGATTCTTAGCCAGACTCAGCGCCATCAACAATTCAATCGCGGAATGATCCGCTCCCACAATGGGTTGGCGGTCTCTCTATGAAGCGTTTCACCCAAATCTGGCGGCTCATCTACATCAGTTGGGTGCTGGTGCGCAACGGCCTCGACGACATCGTGCTGGCGACGCACTTCTTTCGCGGCGTGCGGTTCTTTCGTTACTTCTTCCCATGGGCCTGGTTCCGCGGCGAACTGCCGCCCCGCGGCGTGCGCATTCGCAAGGCGTTGGAGGAGCTTGGGCCGATCTTCGTCAAATTCGGCCAGAACCTGTCCACCCGCCGTGATTTGTTGCCCAATGATGTAGCCGACGAATTGGCCAAGCTGCAAGATCGCGTGCCGCCGTTTCCGGGTGCGCTGGCACGCAAGATCATTGAAAAGGAATACGGCCAATCGCTGAGCGCGGTGTTCGAGCGCTTCGACGAGACGCCGCTGGCTTCGGCGTCCATCGCCCAGGTTCACGTGGCCACTTTGCCCGGTGGTCGGGAAGTGGTTGTCAAAGTCCTGCGACCGGGCATCGAGAAAACCATTCGCCGGGACATCGGCTTGCTCTACGCGGCGGCCCATCTGGCGGATCGCTACTGGCGCGAAGCCAAGCGCTTGCGGCCGCTGGAAGTGGTCGCCGAGTACGAGAAGACCATCCTGGACGAGTTGGATCTGCAGCGCGAAGCGGCCAATGCGTCGCAGTTGCGGC
>JAKACW010000122.1 GCA_021821045.1 Pseudomonadota bacterium
TCGTGGGAGCGGTTTCTTACCGCGATTCTGCGCCGAATCCCATCGCGGAATGATCCGCTCCCACAAAGAACCGCAGTTCATCTTGTTGTGGGAGCGGTTTCTTACCGCGATTCTGCGCCGAATCCCATCGCGGAATGATCCGCTCCCACAAAGAACCGCAGTTCATCGTGTTGTGGGAGCGGTTTCTTACCGCGATTCTGCGCCGAATCAATCGCGGAATGATCCGCTCCTACAACGGACCGCGGTTCATCTTGTTGTGGGAGCGGTTTCTTACCGCGATTCTGCGCCGAATCAATCGCGGAATGATCCGCTCCCACAGTGGCCTGCGACTCCTTAGGTCGCCCAAATCCGCGGCGCGTGGGCTTCGCGTCCTAGTGCCAAAGGGCGCAACACCGTCCATGCCTCGTTGAGTAAATCTCGGGCGTGGTCGGCGCGATCGCCCAAGTACCGACAAACCAAAACCTGATCCAACTGGGTTACCGTCATGCAATCAATGTTGCGATTTTCCCATTGCCGGCGAAGTACGCCAACAGCATCGACGAATTTACCCACGCAAACCAACGTGCCGAATACCGTCGCGCCATTCAACCCCCAAGGAGCGGCAAACATCGCCCCAGGAGCCGCAAGGTTGGTGCGCTCGATGAGCAACGGCCTGCCGTCACGCCAGAGTTCGAGCTTGGTATCGAAATCGCCGCGAGCAAACAACTCACCCGCCGCCGGTCGGCCAAGGCTGGTGATCTCCCAGCCGATGAACGATGCCGTCCCGGCGAGATCGACACGGGTGCGTTGGCGCGCCATCGCGCCGCTGAAAACAATGTTGTCTTGCGGCAGCCACTCCAGCGACCCGCCGTCGGCGACCGACAGCGTTTGCGCGACAACAGCCGTTGCGCCGGCGCTGCGATAAAACTTGTTGGCCGCCGGCGTGGTGATTAACGCGTTTGCGCTGGGCTGCACGTTGATGTTGATGTTCAGCTCATCCCCACCGACAACGCCCCCGGGTGGATGCAGTAAATAGACGTGGCACGGTCCCGCTACGCCCTCGGGGTAGAACGGGCGTTGGACGCGCAATGGGCCGGAGTGCGAGCGATCGGCTAACACGGTGCGGCCGTCGTTTGCCGCAAATCCAAGTTTCAGGCAGGCGCGCCAACCAACCTGTGGGAGCGGTTTCTTACCGCGATTCTTCGCTAGATTCATCGTTTCCGTCGCTTCTCATCGCGGAATGATCCGCTCCCACAGTAGAAGCAGAAGCGGCCTCGCGCTGTGGGAGCGGTTTCTTACCGCGATTCTTTGCCAGACTCATCGTTTCCGTCGCTTCTCATCGCGGAATGATCCGCTCCCACGGTAGAAGCAGAAGCGACCTCACCTTGTGGGAGCGGTTTCCTACCGCGATCCTTCGCTAGATTCATCGTTTCCGTCGCTTCTCATCGCGGAATGATCCGCTCCCACAGTAGAAGCAGAAGCGGCCTCACCCTGTGGGAGCGGTTTCCTACCGCGATCCTTCGCTAGATTCATCGTTTCCGTCGCTTCTCATCGCGGAATGATCCGCTCCCACAGTGGAAGCAGAAGCGGCCTCACCTTGTGGGAGCGGTTTCCTACCGCGATTCTTCGCTAGATTCATCGTTTCCGTCGCTTCTCATCGCGGAATGATCCGCTCCCACACTAACCTGCTCCTACAAGGATCCTCGATCAACCACCCCAACCGCGAATAGTATTGCGGTGCGAGCCTAGCTTGCCGTGGGCCACTACGCTGCCCAACACATCGACGATGCCGCGCAACGCCATCAGCGAGGTGATGTCTGAAATGTCATAGGGCGGCGAGACTTCGACGACTTCCATGCCGCAGATGCCCTCTTTGGACACCATGCCCAACAAATAAAGTATCTCGCGGGGCAAAAACCCACCCGGCTCGGGCCAACCGGTGCCGGGCACGAAACCGGCGTCCACCGAGTCGATGTCGAAACTCAGAAACACCGCATCCGCGTCTTTCCAGGCCATCTCCAGCGCGATCTCGGCCACTTTGTCCAGACCCAAGCGTTCCACATCATGCATGGTGATGATGGTCGTGTCCCGCTTGCGCGCTTCGGCCACGGCTTGTCGCGGCACTTGCCAACCGCCGATGCCCACTTGCACCAGGTTCGTCGCCGGAACATTGGGTAAGTTTGTGGCATGAAACCACGGCGTGGTATGCATGCGCTCATCCAAGTCTTTCTCCTGGATGTCCGCATGCCGGTCGAAGTGGATGATGCCGATCTTCTTGTCGGTCTGGCTCGCGATGCCGCGCACGGTGGCAAACCCAATGGAATGATCGCCGCCGAGAATGATCGGCAACGCGCCGCTGGCAAAAATATGCGCGATCCCTTTGGAAATCTGGTCGAAGGACTTTTCGATGTTAGCCGGGATGGTGAAGATATCGCCGGCATCGCACAAACTCATCTGTTCACGCAGATCCACACCCATCTCGTAGTTATACGGTGTGTACAGCGCGGAGATGCGTCGAATCCCTTGAGGCCCAAAGCGCGTGCCCGGCCGGTAAGTGGTGCCGCCGTCGAATGGCACGCCCACCACCGCGACGTCGTACTTGCCCACGTCTTTGACATTCTCGACATACGGCGCTTTCATAAACGTGTTGATGCCGGCGAAATGGGGCAACTCGCCGCGGGCAAAGGTGGGAATGGTTTTGTCTTCGATGCTGTCGGCGCCTTGCAGACCGAGTTTCAGACAACGCTCTTCCTCGGCTTTCCACGCCACTTTGGGCAAGTCGGCCTCAAGGTGCATGGCCTTCCAACCTTGCAGTTGGGTCTTGTCGAAACTGGGATGATGACGGCGAACCTTGCCCGTCATGCCAAAAATGTTGCGCTTGATGTGCTTCTTCATTGTCAAACCTCCTGGTTGTACGGATCACGAGAACGTCACAATCGCATGGCGTCATCATGCAAAGCATGGATGACCCACGTTCTCCCGGGCTTTTATCCCGCCGTGTGACCTCGACAATGGAGGTTGGCAACCCTCGGTCCTGACGCCGCGATGCGCGACCGGAACCCTAGTCACCGATTCATTTTAACGATTGCAGCCCTACGTCCTGCAGAGCTGCAACGTTTATACCACAGAAAAATTTGTCCTGAATAGAACGAGTTCGCTCCAGTGTGGCGCAATCGACAGCGCTATCTCTCCCTGTTTTGGAGCACGCACCACACACGATGACTCAAAATGGCGCATGTCGGCGTTCACCGCTTTCCATGAACGCGCGGGATTTCTGTTTAAATCAAAACGACATACGCCAGATTTTTCTCATCGGCCCCGCGCTGGCGAATGTGGGCATAAACCTTGCTCGACTTACTGTGCGCGGCATCTAGGGTTCCGGCTGTTCACAACGGTGACTGGTCCGAGAGATGCAGTTCGACGCGGCGGACAAACACGACGCGCGAATACACGGCGGGATAAAAGCCCGGGAGGACACGCCCCTATGGTCAACAATTGAAGGGAACATCCTATGCGTATCCGAACCGTGCTCGGCACTCTCGCCCTAACACTCGCCCTAGTCACTACACCTAACGCCTTCGCGGAGGCGAAAAAGGACTTCCGCATCGCGTGGTCCATTTACGTCGGCTGGATGCCGTGGGACTACGCCGCCAAGGAAGGCATCGTCAAAAAATGGGCCGACAAGTACGGCATCAACATCGAAGTGGTGCAGATCAACGACTACATCGAGTCCATCAATCAATACACGGCAGGTGCGTTCGACGGCGTCACCCTCACCAACATGGACGGCCTGACCATTCCAGCGGCGGGCGGCGTGGACTCCACCGCGCTGATCGTGGGCGACTTTTCCAACGGCAACGATGGCGTGGTGCTCAAGGACGCCGACAGCATCGCCGCCATCAAAGGCCGCAAGGTCAATCTGGTGGAGTTATCCGTGTCCCATTATTTGCTGGCGCGCGCCCTCGACTCGGCCAAGCTGAGCGAGAAGGATATCACCGTGGTGAATACCTCCGACGCGGACATCGTATCCGCCGCCGCGGCGAAGGATGTTACGGCCATCGTGACCTGGAACCCGCAACTGAGCGAAGTCTCCGCGATGCCGGGCGCCAAGAAGGTGTTCGATTCCAGCCAGATCCCCGGCGAAATCATCGACCTGCTGTTGGTCAACACCGCGACATTGAAGGACAACCCGAACTTCGGCAAGGCGCTGGTCGGCGCGTGGTACGAAATGATGCAGCTCATGTCCGCCGACAGCTCACAGGGCAAGGCCGCGCGTGAAGCCATGGGCAAAGCAGCCGGCACCGATCTTGCCGGTTACGAAGCGCAGATGAACACGACGAAGTTTTTCTTTGCTCCGAAAGAAGCGGTGGCGTTCACCACCAGCCCCGAGTTGGTCACAACGATGGACCACGTGCGCAAGTTCTCCTTCGACCACGGCATTCTCGGCGAGGGCGCGCGCAGCCCGGATGCTGTCGGTATCGGATTCCCCGGCGGTAAAATTCTGGGCGACGCGAAGAACGTCAAGCTGCGCTTCGACGCCGAGTACATGAAGATGGCGGCGGACGGCAAACTGTAATTCCACCGATGTCGGCGGATTCGTGCCCAGACTGATCAACAAAATCCCTACTCGCGGCGGCGCGCTGATGCTTGGCGCGCTGCCGTTCATTCTGTTGGCCGCCACCTACCTGGTGGCCTCGGAGTTACGCCTGGCGGAGAATGCCAACGACAAGTTGCTGCCCTCGTTCCAAACGCTCGGCGATGCGATTCAACAGTTCGCCCTTGAGGAAAACAAACGCAGCGGCGACATTCAACTCTGGTCGGACACCACGGCGAGCTTAATTCGATTAGGCGCCGGCCTAAGCATCGGCGCATTTATCGGCCTTGCCGTCGGCATCGCACTGGGCGTAGTGCCTTACTTTCGCGCCACGCTGGCCTCGTTCGTCGCCGCGCTGTCGATGGTCCCGCCGCTGGCGCTGCTGCCGATTCTGTTCATCGTGTTCGGCTTGGGTGAAGCATCGAAGATCATTCTCATCATCATCGGCGTGGCACCGTTCATCATGCGCGACATCGCCATGCGGGTGGGCGAGTTGCCCGTGGAGCAACTGATCAAGGCGCAGACCTTGGGCGCTTCAACGTGGTTGGTGACGTTGCGCGTTGTACTGCCCCAGATGTGGCCGCGCTTGATCGATGCCGTGCGGCTGTCTCTTGGGCCGGCGTGGCTTTTTCTCATCGCCGCCGAAGCGATCGCGGCCACCGATGGCCTGGGGTATCGAATTTTTCTCGTGCGGCGTTACATGGCCATGGATATTATTTTGCCCTATGTCGTTTGGATCACCGTGCTGGCTTTCGCGATGGACTTTGGTCTGCGCAAGCTGTCGATCAAACTGTTTCCGTGGTATCACTCCGGAGCGGAACGGGCATGACGACCATCGACGTCAACCATCTGCGAAAACAATTTGGCGAGCAGGTCGTCATCGAGGATTTGAACTTCAGAGTCAGCGACAACGAGTTCTGCACCCTCGTCGGCGCGTCCGGCTGCGGCAAGTCGACGTTCTTGCGCATCCTGCTTGGGGTCGACAAACCGACGCGGGGCAACGTACTGATCGACAAACAGCCGCTGATCTACGAGCCGAACGCCGACCGCGGCATTGTGTTTCAACGCTACTCGGTGTTTCCCCACCTCAATGTGCTGAGCAACGTGCTGCTCGGACTCGAACTGGCCGGCGCCCCCCTGGTGGGCAAGCTATTCGGCAAGCCGCGGCGCGAAGCCAAGGAGAAGGCCGAAGCCATGCTCGAAGCCGTTGGCCTCTATCCTGCGAAGAGCAAGTACCCGAGCGAACTGTCGGGGGGCATGCAGCAGCGCTTGGCCATCGCGCAAGCGGTCATCAAAGAGCCCAAGATCTTGCTGCTCGACGAACCGTTCGCCGCCCTCGATCCTGGCATCAGCGCCGATATGCACAAGCTGATATTGCGTCTGTGGGAAACCCGCAAGATGAACGTGTTCATGGTCACCCACGACATCAAGGAAGGCTTCGAACTGGGCACGCGCCTGCTGGTGTTCGACAAAATCCGCCTCGACCCACAGTGCCCCGACGCCTTCGGCGCCACGCTGACGTACGATATCCCGCTCAATAGGAACCGGCTTCAATTGGAAAAGGAAGTGCTGGAGCGGGCGGCAACCACGGCGCGGTTTGAAGACCAGGCTGTTGCGGTGAGTTAGCGTCCGGTTGCGGGAGCGGCTTGTTGTGGGAGCGGATCATTCCGCGATTGAGTCTGGCGGTGGCGGCGAGTCGTGCGAAGAATCGCGGTAGGAAACCGCTCCCACAAGAATCCAAGCGCTGTCAGTTGTGGAGCTTAAACCATCTCCCAGATCCCTGGGTGCATGCACTGTGGCCAATCCCTTTAAGAGCATCGTGTTGTGGGAGCGGATCATTCCGCGATTCTTCCTCCGCTGTGTAAGCCAAATCACTACATCACAAACTCCCGCACTCCGACAGACAACTCGCCCCCCACCGCGCAACAATTCCCTCAACCGGCACGGCGGGGGACCAGTGACAAACAAGAACAACAACATCACCGACGACACACTCCCGCGAAGTCACACGCTTCGCAAGGGACGTCACTCCGAC
>JAKACW010000123.1 GCA_021821045.1 Pseudomonadota bacterium
GTCGCGCGCTCCAAGTCTTGGTAATACGGCGACCACGGCGTGGCGTTGAGATCGCCCATGAGAATGGTCGGTTGCGTTGTCGCGCCCAGCTCTTTGGCGATCGCATCGAGTTGGTCATTGCGCAAGTCGAACATCTCCGCGCCCATCGGCGGAAAGGGATGGGTCGACAGCATACGCACGGCGGTGCCGTGCACATCCACGGTCACGTCGATGCTGGGTGTTCCGCCTTCGACAAGAGCGACGACCCGTTGGGTGGTGAGCGGAAAGCGGCTGTACAGTGCGATGCCGAAGGGTCCGTCGTCGGGTTCGCCGACGGAATGGGGATACATGTCGGCGAGTCCGGCAAGCGCATCGCGCCACGGCGTCGAGAACTCTTGCAGTGCCAGCACATCGGGGCGCTCGCGGCGCACCAGTTCGGCGAGTGATTCGAAGTCATCGTTCCACGCATTGACGTTCGCGTGCAGAATGCGCAGCGACACGCCGCCGGGGCTGGCGACGGCTTCGGGCAACGGTTTGTACCACGGCATTAATGCGGAACCGTTGAGCAGCAACGCTGCAAGGGCGAGAACCATTGGCACGCGCCGGCGGCGCCAGGCGAACAGCCCCGCGAGTGCAACACATGCCAGCGCATACTGCGGTTGAAAATGAGTGAGCAACTCCAGCGCGACGGGAAGCGAGTCCGCCAGTCGCAGGCTGGGCAGTACGATGAGCGCAGCGAGGGCGGTCAGCAGCAAGTGGGGCATGATGTCGCGCGCTTGGCGGGTCGAGAGGGAGGTTGGTTGATTCATAGGTGAAAATAAGTCGGCCGAAGGGTGGGGAAGCTTGAGAGTGGGCGTGCGGCCGGGGAAGAATCGCGGTAGGAAACCGCTCCCACAATGGGGGGGCATGTCGGGCTTAGCATCGCGGTAGGAAACCGCTCCCACATCAGGATGGTTCAATTGTGGGAGCGGATTATTCCGCGATTCAATTCAGCCGTAGATACCCGGCGGTGTCGGCGGAATTTCGACGGGCGATTCGCTGGGCGATTCCCCCGGCTCGAACGACGGCCAGCCTTCGGGTTCCTCCGGCGGAATGCCGAGCGGTTTTTCCGGTGGCGGTTCTTCCGGCGGACCGGTGGGCGGGATTTCGGGTTTCCCGCCGGCGCCCATGCGAGCAGTTGTTGGATCGAACATGTGTCAGTCCCCTGCCTATCCCTTACCCGACCGCGTGATGCTTGCCTTCCACGTGGACGGTGCTGGCTTGCGGGCCTTCTTCGCCTTTTTCCTCGACGAAACGCACTTCCGTGCCGACCGTCAGCCCGTGAAAAGGCACGTTCAGCACGCTGTTGCGATGAAAGTAAATCTCGCGGCCATCGGAAGCCTCGATCAAACCAAAGCCTTCTCCGAGATTGAGTTGGGCGATGCGGCCGTGCAGCGGCACTTCGTGGGTTTTCACATCGCCGCGGTGTTCCTCGGCGTAGCGTTCAAGCTGACGCTGAATCGAATTGAATGCATCGCGCACGGCGACGTAGGCATCCTCGTGGGCGTGATGCTCCCCCGGATCGCGACTTGCCACCAACTCGCCGTTGGGCACTTTGAGATCGATTCGACAATGGAACAGATTCCCTTGATGGTGATGCTTGTGATGCTCTTCGATCACGACGCGACAGCTCATGATTCGATCGTAAATGCGGTCGAGCTTGTCGGCCCTTTCGCGTACGTCCGCCTCGAGCGCGTCGGATCGTTCCATGTTTCTAAAAGTTACTTGAACCGGTAGTTGCATCGGATACTCTCCATTTTTTGGTTTTGTCATTATGCTCGTCCTATCGGCGGGGCAATGCAAGAGGCGCTGGACAATGAAGACATTGTCTTTGTCGCACGGGATCGCTCGCCTCGGCGCGGTGATCGATCCGGATATAGAATGGATCGATCTTTTTTATCGCGGTAGGAAACCGCTCCCACAAAGCAGGAGGTGGCCGTATGAAAGTGAAAGAATTGATCGAGCAGTGGCATAAAACGCCGGCTCCGGCAAAAACCAAAGTGGCGAGCGATTTGACGCTGTCAGTTTATGACCGGGCGCGGGTGCGGGCGCTGATGGACATGTATCCGGGAAAGACCGAGACGGAAATTCTGTCCGATCTGGTCGTCGCGGCGCTGGACGAAATCGAAGAGGCGTTTCCCTATCAGGCCGGCAAGAAGGTCATTCGCGAAGACGAACTGGGCGACCCGGTGTTCGAAGATGTCGGACCGACGCCGCGTTTCGAGCGGCTCGTCAAAGAGCACGTCGCCCGCCTCGAAAACTCCCCATTGAAATCATAATGTTGCGCCTACCGGCACGGCGCCGGGCGTAGCCGAGGATCGGCTACGCCGGACGTCCCTCCGCCCGTTGTCGCCGTACTGCGACGCACCGCAGTAAAAACTTTTCCCGAAATCGGGCCGAAGTTCGATCATCCCGCGCATGGCGCGTCCGATATTGTTTGCATGAAGATCCACCCCTCGATTAAACGCTTCCTTGCTTATGCCAAACCTTACCGCTGGGCGGTGGCGGGCGCCACGCTGGCCGGCATCCTCAAGTTCAACATCCCGGTGGTTTTTCCACTGGTGCTCAAAGAGATCGTCGACCATCTGGTCTCGGCGCCGGCGGTCGACTTCGCCAAGATCAACAAATTAATGTTAAGCGTCTTGGCGCTTTACGTAGTGTGGTATTTCGCGTCGTACTTCCGCTCGTTTTGGGCCGATCGCACCAGCCAGCGCATGACCTTCGATATTCGCTATGACTTGTACATGCATCTGCAAGGGATGTCGCTGGACTTCTACGAGAAACGCCGCGTCGGCTCCGTCACCTCGCGTCTCCTGGCGGACATCTCCATCGCCCAAAACTTCATCGGGGCGGCGGTCACCAACACCATCATGGACCTGACCACGCTGGCGTTCATCGCCGTGATTCTGTTTTTTCAGAACTGGCAGTTGGCCATTGTCGCGCTCTCGATCATCCCCATTTACGCCGTGCTCAACTCGCGCTTCCAACGCCGCATCAAACGCACCAGCCAATTGGCCCAGGAAAAAATGGAGACGATCTCGGCGGACGTACACGAGCGCTTGGGCGCGTTGCCCGTGATTCAATCCTTCACGCGGGAGAAGACGGAAGAAAAACGCTTCTTCCACGCTACCCGCGACTATCTCGAATTTTTGCTGGCGAACGTGCGCAACAACGCCTTGGCGCTGTCGATCATCGGCTTTCTCACTTTGATCGCGCCGGTGATGGTGGTTTGGTATGGCGTGCTGCAGGTGGGAACGGGCGCGCTGACGCCCGGTGGACTGGTTGCGTTCTATGCTTATTTGGGGATGCTCTATACGCCGCTGAACCGCCTGACCGAACTCAATATCATGGTGGCGAATTCGCGCTCGGCGATCGAACGCATCTTCGAGATTTTCGACACCGCGCCGTCCCTGGATACCAGCCGCTCCACGGCGGAACCCGAGAAAGTCGAAGGCCGTGTCACCTTCGAGCACGTTCAATTCGGCTACGACAAGCATCGCCCGCTGCTCTCCGACATCAGTCTGGATATCGCGCCGGGGATGACGGTGGCGCTGATCGGCCGCAGTGGTTCGGGAAAGACGACGCTGGCCAAGCTCATCCCACGCTTTTACGATGTGACGAGCGGCAAGATTCTTATCGATGGAATCGACAGCCGCGACCTGTCGCTGCGGGCACTGCGCCGCCACATTGCTTTTGTGCTACAGGAGCCGGTGCTGTTTTCCGGCACCGTCGCCGAGAACCTGCGCTACGGGCGCAAACTGGCCAGCAACGAAGACATCGTCAAAGCCGCCCAGCAAGCGCACGCCCACGAATTCATTATGAATCTGCCCGACGGCTACGACACGCTGATCGGCGAACGCGGCATCACGCTGTCGGGCGGCCAGAAGCAGCGCATGGCCTTGGCGCGCGCCTTCCTGAAAGACGCGCCGATTTTGATTCTCGATGAGGCGACGTCCGCCCTCGACTCCGAGTCGGAAAACGCCATTCGCAAGGCGTGCATCGAACTCATGCGCGGACGCACCACGTTTGTCATCGCGCACCGGCTGTCGACCATCAAGTCCGCCGATCTGATCGCCGTGCTCGATCGCGGCCGCATCGTGCAGCTCGGCAATCACGCCCAGCTGATTCAGGACACCAACGGTCTCTATCGCTCGCTCTATCTTGAGCAATACGCGCCTGAGGTCCATGTCCCATCCACGCAGCAGGCTCCGGCGACGACCCATTAGCCGCCGGCGCTTGCTACTTAGGCGTCACGACTTGCAAGGCGATGTAATTGCCGGACGCGTCATAGGCCGCAAACCGCCCCTTGTTACTACTCTCCGGAAATCCGTAAACGTAAAACTGCTCGCCGTCGCGGCGCTGGAGATAGCCCTCGAACGCGCCCTGCTTCGAGCCGGTCAGCATTCCGTAGACATAGCTGGAACCGAGATAGCCTTCGACCAAGACTTCGCCGCGAATCCGCCCGGCAGCTTCGGCAGTCGGCGTCTTACCATTGCCCGTCGGCGATTTTGCCCCCAGACTCTTTTCGAGAATCTTCGTGTCTCTCGGGCCGGGTTCAGGCACCGTATCCGCCTGCTTCTCCTCGGCAGGTTCCGTCACTTCGGCGGAATCACAGCGTCCGCCGCTCGCCGTTTCCGGTTCGGCCGCCGCCGCACTGGGGCCGCGCATCTTCGGCCCCGGCTTCACGCAGGCCTGCGGCTGCACCGTCATGTCGAAACTGGCGCTGGCATGTTGGCTCACCCCCAGAACCAGAGACTGAAGCACAATACCCGCCACCCACCACCCCACCACTCCCTTGCTCTGGCTCATACCCCGCGACGCCCCTCGGCCTATTGCACGATGTCGACACTGACGGCAAGACGGGTCGGAATCGCCTTGAGCGCCTCGGGCGTATAGCCGCCGGCATCCGTCAGAAGTTTCAGGTCATCGGGGATCGGCTTGGGACTGGCGAAGACGAGAATCCGATCCTGACCCACCGGGCCGGTGACATCCAAGGTGAACGGCTCGTCTTCGGGGGGCACTTGGTAGTTCATGCCGGGCGTCAACAGACTGCTCGTTTGAAACTCATTGGGAAACAGCACGGCGATTTCGCCGGTCGAGTCGACGCTATACAGACGCACATAAAGGGGCGCCGAGACTTCCAAAAAGATCTTCACCTTTTCGCCGATGCGCAGCTTGGCGGACTCGGTCCAGATGCGCAGTTGGCCGTCCTCGCTGAACGCCACGTTGCCCAGCGGCGAGGATGTTCCCGACAATTGGAGCTGCTGGACGCTGCCCATCAATTTCCGCATACGCAGGGATTCGAACGTAATCGGCACATTGCTGAACAGCGCCACGTAGGTTTCCTGGGTCAACTGCTCATCCGTGCCGGGATGCTTCGCCGCGAAGTCCTTCAGGGCGTTGCGTGTCGCCTGATCCTGAGCCCCCGTCAACGCGATTTTGTATCCGTTCAAAATCAGGAACTCTTGCACTTTCATCCAACGGCTCGCTTCGTCCATTTGATAGAAGTCCGCGATGACCTGATTGATCACGACCGGATCCGGCGCGACGTCCGGCAGCAGCCGCCAGTAGGGCACCTTGAGGTACTTCCCGATGACTTGGATCATGCTCAATTGAACCAGCAAGCGCACCGCCGCGTGACGTCCCTGCACTTTTTTGACGGTGCCTTTCAAGCCGATGGAATTGCCGTCGATGGAGAATCCGATGCTGTCCTCGGCCAGCACTTTATCCACTTTGATGGTGTTGATCGCCTGCATGCGCGGGACCCCGGCGAAGGTGGCGAAGTCGATGAGGTTGAAATCGAGCGTGATGCTCGACAAGGAATCCTTCTCTTGGCCGCCAAACTCAAACCCGACTTCCTTGCCTTGCACCGTCCCGGCCAAGCTCAGATCGGTATTTTTCCCCCGTTGCTCCAAACCGCGATCGAACTCCGTAATGCCGCCGGTAACCACGACGTCCGGAATCACCTTTTGGTCGAAACCCGAATAGCCGGTATTGGCCGCGTTGACGA
Organism: Pseudomonadota bacterium; assembly: GCA_021821045.1. GTDB lineage: Bacteria > Pseudomonadota > Gammaproteobacteria > JAADHS01 > JAADHS01 > JAKACW01. Next base: position 6,029 of record JAKACW010000123.1, read on the forward strand.
TGAAATCCGGATCGAATGGAATGTACAGCACGTTGCCGCCGATGGAATTCAACGTGCTCTTGAGCATCTCGGTCACATCGCGCGGAATCTCCGCCTGGGTCGCAATCGACGTGCCGGTATTGTCGATGATGTCCTTGGCCATGATGTTCAGCTTCGGTGTGCCGTAGATCTCCGTCATCATGCCCAAGTCCATGACGGTCTGGCTGAAGGAGGTCACCTTTGACTCCGGCGGCAAGTTCTTAAGCTCCCGGTCGATGTTGTGGGGATTGGCACATCCCGCCAACACCAGCACGCTCAATGCCGCCATCGCGCCCCGCGACTTGCTCAGACATTTTTCCACCCGATTCGTCTCCATATCACACTCCTACAGCTTTGTAAGAATCCCAAAAAGTCATTCCTTCCCACCCACGGTTTCGTTGTCCTTGTTCTTGGACAAGTTAACGATCGTGGCGCCCTTTAGATTCGCATTCGAGCCGATGTTGATGTTGCCGACACCATCCGTGCTCGTGAT
>JAKACW010000053.1 GCA_021821045.1 Pseudomonadota bacterium
AACCCGCGATCACCGGATTCGGTCCGGACGAAATCCAACATTTGATTATTAAGGTTCGCGATGTGGGGTTGGAGACCTCACTGGTGGTCACGACCGATCGCCGCACATACAGTTTTCGGCTACGTTCACACCGTACCCAGTTTATGCCGCACGTGACCTTTACCTATCCGGACGAAGCAATCGCGAAATGGGAGGCGCTTAAGACACGTCAGACGCGCGAACGTCAACGAGCGACGATGCCCGACTCTGGAGAATATCTAGGCAACTTGAGTTTCGGCTACGACATCGACGGAGACGACGTTCGATGGAGGCCCGTGCGTGTGTACAACGATGGGAGCAAAACGATTATTCAGATGCCGTCGACGCTTTCCCAGACTGAAGCACCGACGCTACTGGTTATACGTGGCGAGAACGAACCTGAAGAGGTCATCGTGAATTACCGCTTACAACGCGATCGATATATTGTGGACTCCGTGTTTGACAAGGCGATTCTGGTAGCGGGTGTTGGGCGAAATCAAGACCGCATTACAATCACAAGGAAATCGCAATGAACTGGCTATACCGGATCGGTGTGATGGTTCTGTGTACGGTTTCCGTTGTGGGGTGCAGCATTTTTGGGAAGTATGGTGATTTCGCCAATGCATCTGCGGCATTTAACGAACATATGGCGGCCGATGCCGCCGGGCAAGTCTCGGAATTCTATCCGCCGGCGAGTACCCGTTTAAAACTGCAACACAGCGCCAGGGATGCGTTTGGTACGGCACTTACGTCGACTTTACGAGGGTATGGATTCGCGGTTGAGGAAATGGCCCCTTCCAGCATGCATGCAGGGGAGCTTCCGTTGCTAGACGCCGTTGTGGAAACGAAGACACGAACGACTGACGGTACGACGACCAGGGCGATGGCGTACGTCGTGGACAGTCTAGGAGACGCTCAGTACGTTGTTTCTATTCATGTGGGCGACGAGTCCATCGCGCGGCACTACCAAGTGCATGTTGATCGCCTCATTGCGATCGGGCATTGGGCGCGTAAGCAGTGAAGTCACCGGAGTACAGTGCGGGTGATGATATGTCTCCGGAGGCGTCGCCGAACGTCCGGGGCGTGCGCGCCGGCGTTCGTCGCGTAAATAACATACCTTTAGTAATTGCGGGCGTTGTGGTGTCCGTATTTCTGGCAATTATGGTTGTGGTGGCGGCGGATCGAGCGACTCCGAGAATCGGCAAGGTGGAAGAGCAAAACGAGATGACAGTGAGCAATAGTGCCGTTTCGGCGCAAGAAGTCATCGGCGATCATCTTACGGGGTTCATTCCCGCGGAAACGTCGCTGCCGAATCGGTTGGTCGTACCGATCGCGCGAAGTGACGACTCGCTATCACCGCCGTTGCCGGGCGATGTACGTCCGCTTTCTCCCCTGCCGCACTCCCGTCCCCCGAGTTTGCCCGCGAACGCGGACGCAGCATTTAGTGAACGCGTACGTGCGCGAAAACTGGAACAGTTTGAAGCCGCATTGGCTGCGAAAACGTCTGTGCCGTCCGGGATACCTCGCAACGCCGTGTCGCCTATAAGAGTCGACCGGGACGCGCAGCTGGGGCAGCTATCCGAGGTGCAGCGGCGCATCACCGCCTCGCCGAGTCAGGACGCAACGGTCGCCTACCAAGCGCGATTGGCTCAATTGCGAAGGCAGGTGGAAAACGATGGCACAATGCCCACATCGCCACAGCTACGCACCGGAAGCAGTTCGCGAGACCCAGGGACTCGACAAGTGGGCGAAGGGGGTCCGACGGACCGCTGGCGGTTAAACGCGACGCTGAAGTCGCCACGTACGCCCTACGAATTGCGAGCCGGGTTTGTCATCCCGGCGACGATGATATCGGGCATTAACTCCGATCTGCCGGGGCAAATCATCGCGCAAGTGAGTCACAACATATACGACACCCCCACGGGAAAACACCTTCTCGTGCCATTGGGTACGCGGCTTGTTGGGGCGTACGCCAGCGACATCGCATACGGGCAGGAACGCGTCATGATCTCATGGCAGCGGCTGGTCTTTCCCGATGGCAAAGCAATGGATATTGGGTCAATGCCGGGAACCGATGGCGCGGGATATTCTGGGTTTGAAGACCAAGTAAATCACCATTTTTGGCGTATGTTTGGCTCGGCCATACTGATGTCCTTTATTACGGCGGGCGTAGAGCTGAGCCAGAGCGATGGCGACGATGGCAATCGCCAGAGGGCCTCGGACGCGCTAAGTGAGTCACTGGGACAACAACTCGGGTCAACCATGTCCCAGATGATTACCAAAAACTTGAACATTGCTCCAACGATTGAAATCCGACCGGGTTATCGATTTAACGTCATGGTGAACAAGGACGTGACCTTTACATCGCCCTACCGCGCATTTGCCGAATAGGATGCGCGCAATGTCATTCAAATCGCGTTCAAAGCGCTGGATTCTCGCAGTCGGTCTGGTTGTAGGTATGGAAGTCGATGCGACGGGTATCCCGGTGGTCGATGTACTGGCGCTCTTTCAATTGACGCTTTCCGCAATGGAAGATGTTGCTCAAACCGTTAAGCAAATTGAAGAATATCAGACGCAACTTCAACAATATGAGAATCAACTCCGAAACACGCTGACCGTCGATAATTTTGAATGGAGCCAGGCGACTCATACGATTCGCCGGCTAATTATCGCCATTGACACGTTGGAGCACTATCGGGGTGTTGCCGGCAGCATCCAGGAGTACCTTAAAAAATACGGGGACCTGAACTATTATCGAAGTCTGCCGTGTTTTGCCATCGACGGGTGTCGGTCGGAAATGGAAGAGCTCCACGCGGACGGTGCGGAAGCGCAAAAGCGCGCGAACGACGCCGTTGTTATCGGGATCGACGCCCAACAATCACAGTTGGTCGTGGACGCCGCAAAGTTGGACGCTTTACAGAGCAACACGGAAACGGCACAAGGGCAAATGGAAGCCCTTCAATACGCGAACCAATTCGCGAGCCATCAAGCGGCTCAGTTGTTGCAGATTCGCGGATTGCTGGTGCAACAACAAGCAGCGAGCGTAGCCTATTACCAAACGCTCAACGCCAATGAGTCGCTGCAACGCGCGGGCGACGAGAAAGCAAGGGCGGGTGAGTTCAACGCAAGCACTATGAAAACCTACTAGGACGGGATAGCGATGAAGATTGGTTGGCCATCAGTTGTTTTGACTGCCGTTCTCGGGATTGCGGCATGTAGCGACGAAACCACAGAGGCGGAACCACCGCCGACAGTGGATGTTGAAAAAACACAGGACGCCGACGCGGCGGCTCGATCGGGCGAGTTCGAGCCAAGTACGAGAAAAGCTTACTAAGAAACGAAATGAGGACGAACCGTAGGAGTTTGCAGATTGTTTCCGTCGCACTGGGGATTGCGGTGGCCGGATTCACCGTCGAAAGTGCGACAGCCGCCATTGACAATAAAGACGTATTCGAGGGCGTTCTCGATGCGTATCAAGCGCGCGCAAGTGGATGGTCGACGGTCATTTTGAAGCACGCGTCGTGGTTGTTCTGGACGTTGGTGGTTATCAGCCTGGTCTGGACCTTTGGCATGATGGCCTTACGCAAGGCGGACATCGGTGAGTTTTTCGCGGAATTTTTGCGATTCACGATATTCGTCGGTTTCTTTTGGTGGCTCCTAATTAACGGCCCGCAGTTTGCGGAAACGATCGTTCGGTCTCTACGACAAATGGGAGGCGAGGCGACCGGGTTAGGGCCAGCGCTGAGTCCCAGCGGCGTAGCAGATATTGGCTTTGGGATTTTTTTCAGAATTATTGATCACACGACGGTGTGGAGCCCGGTAACAAGTTTCATTGGCGCCGTACTCGGCATGGGCATTCTGGTACTGGTCGGATTAATTGCGGCAAATATGCTTGTCCTCTTGTGCGCGTCCTGGATTCTACTCTATGCCGGGGTGTTCTTTTTGGGTTTCGGCGGGTCGCGCTGGACGTCGGACATGGCGATAAATTACTACAAAACCGTACTGGCCGTTGCGAGCAGCTTGTTTGCGATGGTGTTAATAATCGGAATTGGATCCAGCATCATGGATTCTTACTACTCCAATCTGAGTCAGGACGTTCGGCTCAAGGAATTGGCGGTGGTTTTTATCGTGGCCGTCATTTTGTTCTTGTTGGTCGACAAAGTACCGGGAATGGTCGCAGGAATCATAACTGGCGCGCGCGGCGGAGGGGGAATGGGTCAATTCGGTGCAGGAGTTGCAATGGGAGCGGTGGGTATGGCAACCGCGGCAGCCGCGACCGGCGGTTCTGCGGCAATGGCGGGGGCAAAATCCACGATGGGTGGCGGCGCAGCACTGCACGCTGCATTCAAAGAAGCCCAACAACACATGGCGACGAGTAGTGGCCTGTTTTCGCGCGGCGCGAATAGCGGTTCCGCGGGAGGAGGGGGCCTATCCCAGGCTATAAATACCGGGGTTCGATTTGCCGCCGATATGGGCGCCAATCTCGCGCGAGGAGCGGGCCAAGTAGCAAGAGAAAAAGCCGTCGACCTGGGCAACAGCGTTAAGAGTGCGACTTCGGAAACCCTGGGCGGAAAGATTGCGGCGGCGATACATTCCCACGGTTTCAACGAGAAGCAGGCCGACGAAACGCACGAATTCAGCGACGACCGTGTCGGCCCATCGGCAACGCCAACTGATAACCCGGAAATCCAGGCGTTCGTCGAAAAAGCGCAGTCTAAACACGAAAGCGGCAAATAGCTTGATTGCCGATTTTCCACCGATGCTGCAGGAGAGCGTTATGTGTTCGATCATAGCGGCTGTAAAGTACGACGTACCGGCCAACATTGTGTTGGCAGTAGCCGAGATTGAGAACGGCAGACCCGGACAATGGGTCCAGAATAGAAACGGATCGCACGACGTCGGTCCGATGCAGTTTAATACGGCGTATTTGGCGGACTTGGCCCGATACGGAATAACAGCGGAAGATGTGGCGAAACCCGGGTGCTATTCCTATGAGTTAGCAACATGGCGGATTCGTGGCCATATCCGCCATGATAAGGGCGATCTGTGGACGAGGGCGGCGAACTACCATTCACGTACGCCGCAATACAACATCCAGTATCGAGCAAAACTTATTCGCGCTGCCCAGCGTTGGGCGGCGTGGCTCTCCCAACGATTCCAAACACGGGATTACGTATCTTCAACCGAGCGCGACGAACCAACAAAAAGGTAGTGGAATGCGAAAATACATTGCATCAGTCATCGTCGGTGTTGCCCCGGCATTGTTTACTCCGACGGCTAGTAGCGACGACTGGGGTTGCCAGGTGCTGCTGTGCCTTTCGAATCCGGGGGGAGCGACGCAGTTCGGCGAATGCGTTGGTCCCATCGAAAAATTGTATCGCCATCTTGCTAAGGGACGTGGATTTCCAACTTGCGACTTAGCGGGCTCCCGCGACGATGGTGGTTCTTGGGCGCAACAAGTATACGACCCGTATGACCCGTGCCCGAACGGACTACGACCGGCATGGGCGGGGCAGTACGTTGTTCAGGGCCAGACAGCGCCGCAACAGTCGAATCTGCCGTTTCGGCACGTAAGGTATGAACTTACCGGCGAAGTCCGCGTCTCCGAACTGCAAACAGGAGAAGAGGACGGATTCGCTGCAAACGCGCCGATCCGAGCATGTGTTGGAAATCAGGTGGGACAATATATCGAGCACGTTTCTAGCGGTGATTCCGTGGAAACCTATACCGTCGATGTGTTTGACCAAGTAACATGGCAGAACCCGCAACCACCGGCTGCCATTGATGTGTATGTTAACGACACGTGGGAACGGCGAGTGCGCTATTAAAACTAAGGAGAAGTCATCGGATGACAAGGGCAAAAGTGACAGTGGCGGCGTTTGCCGTACTAACGATTGTGAGCGGGTGCGCCAGCGTTGAGAACGCTATGGCATACAAGACCGGAACCGAAATTACACCAGAACTTCAACAACAGTTAAAGACAGGACAAACCACGCGAGAGGACACAACACGTTTGCTCGGCGCCCCGCAATCAATCGAAACCGTCGGACAAGAGTTGCACTACGTATATAACTACTCAGAAATAAATCACCTGTCCGCCAATAAGTCGGAGCTTACACGCATTATTTTCAGCCCCGACGGGACGCTGAAAGAGATTCAGAAGGGTGCCGGACCAGTAGAGAATCCGTTACTTGGTACGCGCTAAAGGTTGTTGAGTGGGATCCTGCGCGACATCGGTTGTGTCGCACGACGTCTCGGCGCGCGCTCCGCAAACAGCTATCGGTCTACGGATACCGGAGTCTTGTCCCGTAACGGGAGAAGAATGGCGTCCCGAGCCACGTCGACGATCGGCAATTCAATATTCGGGTCCTGCAGCGCCCATTTAGCATACTGGGCGTTCAACTTACGGTAGCGCAGTACCGCGGCGGCGCTGAGCGGCCCTTTGGCCCAGGTCGGCACCTCGAACTTATATTCGACAATATCTGTTTTACCCGACGGGATTACATTACGGTCGCGCTCACCGATCATGTTGAACAGATCGTGCTTCCACACATGGTTGCCGTGGCGATCGATGGCGAGGGCGCGGTAGAAATGAGCCTCTGGATCAACGTCGAGGTTTTCTTCCAGTCCGCCGCTTTCGAACACTACAAAGCCCTGCGCGTCGGTCACTCGGAAGTGCAGCCAGGCTTCGTTGATGTCGATGGTGCCGCCGGGGAAGTCGTGGCCGACGAGCGTGTTTGCGACCGTAATGCGCAGTTTGGCGGTTTCACCTAGGTAGTAGTACGCCGGGGTTTCGATGTCAGAGCGCATCGATCCACGCACCAGTTTTTGGTCCTGCTTGGCATCCGCTCTCACGGGCTTCTCGATGGTTACCGTCATACGATTGGCTTGGAGAAATGCCTGCGTTTCGATCAACTGTTCTCGATCGCCCATCACGTAAGGTATGGCTGTGTTGCCGCCGAGGGATCGATGGGAGCGGAACTTGCCTTCGGCGTTGGCGGAGGGGTCCGCGCCAGCGACGAACGGAAAATGGCAGTCCTGGCAGCGCATCGACGTTTGATGCGCGAACGTATGTTCCGATTGCCCGGAGAACGGGCCGGCCAGCCACGCGCTGTAGTCATCCTGCATTTTGACCCAGCCCCAGGCGTTGAGATCCTTATCCATGAACTGAGCATGGCAAGTGGCGCAGATTTCAGGTTTGGCGAGAATGCTGCGCGCCATGTCGGTGCGGTGTTGGCGCGGGTTGACCTTGATTAGGAAATGACGCAGCTTGGTGACGAGTGGACCGCTTCGGTCAGCGAACAGGTAATCGTTTTGTGGAGTGAAGCGATAACTGGCGACGCCCTTCAAATGGATGATCTGACTGATGCCGTGACAGCCCATGCAGCTCACGCCTTCACGATTTGCCGTGCTGTCCTTGATGCCGCCATGGACGCCGCCCTTGGAGAGCTGGCCTGTCAATAGAGCCACCGGAGCATGGCAACCCTCGCAATAGCGTGTCGCTTCGATCCCCTTTTTGGTGGCCAACAGACTGACGTTCGTAACGTAGGCTGGGTCGGACGCCGCCCGCCCGTGGATGGATGATTGCCACTGACGGGCGATGTCCGTATGGCACACTGCGCAATCGTCGGAGCCGGCGATCTGTCGCTCGTCGACGAAGTGAGTGACCCCGTCGGTTTCTGTTTGGCTCGGTCGGAACGGATGCTCACCGTAGTTGTACACATAGGAGCCGGCCATCGGCTGATTGGAGTACGTGGAGGGAAGGGCACTGGTCACGGCTGACAACGCGCCGATCACGCCAAATGTCACCACAAGACTGATGGCGGAAACGATCCACACCTTGGGTTGCAGGGTCTGATAACCTCGGGTGCCGCGATTTTGTCCGGTTCGGACCGGCACCTTTTGCAGCGCGATGTGGCCCACGAGGAAAGCGACGACGGCAAGGGCAGCGACGATGTGGTAGTCGTAAATCCATCGCAAGGCTTCCTGCTGTCCGGCGATGGCAATGTGGACGCCCGTGCCGATGAGCGCAACGGCGGCGAAGAGTGACAATGTTCCTTTGAGAATAATCATGGGCCGGCGCAGCCCTACCGTTCGGCGCACGTGGTGCCACGTGTACGGGAGCAGCCACAGGGTCATGGCGATTCCCAGAGCGGTGTGCAGAACATAGGTCCACTGGGCCCAAATGGCGTGTACCGGCCAGAGATAGGTGACGAACCCCGTTATTGCCGCCGCGAGGATAACGGCGAACAGGTTTCGCAGACTGATGCGTTCTTTATCAAGTAAAGTGATCATTACCCACCCCGCACCACGGCCAGAGTTTCGTCCGGTGCTATCGTCATTAATCGCTGCGCCACGGCGAGCCGCATAGCAGGTGTCTCGCTGCCGTCACGCAATATTGCCCACATGCGCTCTTTGATGCGGGGATCGTCCAGGGACGCCGCCTCCACAACCGCAAGGCGGGCTGGGTCGTCCTTTCGAGCCAGTAAGACCACCATCGCATTGTTAACCTTGACGTTCGCGCGCGTTGCGAGATGACGAAACGCCGTTGCGCGCAGCTCTACGGAGAGTGAATCGGCGATCGCCATGTCGAACAGCAAGTCCGTGGCCCATGCCTCTCTGCGCTCACTCACCAGTTCGAGGGCGGCGGTCTTGAACTCATCGTCGGGATGCTGCATCGCGGCTTTGACGTTAGCCGGTGCCGTGGGGAGAAATGCCCCCGGTTTGAGGTCTTGCCGGAGCGAAGTTCTGAACGATTGCAGCGCTGACGTGTCGGCGGCCGCAAGTTGAGCGTTTGACTGATGCCGTTCCGTCGCCATCATCGCGGCCGCGCGGATGTCGGTGTCCTTGTGTTTGCTGAGTGTCCCCAGCATGCGCAGCACACGGGGGTCGCGAAGATCCGCCAAGAGTTGGCAGAGCAAGAGGGTATTCGTCTTATTCAGGGCGCGCGAGGCGGTCGCGTCGATGGCTTGTGTGGCAAGCGATACGGGATTGAATACGATTCCATCGACGGTGTCCTGGCGTATGGCCAGGAACGTCTGGAGTGGAACGCTGGGTTCAGCTGAGTCAGCCCACAGTTCGGTCATTACCTCTGCCAGTCGCGGTTCGCTCAGGCGTTTGAGTGCGATGAGTGCTTGGGCTTTCACTTCGGGAGGTTGTCCGGAACTCTGCACCACGCCGATCAACGCGGGTGCGGCATCGCGTTCGCGGATTCGGCCGAGGGCGCGGGCGGCTTCGGCGCGCACGGCCAGGTTCGTGTCGTCGAGCAGCGCGATGAGTGGATTCACGCCCCGGATGTTCTCGGCTTCTCCGAGCGCGAGGATGGCGGCCAAGCGCACCTCCTGGTCAGAATCGTCCAGCATCCGAATCAAGTACGGCACCGCCAGATGTTTGCGATGCACCATGGCTTCCTCTTCCCGGAAGAAAAAGGCGTACATCTGCGCCAGCGCGCGCCGCACACGGGGATCAGGATCATCGAACATGCGCAGTAACCAGCGGGAGCTATATTCGTTCTCCACCTGGCGTAGCCCTTCGAGTGCGGCAAGGCGGACTTCCGCCATGTCATTCGCTAATGCTGCGATCAAGCATCGGAAGGTTTCCGGATCGCCAGGCAACGTGAGGGCGTTGATGACGGCTAGACGAACTTCGAGGTTGGGATCGCGCAGCGCCGCGTGGTACTCGTCGGCCGAGAGACGGGCAGGGGCATTGCTGAAAAGCCCGACATATGCAGCGCGGTTGTTGGGATCATCCGGACCCAGGGCCAGCCGCAACCGCGGGGTTGGGTTCGTGGGCGACGCTGGTGGGCTCGCTTGCGGCGCATTGCGCGGATGGAGTATGTAATACCGGTTCGGCTCGAGGTTCTGGAATGTCGCTGATGATCCATCGGGCCATTGCACAGTCACAGCAAGGACGCCGTCTACGGTGCCCAGTCCGAAATGGACACGCTCGTCGCTCTGGGACAAGAAACTGGTTCGATTTCCGACGACGGCGAACTGGGTACTATCTTTGGTCGTCAAGCGAACGGTCGCCCCCACCGCGTCCCGATTTGCCGACGCGGGGAGTACGCGGAAGCCGATCCATTGCCCACTGCTCGGTGTGTCGTTGCGCAGGAACTGGTTAAGATCGTTGTTGTTGTTGATATAGGCATCCAGATCGCCATCGTTGTCAAAATCGGCGATTGCGAGGCCGCGTCCTGATAGCCGGTCAGCAAAGGGCACTGCAGTATTGTTCACGGCAACGAAAGCGCCGCCGTGCTTGCCCAGCCACAGCAACTTGGCTTGTCCCTGCGACACCTTGTAGCTCGTCGGGTCGGGGGTGTGCAGTCCGGCCAAGGCCAGGAGGTCAACATGGCCGTCGTTGTTGAAATCACCGAACGCGCTGCCCCACAGTTCGTTGCTGACAAATCGCTCGTCGGCGATGCCCAGTTGTCGCGCCAAGTCACGGTATGCATGCTGTGACTCGAAGTGAGTACGCAGCCAACTCGGAGTGCTGCCATGGATGAGCAGTTTGGGAAGCTCACCGGCGGCGCTGCTCAAGAACACGTCGAGATCGCCATCGTGATCCACATCGCTGGCTGCTACGCCATACGTTGCTGATGAAATGCCGGCCTTCCAATCGGTGGAAACGTTGTTGAACGTGCCGTCGCGGTTGTTGAGGAACAGTTGATTGGGAAAGCCCGCGTCGTTCGCCACGTACAGATCGGGATATCGATCGTTGTTGGCATCGAGGAACAGGGCATGCAGGCCCCGACCGCTGGCGTCATCGACTCCCGCCTCGACAGCGACATCCCTGAAGCGCAGGCCGCCTTCGTTCTTGAGAAGCTGGTTAGGGACGCCGTCATACAGCTTGGCCTCGAATGCAGGGCTCATCCCCAAGTCGAATCCGCCGAAGGCCTCGAATGTGTGGGCACCTTTGACGTAGCGCAGGTAGTTCACCACGTAGATGTCGAGCAACCCGTCGAGATCTACGTCGGCAATCACGGCAGAAGTAGACCAGACATCTTGGTTCAGTCCGGCCTCGGTGCTGACATCGCTAAACGTACCGTTGCCATTGTTGCGGTACAGCGCGTTCTTTCCAAACTGAGTAATGAAGAGATCGCTATCACCGTCATTGTCCAGGTCGGCGGCGGCACAGCCCATGCCCCAGCTGGACGTAACAAGCCCCGCGGGCTCGGTGACGTCGATGAATGTCCCGTCGCCCTTGTTGCGGTACAGACTGTGCCGTTGCGGCTTTTGCCACCAGTAGTGCCGGCCGTAGAACCGAGTCTGCCCCGACCCGCCTACGGCGAAAATGTCGATCCAACCGTCGTTGTCGTAGTCGAAGGCACACGCGCCCGCGCCGAGGGTTTCGTTCAACCCGGTGAGCTTGTCATCGCCCTGAAGGTGAGCGTGAAGCAAACCGGCGTCGAGTGTTGCATCCACGAACTTGGGAGTTATGGGATAAGCGGGCACGTCTCCAACGGCACGCTGGGCGGCGGGTGTTACGGGCGTGAGCGCTGTCGACCGTCGGTGATCGACAGGACCGGAAAGCAGAACGATACCGACCGTGATCGCAAGTGCCGCGGCTATATATAGAGTGGATTTCATCCGCTGATGCCGAAGTCGAATTCCCGAGATAGCCGGAGTCTTTATCGACCACTGTCCGCAACGGGTTAGTGAGTTCCGGCACGATGCTTCGGCCGCGGCATCGCCGCCTGAGACTGAGTCTAAGTCTATCTTTTCTCGAAAATATTTTTTACCCGAGATAAGTGTCGGAATCCTTTGCAGTTTAGAAATTGCTACTGCACCCGTCCTACCGTATCCGCTTGTTTTTAAAAGATCCCAGTAGTTTGGCAAGGAAATTGCTCAACCCCAAAACTGGGCTTGAGTTCTCAAAACGTGGGGACGATAAGGCTCACGGTTTCCATACAGTGACTGCGCCGTTTAGAGCGCATGGGAAACCTAAAGAAGAAACGAACTACACAACAATACGAAATTGACGAGATGACAAAACGGTTTAAGTTTTTCGTTGCCCTGGTTCTCAGTTTGGGCATCGGGTTCAGCCCGGTGTCTTTTGCCAGTGACGACGACGATGAGCGCGAGGACGATAGCCGTCCCGTGCTCAGCTATCCATATTTCACGGACTTCGAAAAGCCGGCCCACAAAAAAGACGTCGAAGACGACGATGACAAGGCCGAAGCGGACGATGACGACTACACCTTGCGCAATCCCAAGCGCGATTGGCGCACCCAGGGCTTTTGGTCCATCAGTCGCGATCGCGACGACCGCACCAGCTTCTCCGGCAAGCGCCATCTGGATAACAATCCGAAGGAAAAAACGCTAAAAGGCGGTAAGAGAGAAAACAACCGCCAACAAACGGCCGAACTCAAGCGCAATATTCTAATTCCGGCCGACTCAAAGAATCCCATCTTAAGCTTCTGGCACCGTCTCGAACTGGGCGCGAACGACAGCGTAGAAGTGCAAATCCGCTTCAAGGTTACTCACGCGCGGAAAAAAGACCGCGAGTGGATGACGCTGCGCACCTATACGGCGGTCGACAACACCGCCGGCTACAAACAACAGATCTTTCCACTGGGCGTCTACAAAGGCGAGGCCATTCGAATCCGTTTCGTTCAAACGGTTGGCGACACGGTCAACACTTGGTTGATCGATGACGTTTTGATTGGCGAAAGCGCAGACCAAGATGGCGACGGCATTCCTGATAGCGAAGACGCGGACCGCGATGGCGACGGCATCAGCAACGACTACGAGATCCAAGCTGGCACCAATCCCGATGACCCGGCTAGCGCACCCTCCGACATCGATAACGACGGTATTCCGGATGTACTGGATGCGGACATCGACGGTGACGGCGTTGCCAACGGTCAAGATGCTTTCCCGCAAGATCCGACCGAATCCGTTGATAGCGACGGCGACGGTATCGGCAACAACGCGGACACCGATGACGACAACGACGGCATTCAAGACGACTATGAAATCCAACTCGGCACTGACCCGCTGGACCCTGCCAGCGAACCGGCCGACCAAGATAACGACGGCATTCCGGACGCCCTGGATACCGATCGCGATGGTGACGGTATTGCAGACGCCGAAGACGCTTTCCCGGACAACGCCGCGGAGTGGTCTGACCTGGACAACGACGGGATTGGTGACAACAGCGATCCCGACCGCGACGGCGATGGTTTCAGCAACGATATCGAAGCTCAGTTTGCGACCGATCCGAAGGACGCCACCAGCACGCCGCCCGATTTAGATGGCGACAAAATTCCAGATGCAATCGATGACGACCGCGACGGCGACGGCGTGGGCAATGACCAAGACTTGTTTCCCGACAACGGCTCCGAATGGGCTGATTTGGACGTCGACGGCATTGGTGATAACTCCGATCCCGACCGCGACGGCGATGGCGTCAACAACACGTATGAACTCGAACTCGGCTTTGACCCCAATAACGCCGCCAGCGTGCCGCCGGATATGGACGGCGATGGCATTCCCGATACCCTCGACGGCGATATCGACGGTGATGGCGTAGCCAACGAAGGCGATGCGTTCCCCAACGACCCCGCCGAGTGGACAGATACCGATGGCGACGGCACTGGTGATAACACTGACACCGACCGGGATGGCGACGGCTACACCAACGATATCGAGGAGCTGTTCAACAGCGATCCGCTCGATGCGGCCAGCACACCGCCGGATTTGGACAGTGACTTGATCCCCGACTTGCTGGACGACGACCGCGACGGTGACGGATTTCTTAACACTGCCGATGCGTTCCCCGACGATCCCACTGAATGGGCCGACATGGATGCCGACCACATCGGCGACAATGGCGACCCGGATCGGGACGGCGACGGCATCAACAACGATCTCGACCTGTTCCCGAACGATGGCACTGAGTGGGCGGACTTGGACAACGATGGCATCGGCGACAACGCCGACGTTGACCGCGACGGTGATGGCGCGAACAACGACGTCGACGTTTTCCCGAATGATCCGACCGAAACGGCCGACTTGGACAACGACGGCGTCGGTGACAACACCGATCCGGATCGCGACAACGACGGCGTCAACAACAATGTGGACGCATTCCCCATTGATCCGACCGAATCGTCCGACATCGACGGCGACGGCACCGGCGACAACGCCGATACCGACCGCGACAACGACGGCTATCTGAACGACGCTGACAAGTTCCCCAATGATCCTAACGAGTGGGCGGACTTGGATAACGACGGCATCGGCGACAACTCGGACACGGATCGAGACGGCGATGGCCATCTCAATGACGAAGACGTGTTTCCGGATGATCCGACCCAGTGGAAGCTGCCGGTGCTCATCATCGACACGCCTGCCACGCTGTCGACTCTCGGCGCATCACCTGTTCGCGTAGCCGGCTCAATTGATGACCCGAACGCCACTCTGACGGTTAACGGCGTGCCGGTCAGCCATTCCGGTGGCGCCTGGCAGATCAACGTGGCTCTGGAAGAAGGGCACAACACCATCGTTGCCCGCGCGGTTGATGCGCGCGGCAATGAGGTGACGGCGGTAGTGTCCGTGTCGCTGGACACGACGCCGCCCTATGTCACCATCGAGAACCCTGCTGATGGCAAGACGGTATACGAGCCGACCGTTGCCGTTACGGGTTTGATCAATGACATTGTGCGCGGCACGGTGAGCGAAGATCAGGCTGTGGTTAGCGTCAACGGCGTGGCCGCAACGGTTTCGAACCGCAGCTATCTGGCTGAAAATGTCGCCCTCATCGAAGGCGACAACACCATCACCGTTAGCGCTTCTGATAATGTGGGCAACACGTCCACGGCGTCGGTGACGATTAAGTACGTGGTTCCCCACGGCAAGCAAATCGATTTGGTCTCTGGCCAGAACCAGTCAGCGAAGATCCGCAACGTGCTGCCGAAGCCCCTGCTGGTTAAGCTGACCGATGAACTGAGTCAGCCGGTGGCTGACAAGCAAGTGGTTTTCCGCGTGGTGCAGGGCGACGGCGTGCTCGGTGCGGGCACCGACGGCGAAGGCCAAGGCGTGATCGCCACCACCGACGCCAACGGAATTGCGTCGACGACCTTCAAGCTCGGCTCACGCGCCGGCCAGGGCAACAACCAGGTGCGCGTCAAAGCCGTCGGCTTCGAAGGCGAAGTGCTGTTCTATGCCAGCGCCCAGGCCAACCCCGGCAACAAAGTCAGCATAAACTCGGGCAACAATCAGCGCGGTGCGGTGAATCAACCCCTGCCGTTGCCCCTCGTGGTGGCGGTGACTGACGAAGGCGCTAACTACGTTGCGGGCTCCCAGGTGGAATTTTCGGTGACGGCCGGCAGCGGCAAGTTCCAAAATGGCGAAAAGACCATCGTCTCCACCACGGACAGCGACGGCCGCGCCAGTGCCCACTTCGTGCTCGGCTCTGAGGCCGGCATGGATATCCATCGCGTCACCGCCAAGCTGGTGGGTACGGAGCTCAACGCCGGCTTCACCGCGTCGGCCCTCAAGCCTGCCGATCCGGGCCAAACCACTATCACGGGTGTGGTGCTGGATAACCAAGACAAACCCCTGCCGGGTGTGACGATTCGCGTTGACGGCACCACCCGTCAAGCGGTCACTGACGCACAAGGTCAGTTCAAGATTTTGCAGGCGCCCGTCGGCCCAGTACATCTGGTCGCCGACGGAAGCACGACGACTGCGGGCGGCGAATACCCGACCCTGTCCTATAATCTAGTGACGGTGGCCGGTGCGGACAACCCGCTTTCCGCCCCCATCTACATGGTCAAGCTGGATACGGAAAACGCCGTTTGGGTAGGTCGCGAGGACGCGGAACTTACTCTGGCCGAAGTGCCGGGCTTCAAGCTCAAGGTGAAAGCGGCCTCGGTGACGTTCCCCGACGGAGCAAAGGAAGGCTTCTTGTCTGTAACACCGGTTAACGCATCGAAAGTGCCGATGGCGCCGCCTAACGGCATGCAACCGCAATTCATCGTCACCATTCAGCCCGCGGGCGCGAAATTCGATCCGCCGGCGCAGCTCACGCTGCCCAATGTCGACGGTCATGCTCCAGGCGCGGAAGTTGAAATGTTCTCCTACGACCACGACCTGGAAGAGTTCGTTTCTATTGGCCTGGGCACGGTGAGCGTCGATGGCAGCATCGTCGAGTCCAACTCGGGTGTGGGTGTGATCAAGGCTGGCTGGCACTGTGGTACGCCGCCGGGTTCGAGCGCGTGTGCGCATAACTGTCCTGTTTGCAAGAAGTGCCCTGCCGATTGCAGCGGTTGTTTTCCGGATGACTCGCAAGACGCAGGGGAGTGTATGAAATGCGAAGGTGGCGACCCGAAGCCAATTCGTGTCACTTCCGCGACCGCTCAAGTTGAGGGCGCCAGTCGCTATGTGACAAATCTGAAACGCCCGGATGGGGGCGGTGTTGTCCCCCCGCTGTTGTTTGATGCAACGTCGATAACTGAACGGTGCGACAACGTGCAGTACTCTTGGGATTTTGCTGATGGTGGCACGGCAGACTCCCGGGAAGCACGCCATGCGTACACCAGTGAAGGCTCTTTCGTAGCTAAATTGACCGCAACATGTTCAGAATGTGACTCTGCCTCGGCGACTTCAGAAGTGACAGTCGATGTAGTGAAAGTGGATGTGATCGAAATTCTCGACTCAGCTTCTACTAACTCAATTGAGATTCCAGGGCACAATAATTGGCCATTCGATCCTAAGGCCATTGACGTAACGAATCCAGATGTTGCTCCAGGTAAACATCACGCTGTTTTCTTCAAGGAAGTTGTAACGCCAGATTTCCGTGTAGACGACTTCTACGTCAACCTTATTCCTCATCTTACGCCGGATCATGTTCGGGAAACAGAACTGCCCTATGTCCGTTGGACTCGATATGCGGGACCGCACTCGGGGGAATTTTTGAACACGGAAACTCTTAGGAATGCGAAGCTTAACAACCCGAAGATTGGCGGGGTCTATCAGTTCAGGCTAGATATTGGCGGCGGCAGTGCGGATCCAAATGAAGTAAATATTGTGTTGCCACTGGCGGGGGCAGAAGTCGAAAATATAATCCGTACCGATGTCGATAGGGCCTTCGCCTTCGCGTCCCGGGTCAATGCAAAGTATGATATTGCAACTCGCGTATTTCTGGCATCAAACGGAACCTGGTTCTGGAATGCTGGAGCCGGGGACTATGTTGGACGTCCAGATAACGCTGCTAGTCCAACCGTCAGATTGTATAACCCGGTTCAAGATCCGGTCGGAGAGAATGCAGGAAATGCCGGTCTTGGCGCAGTTGCGACTTGGGAAGGGATACCTACTCGGCTGTCAAAAGCTTCCAATATGCTTGTTGCGCTTGCTATGGACGCCGTTGGTGTGCCAGATCCTTTGCTGACGCTAGCAAACTATTTCGGAACATCGAATTCGCCGGCGGCCGATGTAGCCTGGGACGCAGGCGTGCAGATCTCAAGGGGAACAAGCTATGACGCTGTCGTGCCATCTATGGTTAAGAGTATATTTTACCTTGAGCCTAACGATAAAAATAGAAAACTCTGGCCCAATCCAAATTATGCGGACAACTATGTAGATGGGGGCGTGCCGATTGACTGGAATAATAAATTTAGGTCGCCCGGATTTCTGTTTTTGGAGAACGACTAATGAAAAAGATTCTGGCAATTTTTCTAAGTCTCTTCCTGTCGATTGGCTACGCAGCGGGTGTACCAAACAGTGAATCACTGGGCGCGCTGTGGCGCGCAGGGCAGTATGATGAAGTTGTGGAGGTCGCGAATAGTAGGTTAGCGGAAAATTCTGAGGACCTCCCAGGGCTACTGATTATGTACGAATATGCACTCTTGAATTACGACACCGAGAGCTTAAAGCGGTTATCTGCGCACATCGTTGACGTAGGCTCGAAGACAAAAACAGAAGCATTTATGCAGGAGTTTCCGGTATTGAAAGCTTCTTTCGTACAGGTTGAAAAAGTACTGTCGACTCTAAGCGGCGAACAGTTGAAGGCCGAGAGTGAGAAAGCTAAAAGTGTGAAGAATAGAACTTTTGGTCAGAAGAGATTCTTGGTCGCATTGGAAAAGGACGGTCTTTTTAAATAAGAAGACGTGATCGATTTGTCGACCAAATGAGAGATTCCGTGAAAAGATCCAAGTTGTATGTGAGCTTCATTCTGGCGTCCGCACTTGTATTGCCCTGTTATTCAAGTGCTAATGCAGATTGGCTGGCTGACGAGATTCTAAAGCAGCTGCAGGAGATTCGAACGGAAGTCAAAGCGCTGCGAAGCGAAGTCGCGGACCTGCACCAGCAGCTGGACGCGTTGCAGGCGGGCAAAGCTGCCGTTGGTTCCGGCGCGGCGGAAATCAAGCTCGCCGATGAGCCGACGCTTGGCGAGAGCACGGCAAAGGTGGCGATTGTGGAGTTTTCTGATTTTCAGTGTCCGTTCTGCACACGGCATAACAACCAGACGCTGCCGCAGATCAAGGACACTTATATAAAGACCGGCCAGGTGCAATACGTGATGAAGGATTTCCCATTGGATTTTCATCGCCTGGCCAAAGAGGCGGCTGTTGCAGCTAACTGCGCCGGCACGCAGGGTCAGTTCGAACCGATGCGTGATGCCCTGTTCGATAACCCGCGCTCCTTGGGTCGGGAATTTTATATGACTAAGGCGAAGGAGTTCGGTCTGGATGAAGCCGTTTACACGGCTTGTCTCGAAGATCCAGCGCAAACCAAGGAAGTGGAAGACGACTTGGCGGAAGGGCTGGCGCTCACCGTGCAGGGCACACCGGCGTTTTTTGTTGGGCGAGTGGAGAACGGCGTTCTCAAAGATGCCACGATGATTAGCGGTGCGGTCCCTTTTGAGCGCTTCAAACAAGTTGTGGATGAGTATTTAAATTAAATATACCCCGGAAGACGAAATGAGGGGCAACGTTCAAGGAGGAACGAGACATGAGATAAATTAGTTAAATAGACGAAGTCGGGCAAAAATGATAAAACAGAATAAAATCGCCTTTCGCGCCGCGTTCGCAGTTCTTGTAGCTGTGTTTGCGCCGCTAGCACATGCCCAACTTGATGAAAACTGCGTTATCAATATCCTCAATCGGACGATTCAAGTTTCCCCCGACGGCAGTTGGGCGATGCCCAATGTCCCGACTAACATGGGCAATGTCCGAGCCCGAGCCACATGCGTGCGCGACGGCGTCACCACCTCCGGCCAAAGCGACTATTTCACTCTGCTGGCGAACAGCGTCAACGAAGTCAGCGAAATCTATTTCGATAATCTCGACCCTGTTCCCGTTTCCTTGTCCTTTGCCGATGCGCTGCCTGTAACGATCAACGGTGCTGGGACCACGCTGCAACTGGGCGTCACGGCCAATTATGCCGACGGATCCTCTGTTGATGTTACCGGGGGCGCCAGCGGAACCAACTATCGCTCCACCAATGGCGCTATTGCGACCGTGAGCGCAGACGGTTTGGTGACAGCCGTTTCCAGCGGCACGGCGTTGATCTCCGCGCGGAAAGACGAGGTGGTGGTCGTCAAACAGGTCAATGTCATCACCGCTGGCGATAAGGACGGCGACGGGATACCCGATGACTATGAACTTGGCAATGGCCTGAATCCTAACGACCCGATCGACGCCGCCGAAGATCAAGATGAAGACGGTCTTTCAGCACTGGAAGAATTCGGCTTGGGTACCGATCCGCGCAATCCCGATAGCGATGGAGACGGGATCAACGACGGCGAAGAAGTTACCCTTGGCGCGGACGGGTTTGTAACTGATCCATTGTCGGCGGACACCGATGGCGACGGTGTCGCCGACGCGCTGGAGTTGTTGGCCGGATCCGATCCGACGAACGCCTCGGACAGATCACTCGCCGGCGTGCTCGCTTCGATCAATGTAACCCCCGACAATCCGCGTCTGATATTCAATTCTTTGTATGGCGAGAGCAGCCTGCAGCTCCAAGTTACAGGTCAACTCGTCGACGGAAGTACAATTGATCTTACCTCCGGGCTCACGGGCACAACATACTCCTCGACGGACCTCTCGGTCGTAAGCTTCGGCATCACCGATGGAGAGATTTTCGCGGGGAACGCGGGAAGTGCGGCTGTCACTGTTCGCAATTCCGGATTAGAGACGCAAGTTGCGGTTGAAGTGGAGCGCTTTGATCCTCAGCCTACTTCCTACATCGATTTGCCCGTTTCTATGATTTGGGATGTCACCATCGCTGGCACCTATGCTTACGTGGCTGCGGACGCCGCCGGCGTACTTGTGGTTGATGTCAGCAACCCGTTAGCGCCGGTACTCGTCGGCAGCCTTGACCTGCCGTCCCAAACAAAACGTATTCATGTGAACGGTAAGTACGCGTACACAGCAACGTTAGACCAAGGCGTTTTCGTGTTGGACATTGCGGACCCCGCAAATCCGATCGTTGTCGGGCAATGGGACACGGGTGGCTCGGTTGGCGATGTCACGACAGTCCGCAATCTACTTGTGGTGGCGGACGGAAGTGCTGTACGTATTGCAAGTCTAGACGATCCGACGGCACCGGTCGAAATCGGTTCGGTTGCAACGCTCGGGTCGAAGGTTGTATCCGCGCATGACAACACGCTGGTAGCGGGAGACCTCAGCAATCTCGTTGTTGTGGACATCTCCGATCCCACCGCACCAGCTATTTTGACTAGCTTCCAATTCAGTACAGCGATTAGGGCAATCAAGTTCGATGGAGAGTTCGCCCATGTTGCTGCCTACTCGAGCGACAAGTACCGCGTGTTTGACCTGCGCGATCGAACGGCGCCGACTTTGGTCGGCTCTATCAACGACTTTTATCCGTCGGATTTAGCACTCAACGGTGAAGGCCATGCCTTTTTCGCTGACATCTTGTTCGTGAATGCGGTGCCAATTGTCGACATGTCGGACCCAACGAACCCCCTGTACCAGGGGTTGATTGATTTCGGCGCGATTCGTGATGACGACGCAACCGGAATAGACGTTGCAGGGGACTACGTCTATCTCGCAGGTCGACAGGGTCGTATGTGGATCGGCCGATACAGAAAAACGGAAGATACCATGGGCCTTGCGCCGCGGGTTTCGCTCATTTCTCCGGCTGAGACGAACGTTCTTTTTTCTTCGCAAGAAGTGGTTCTCCGAGCCGAGGCGCGTGACGACGTCAGAGTGGAGAGGGTTGAGTTCTACATTGACGGAGAGTTAGTCGCGAGTGACAGGGGAGATCCGTTTACGGCGAGAGTGCGTCTCAATGATACCGCGGGAGAGATACGCGTTTATGCGCGCGCGTTCGACTATGGCGGAAACACAGGCCAAAGTGACGAGCGTACGCTCACAGTCCTTACGAATACGCCGTCTTTGCTAAATATCCTGCAGCCAGCAGCAGGCGCGGTGTTCGCCCCGGGCGACGTGATGACAATCAGGGCGGACGTGAGCGACGCTGAAGGCGTGTCATCGGTGGAATTCTACTTCAATGGTGTGCTAACTGGCGTACGCGCGGAAGCACCCTACGATGTCGACCTCACTATCCCTGTCATCGCGGCGACTACCAGCGATGTTTCCGTGGGTATTTTGGTCGTAGACGGTGTTGGCGCTCGTTCTCCGATGATGAGTACTACTGTGTCTGTGCTCGGCGGTGGCAGTCCAATCTTGTCCGTAAAGGCGCCGGCGCCCGGAGATACGTTCGTAGCGGGCGGGCATATTACGTTGCAGGTACAGGCAAGCGACAATGAGCGGGTGAACTACATTCGCTACTACATCGAGGGAGACCAATACTACAGCTACTATGCGGGAACAAGCATAGTCAATCACTCACACTACTATAATGTTAGCCCAAACGACGTGGCGCGCGGAACGATCAGCATCTACGTGGAAGCGGAAGACAACATCGGAAACATAACGCGCTCCGAAACCATTGTGCTTGGCGCCGTGCCGAATCAATCCCCTGTCGTACGTTTGTTGGGTATCACGGAAGGCGATACCGTTGTCGCGAGCACAATGCTCACAGTCACGGCGGAGTCAAGTGACGACGGAGGGCGACCGCCGTGCGTCGAGTACTCGAATGGCGATAGTTCGTATAGTGCGAGCAAGTGCATTCCGCCTCACAGCTTCAGCTTTGCCGTACCGTATAGTGCGGGGATTGCAGGTACCATGACCGTCCACGCAAGGGCCACGGACGGAGCCGGGTTGACCACGCTGAGCGATCCGATCACCGTAAACGTTCAGCCAAGTCAATTGCCCGTGGTGAGTATCACTGCGCCTTCGAACGCAGCGCAATTGCAAGCAGGCACCTATATCAAGCTGACGGCAGACGCAGTGGATCCCGATGCGGGGGGCTCCGTGGAGTATGTCAATTTTTTGGTCAACGGCCAGAGCGTGGGCACCGAGTTACGTCCGATCGATGGTCAGTACGAGAGACTCGTTTTGCTGAATGACGGCCATGTTGGTGATGCGGTGATAACCGCGAGGGCGCACGAATTGGGCGGCGGAGCGGCCGATTCCGCACCGATTTCCGTCTCCGTAGCGGCCAATGCGCCCCCGCAAGTCACCATGTCTACGCCTGTTTCGGGTCAGATAGCGGTCGAGGGACTGGAAATGCCGGTCGAGCTGCATATCAGCGATGAGGGCTCGGTGAGTCGAGTAAATTGGTACATCAACGGCATTTTCTACAGTTCAACTAGCTTCAATACGATCTCCTCGGGAGAAATGGATTTTTCTTGGGGTTACAGCCCAAGGGCCGCGGATGTGGCGGCGGGTTCATTCACATTTGAAGCGGAAGTTGTAGATGTACTGGGGCTGTCGACGCGTTCGGGGGCTGTATCTGTGAATGTGATCCAAAATAGCCCTACTGCGTTTGCGTTGAGCAATCCGGCGCCGGGAGCGCGTCTACCTCTAAACACACCTTCGCTCTTCAATGTTGACGCGATCGACGTAGCCGGCTTGTACGGCGTCGAGTTCTACGTTAACGGCGAGTACCATGGATACAAGAGCGCGCCGCCATACGAGTTCTCATACACGCCGACATCGGCGGACCAGTCAAGTGGTTCGATCTCCGTTTATTTTGTTGCCTGGGACCGGACCTGGGACACCTCCATTTCGCCGACGTATAGCTTCGCGATCGAGGTCGACCACCCTCCCGCAGTCACCCTGATTGAGCCTGCGGGCGATATCACGATCCTGGCCGGGACGCCAGTCACCTTCACTGCTAACGCCGTGGACGATTTCGGCATCGTCGGAGTTGAGTTCTACGCCAACGGCTTCTTTATGGGTACTGCGTACAACCCACCATACTCGTTGACGGTCACCGAGAGCGTGCCGGGCAGCTACTCCGTCGCGGCGCTTGCCTGGGATACTCAGGATCAGAGCACCTGGAGCGATCCGGTGAACGTGACCATCGCCGAGGACCAGCCGCCGACGGTTGGTCTGCTATCACCCGAGGACGGCGAAGCAGTGATAGAAGGCCAATGGCTGAGCATTGCCGCGCAAGCAAGCGATGACGTCAGCGTGGCGCGCGTGGAGTTCTGGGTCAATGGTCAGCGTGTGACGACGGACACCACAGCGCCCTACGAGACCCGGATTCGGGTACCGAGCTTGGCGCAAGCGACCAACCTGATGATTGAGGTACTTGCCGTCGACGCCGCTGAAAAGAGCGCATACGCAAGCGCATCGGTGCCGATCCATGCCGATGCGTTGACCACAATTACGGGCCGCGTCGTGGACGAGCAGGGCGCGCCGGTGGGCGGTGCGCTGGTATGGTCCAACCGAACGGGCGGCGCGCCGCGCAGCGCAGCCGGCGACGGTCGCTTTACTTTGTCGGATCTGCCCACCATCGCAGGCGATTTCACCGTGTTGGCACGCGGGATTGTTGGTGCCAAAGTGCTGAGCGGTGAAAGCAGTCCTGTCGCGCCTGTTGCCGGCGGAATAGCGGATGTCGGCGATATCGTTTTGAGCGCGGATAGCGGCTTCGTGGCGACGTTGAGTGAAGACGGTCAGTATCCTCACTTCCCGTCCATGGCGCTCGACACTGACGGCAATCTGCACGTTGTTTATCGGGATCAAGGTCCGTACTTTACCAACGGGAACGGTGTGTCGACGGTGTTCTACACCGTGATGGATCCGATCGGTCGAACCCTGGTGGCGCCGACGCGCTTGGTGGACAACATGGACTATGCCTCCGGCCCGGCGATTGTCATTGATTTCCAGCGGCGTATCCATGTCATCTGGGCCACTTGGCCTTGCGGAGTGACCTGGTGCTTCGACAGAGCCCATGTGGACCATGTTTCTCTGGATCTATCGGCTCATCCGCTGGACGGCACACCGCTAAATCTCGGCCGTGATGTCAGCGTCGCCCATCACCGGATCGCGGAAGACCCGGATTACACAGCTTATTGGGCAGCAGCGGAAGTTGGCACGGATGGCGATCTGCACATTGCCTGGCGCGAAACGCGTTACCTTGGGTTCGATTCGGAAGATCTGGCCGACGCCCGCGTGCGCTACCTCAAGCTCGATAGTAGTACGGGTGAAGTCCTGCTGCCGGTTCAGACTTTGGGCGTGATTACGGCGCCAGCGGATTTCGCCTACAGTTGGCTGCGCGGCAGCCCGGCGCTCGCCGTTGACTCGACCAACAACGTGCACGTGAGCTGGCCCAGCGCTTCCCAAGATGCCGTTGGCGGCTACGTCGGTGGACTAAGCTACGTCCTGCTCGAAGGAGCCAACGGCAACACACTCATTGGCGAGACCCTGCTAGATACGTTCCCGGCTGGGCAATTCTCGCCCGCGCGAATGCGCGCGGGAAGTGATGGTCAGCTACATCTCTCCACCGTCGTGGCAACTACGGAAGTCAACCGTTGGGTGCAAACCCCGCGTTACTACCGGGTGGATGTCAGCGCGGACAACCGCGATGGCAGCGCTGCAGATCCGAATGTAATCCGTACGCTTGGGCCAATCGCCATGGGGCCGGGCCGTTACGATGGCGGCAACTACATGCCTCCGGCGATCAGCGTAGGAGCTAACAATACCGTCTACGCACTGTGGTTGAATAACCAGGATTCGATCGAAAGCAGCGTAGTTTACCAGCGGCTGGATCCGGTCAGCGGACAGCCGGCTTACGAAGAGCCGGTTATCGTCGGGCACAGTGCCGCGCGGCAGCGAAACGGGCAAACGTTCTGGAACGTCAACACTGGACTGGCGATTCATCCCACGAATGGGCTCGCCTATGGAGTTTGGTCCGACCGTTCGGGTGGTGCGCTTGGAGCCTTTAGTCTCAAAGAAGGCGACGTCACCGCACGCGTGTTGCGCAACGGCGCTCCTTTGGCTAACCAGAGTCTGTCGGTTAACACGCTGCGCGGCATTGTGTCAGTGCAGACGGATGCCGGCGGCCATCTGGTGCTGAGCGAAATGCCCTTGGCCGGTGGCGCCACTCAAACCTATGGTGTGAAGCTGCAAGACGTCGATTCGGATTGGGTGGGAGTATTGACCGCGGCGCTTGCGGCGGACGCGATGGTCGATGCTGGCGATGTATTGCTGCTCGAGAACCGCCACGGCATTGTCAGTCGATTCGCCGGTACTGGCTTCCGAGGGTACGGCGCAGTTGGCGGCTTGGCACTCAGCGCAGCGCTTAGCTATCCGGAGGGATTAGCTGTGGCGCCCGACGGTAGCCTTTACATCGCAGACCAAGCTAATCATCGGATACTCCGGGTCACGCCCGACAACACCGTGCATTTGGTTGCGGGCGGGAACGGCTTCGGTTTCAGCGGCGATGGTGGGTCAGCGACGTCAGCGCGTCTGGCGAATCCCGAAATCATTGCACTCGGCCCGGACGGCATGCTGTACATAGTTGACCGGACCAACAAGCGCGTTCGTCGCGTGGACCGCAATGGTGTGATCACCACATTCGCGGGAACGGGGAATGGCGCGTTCCAGGGCGCAACGGGATTGGCGACGGCGCTGAATCTGAATTCGCCGTACGGGCTGACAGTTGGGCCAGACGGCACTGTTTACATTGGCGATTTCGGTAATGACGTGATCTATGCTGTGGAGCCTGGCGGTGGGGCACGCATCGTCGCGGGCACCGGTCAGTACGGCTTGTCCAGCGATGGCGCGATGGCCGTTGAGGCGCCTATCAATGGGCCTTCTGGGCTTGCCGTTGGCCCAGACGGCCTACTGTACTTCATCGATGAGAACAATCAGCGGATCCGCCGAGTCGAGTCAAATGGCACGCTCACCACCGTGGTGGGCAGTGGGGAACTGGGTGGCGATTTGGTCGTGGATGACGTGCCGGCAAGTCGGATACAGACACGTTGGCCATGGAACATGAGTTTCGGGCCGGATGGCAGCCTGTATTTCACCGACACGTGGCAGCATGCTGTACGTCGCGTTCTGCCCAATGGCTTTGTTACGACCATTGCCGGCACGGGCTTCTGGGGGAATAGCGGCGACGGCGGTCTTGCGACCGACGCGCAGTTCGACGGAACGGCTTGCGTTGTCGTGGATGCTGTTGGCAACGTGTATGTGGCGGACTTTTACAATCATGTGGTCAGGAAGATAACGCCCGTACAATAGCGAGATACGGCCCGGAGAAGACACGATGCCAAACTGCCGAATGTTCATATCAATTGGTTTCATAGCCGCCCTGATTGCCTGTTCCGACACTAACTTTGAAGGTGCCTCGTCGGGGGCGGCCCAAGGGCCCAACGCGTTCGCTCTGACTGACGAGAACTTCGAGGCGTTTCTCACTAGCGTCAACCGTGTACACGTTAAGGGCGAGGCGCGAGATTTGCTGAGACAGGAGTGGCGGCGCAACACGTTGTTCGCCCAAAAGGCAAAGGATGCGGCGCTCGACCATGACCCTACCTACCGTGCCAAACTGGCCCAATTCGAACGGGAAGCCTTGGCCCAGATGTATATCGATCGTGAAATGGAAAAGCGACTTACCGATGCCGAACTGAAATCCTTGTACGAGGAACGCAAAGAAAGGTTGGCAACCGAAGAAATTCACCTGGCTGCGCGCTTCTTTCCGGTCGCCAACCCCCGGGATCTTCAAGCCAATCTTGCCGCCAAGGCCCAGGCGGAAGAAGTATTGCGGGAAGTGAGCACAGGCAAGGACTTCTTGCCGGAAGAGATCGTTTCGCCTTTAGCGGGGCACGCAACTACCCCGGGCGTGGACCATTCAGGCGATCTGGGATGGCTACCGGTCGCCTACGCGCAATCGCGTTTTGACGCAGACTTGTCAAATCCGAGCGAGGGCGCAGTTATTGGCCCTCTTAACGTGAAGGGTGGATGGTACTTGCTCAAAATCGTCGAAGGGCCACGCAAGAATCCCCCCGAGTTTGAACGCGCCCGCCGTCAGTTAATCGAACAGGAGCGACAGAGAATTGTGCGCGAACTGACGGCTGACTTGGGCCGCGGGTAAAAAAGTCCAGATACACGGTAATCGTGGGTCGGGCCCTATTTGTTTCTGCGCGGGACTTTTGCGTAATCCAGTCCCGCACAACCCCACACGGTGGTGCATATTTGGCAACGGGCGCCCCATATTACGTTAATTAAAACAAATAGTTAAGGTCGCTTTTCGAGCTACGAACTTGGTGGTCGGGAGTTCGAATCTCTCCGGGCGTGCCATTAACTTCCTTTACAACCAATCGGTTAGCGGAGTGCTGGCTAACCGCTTTTCAACTTCAACAGCGTCAGTGCGTGACTTTTGCGGGAATCGGTCTCGCAGACCTTGCTTGCCGCATCAATCAAGTTACCTAACTCGGCCGCCGAGCAGTGCGAGGTAATTCGCCCCGATCGATGACCGAGCAAGTCCTGGCGATCTTCGAAGCTCACCCCGTGTAAACGGCTACCCGGCGGCGCGCAAACGACGCCCTAAAGTAGCTTCAAATCATGCACTCGGACCTGAACCAACTCCGCGCGGTTACGCGCCGCCTTCCAGGCTGAGTTATTCATCATGGTCACGGGTGAACCTCTGTAGGTGAAGACAAAGTCTTTGTCCATGCCGCGAACCTCGTCGATCACGGACTTGGCACCAATGATCAATACAACTAAACGCTCATCACCGGTTGATTTCCAGGTTCACGACGGTGAAGTTCCCAGCATTGCCCTTCGCAATGTGTGAGAAGATCTATGAATTTTTTGTTTTTTGTCCGGATTACCAGATGATCGAAGCCGCAGGGTTTTATGAAGAACGCGCGGCTGGCCTCGGGGCCGACTTTCTGGACGAAGTGGAGCGAGTTGTTCAATCTATTGCGGAGCGACCAGATATGGGTCGACAGCTCGGAACCAACACACTTCGAAGAATTACTCGCCGATTCCCCTTCGGTGTTCTCTACAAGTGGGTACGAGTTGGCGTCTACAGCTAGACGGAATAGAGGTCGTGCACACATGAGCCGCAAGGGTCAGTTACAGTCAAATGTGATTGATCTCACGCCCGCAGAACAGTTCTATTCTCTGGCCGCATAAGGTGGAATCAAAACGCCTCGTTGCTCGTACATAAGAAAACTTTGCGACAGAACCCGTATACGTCATACTTTTACTTCGGCTTTTCCTGCAGGTCCTTGGCAATTTTCTCCCAAACGTGTTTTTCTGCCTCCAATGCCGTAATCGTAGATTGAAGTCTAGACATCGTCGCCTGATTTTCTTCATAATACGCTAGGTTTCGGGCTTGTGCCGACCGGGAGGCATCGAGTTTTTCGCTCAGGATTGAATTACTCAGTTGGAGATCATGCCGTGCGGTTTCCAAGGTTGAAACACGCTGCATTAACTGCTCACTCTGTTTCTGCGACACGGAAAGTTCGGCGCTGAGCCGTGCGTTCGATTCCGCAAGTTCGATATTTTTGTTATGTAGCTGCTTGGCTGACTCACGCGCGGCAGCTTCGGTTTCGGCCAAGCGCTGTTCAAGCTTTATTCGCGCGGCCTTCTGTTCTTCCAACAAACCTACGTACCGCCGTTCTTGGGCGTCACTGCGCTGATACGCGGTATCAAGTTGTTCGCGCAGCGCCTTGACTTGCTCTTGCACCTGCAGAGTGGCGCGATCTGCGCTGGCTTTCAGGTCTTGTAGCTGGGCAATGCCGGCTTGCACCTTGGCCCGTTCACCGGCGAGTTCGGATTCTTGAAGCCGGAAAGCCGCTTCGCGCTGATCGAGCCGAAGACGAAGCGCGTCACTCTCCGCTTCTTTCTCGGCCAATACCGACTGCAGTGCCGTCACTCGCTCTTCCGCGGCGGCGACGCAGTCATTGGCGTTCTGCTCGTGCTCCGCCAGCGCCGCTTTGGCGTGGTGCTGGGCCTCTTCGACGACGTCGCGCCACGCGGTAACCAGCGCATGGCCTAACGCCGGCGGAATGCCCGGCAGGCATTCGACTTTGCGTAGTCGCTCGGCCAACTCCGCCATCCAGGCCGCATGGGCCGCGCGCACTTGATCGGTTCCGCCCCCGATGGCCTGCTTGACTTCGTTCGCGGTAACTACGCGCTGTTCATCCAACAGCACCCGGTCGGCGTACTGGGCAACGCGCTGGAGGGTGTCTTCTCTCAAAGAGCGACGTCCCGAGGTCGCGAACGCGATGGCTCTCGCGCAGGCGATACGATCGCGACCCGTCGTTGCGGCAAACGATGCCAACTCGGTCGACGGTACCCGGCCGGCTCGAAGAGTCCGTCGTCGATCCACGTAAGCCTCACTTCATGGGCGACCTCCTCCCCGGACGGATCAACCCCCCGCTCTATCCACCGAATTTGGTCGGGTGAAACAAAACTAAGATGGCGGCGATAGAGCGTCGTGGTCACCGTTTCGATCGCTTCGGCTAAGCGGGACAGCGGCGGGGGGTCGATTTCCGTCAAGATAACCGTAATCGTGGGTTGGTCCGGGGTGGCATAACGCACATCCACCCGGCACCACCCCGGCTCACCGTCCGCTGAGGAAAACGCGATCTGGTCCATCATGCCGAGTGCTCCCATATATAGTGAATAACAGGTGTTTTATAATAGACCGGTGTCCGGTATACGGTCAATCTTAACCGTTTTTACGGCCGCTCTGTGTGATAACTGCAATTATCAAACATACCGAAGGGCGGACACCGGCCAATCAAGCCAGCCCACTCGGCGTGTTTACTTATAGTCTATTATTGTTTAGTATTAAACATACCGTCGGGTGGCCGCTGTAATACCTGGGCATGGCACGAGAATGCGGGAGAGATAACGATGGGGCGACAACACAGCACGACCGAACCGAATATCGATTTCAACGATGAATCGACTCGCGCGGATATCACCCTGCTCGTTATGCGTCTATTCGAGCGCTGGGGACTCGATAGCACTGCTCAGCTGAATCTTTTGGGACTAAGCGCCACCAGCCGCGCCATGCTTTCCCGCTATCGCCGCGGTTCGTCGCTTCCCGCCACGCGCGATCTTCTTGATCGCGTCGGCTGGCTGC
>JAKACW010000006.1 GCA_021821045.1 Pseudomonadota bacterium
CGATCTCGCCAGAATCTCTGGCGGGATCTCCAGCAAGCTCATCAGTTTGGAGAGCCACCCTTTTTGCTTGCCGGTCTGTTCGAGAATCGCGTTGCGATCCGCAAACAGACCTTTATCGAGCCACAACTGGTAACGCCGCGCGCTCTCGATCGGTGATAGCCCTTCCCGCTCGGCGTTCTCCCGATCCATCTCGAGGACGAGTCGTTGATCGTCGAGGTGCTCGACCAAACACTTCACGGGGATGCCCAACTCCTGGCAGGCGCGATGGCGGCGATGACCGGCAATGATCTCGTAGCGGTTGCCGGTGTGAAGCGAGACCATCGGACGCACTTTGATCGGCGTGTCCTGGCCGAAACGCTCGATACTGGCCTTGATGGTTTGATACATCGCGTCGTGAAAGCCCGCTTCGCTGCGGTCTTTGTACTGGGTCGCACAGATCAATTGCGGATCGATCTCCACCACATGCGGCGCTTTCTCGATGAGCGCGATCTTGCGCTCCAAGGTCGCGATTTTTTCGGCGCTGTCGCCCTCTTCCACCGCCGGCTTGGGTTTGCGTGGTTCCGGTTTTTTCGGGCTGCGCTCCGGCGTCGCCATGCCCCGGTTCGTCAGTAAATTATCGAACAAGCTTTTCTCGGCCATGGCATTACGCTCCTTTCCTTAGGGGTTCCTGCTCGGTCAACGACAGATCTTCCAACCATAACGTGCGGATGTTGGTGAGGATCTCCTCGCACACGCCGGTGATGAGATCCAGCGCGCGGCGGTACGTCTCCTTCGACCCCCGCGGCTTGTCGATCTCAAACACCGTTTTACGGTCATTGGCGCTCTTTTGCACCTCGGCGGTTTGCATGAGTTGATGCACCAACACGTGCTCGCGATAGATGGCGCGAATAACTTGCGCCGCCCGCAGATGCTCGGGGCCCCCGTCATTGCGCGTGACCAACACATTAAACCGGCGCAGGTTCATCTGCGCCTCCATCTGGCGAAGACTGTCCGCCAGCTGCGCCAGCACCCGGCAATAGTTAATCGAACTGGAGATATCGAACATGCTGGGGGCCATGGGCACGATCAGATAATGCGCGGCGAATACGGCGTTGAAGTTCAGAATCCCCATCGATGGCGGTGTGTCGATGACGATGACGTCATAGAGCCGTTCGATCCGTGCCAGTGCACTGTCCAAGCGTGCCCAATTGGGGCCTAACACGTCGTCCCGCCCGCCTCCGGCCAACCCGAAATCGACGTTTTGCAGCAGCAGCTGGGATGGCACCAGATCGAGCCCGTCCCAATAGGTTGGGCGAATTACCTCAGAGATATGATCCGGGTCTTCCATCAGCGCGCGCCGTAGCGTGTGCTCATCCTCGATATCCAAATCCGGAATGTACCCAAACACCGAGGTCGTGCTGGCTTGCGGATCCAGATCCACCAACAACACGCGGTAGCCGGTTAAGGCGCAATACTGGGCAAAATGGACCGAGGTCGTGCTCTTGCCGACCCCGCCTTTTTGGTTGGAAAACACCACCCGCACCGCGCCCGTCGCATCGTTCGGCCGCGTGCCCAAGGCATCGCGGTAGTGATTCACGTCGCGCAGATCGTAAGCGCGCCGTTTGACGGTCTTCGGGCCGCCCCGCCCTTGTTGCACGATCTCTTTGGACTCCGGCGCCTGCACGCGTCCCGCTTTTTCCATATTGCGAATATGATTCGCGGTACAGCCCACCAGCTTGGCCATGCGCTCGACACCAAACGGCGGCAACGCTTTCTCGCCGCGATTATCGAGTTGTCGAATCTGCTCTTGGGTTTGCGTGCCGGATTCGGCGAGTGCGTCGAAGAAGGTCTCGACATCCAGTCGGCTCATTCCATTGCCTCCTTGTTGATCCATTGCGCATTTGCTACGGTGTTCGCATCTAATTTCGTCATTCAGGGAAAACGCGCGAACACCTTGCACCTGCTTTCGATTTATCCTATGCTCCAAGCGGGTGTAGAGCAAGTATTGTTCGCATGATTTTTACAAAATCGCATTCGAAACGCTAACGATGGCCTCGGTTCAACAGGAAAGAGAACGACGTGACCAACGCAACGCGTGCCGACAACGGGACGCTTGAGAACAAGCTGCAGCAATTGCGCGCGTCGATGGACAAACGACGTGCTGACAAGTCGCCGGCTGAAAAGTCACCGCCCGAAGAGGCCCAACCCGTCGCCGCCACGCCGGCACCGATTCTAAATTCCCAGGTCGTTAATTTACCCGGCTGGAGTGAGCACAAACGGGCCATGGCCAATGAGCTGGTGCGCTCGGCCTTGTTTCGTCCCGAGTCGCGGAAGAAGCGGGCATACCTCGAAGACACCGAGATCTATTGCTACGGTGACAAAGCCAATATCACGTACACCGGACAAGAGCTACGCACCGACGATGAGGATCTGTTCTGTCAGATCTTGCACCTCGCGCGTAGCGTGCCGTTGGGCCAACCGATCTCGTTTACGGCGTTACAGATTCTGCGGGCCCTCGATTGGGATACCAACGCGAGAGGGTACAACCGGCTGCATCAAGCGCTCAAACGCCTGACCGCGACCAGTCTCAATTTTGCATCCACCGATCGCGGCTACAGCGGCTCATTGATTGCCGAGTTCGAATGGCGGCGCAGGGCAGGGGTGCGCGCCAAATCCGAATACCGCATCAAGCTCTGGCTCCATCCGCGGATTCGTGTTTTTTTCCACGGCTACCATTACACGCTCATCAATTGGCAAATCCGCAAGCAGCTCAAGCCGCTGGCCAAGAAGCTGCACAGTTTCTACGCCAGTCACCGCCATCCGTATCCGGTCAAGATCGAGACGCTGTACAAAATCAGCGGATCGAACACCAGTGATCCGTATCGGTTTAAGCAAATGCTCAAAGAAGCGTTGACGCAGCTGCAAGAGTCCGCGTTCCTCGAGTCGTTCGAATTCGCCGACGACAAAGTCGTCGTCAAACGCGAATTCGCCAAAGACTAATCCACCAGTTTGCCTTGTTGGTTTGCACAAAGTTTCCCGCGGGAAACTTTGTGCTGTCGTCGCGTGTGGGGGAGGGCGGGCTTTCACGGTTCGTGCGTGAAAGTAGATGTCGCGAGCGACCTTTTGGCACGGGGTCACCGCAGTAACCTGGCGACATTGGCGCATTCGTGCTGATGAGTAGAATGGGGGAAAGCAATTCGTGCGCAGAAGTAGATCCGCGTTTCCATCTCGGGTGTCGCGGGAAAGCGCTTCAACGGTTTGGGATTCGTGCGTGAAAGTAGATGGTCATCTGAAATTCGTGCACATAAGTAGATCGAATCGGCAACGCCATTCGTGCCTGTGAGTAGGCGAGACGTGTTTGAGAGTAGGGCGGTTCGGGATTTAAAGTAGAACGAACGTGCATAAAAGTTGCCGAACACGTGCGCTTGAGTAGGCGCGTTGATCGGGAAATCTCGTTTTTTCAGAATGTTAGGGTCGCGTTTCGCGCCCGCTAATCTTTTTTAATCTTTCTTTTAATTCTTACTTTAATCAAACCTCCTTTTACTTTTTCTTCCTTCAAAAGACTTGGAGGGCGAAGCCTGCGTGAACGTCGATCTTCTCGATGATTACATCACATATGATGAACCATCCCCATATTTAAATCTTTTTCATTGAAAAAACATCACTAACGGCGTATATTCCTCGAATATGAGGATTCCACATCAAGACGCTGATCACCGGGCCATCCCGAACTGGCAGCGCTGGGAGCGGGGCACCCGGTATTACTTGATTGGGTTGCATCAAGATCTGTGGGGCGAGTGGGTCGTCACGCGCGTGTGGGGACGCATCGGCTCGGCACTGGGTCGCGTCGTGCACGCGCCGCAACCGGACCGCGGAGCAGGGGAGGGCGCGGTACACGCCTTGTGTCATCAACGCCAACAACGCGGTTATCACCGCGTCGCTTACGCAACGCCATCGCACGACTGCGTCGCGCAAGCAATCACGCAGGCGAACGCATACCGGATGCGTGATTAGACTCTTCGAAGAAACGCACGCCCTATCGGGCCGCTTTCGCGGTGCGTAACACGCGGGTGCCCACGACAAATGCCGTGTGCCGGGGAAAAGAACGGGAAAGATCACTACGTTATTCTTTCCCTTCATTCTTTCCCTCCGACCCGCGCGGGAGCAGGGCGGGAACTCGGGCCCCACCCACGCGTTGCACGCCGCGTTCGCGGTGGGCGGGGCGCCTCGGCTTCTGGCCGCTTGACTCACTCTCGTTCCCCAAGCGACCGCCGAGGCCCTCGTTCCCCCGTCGCCCTTGCGTTCTTTTCTTTGTTGTTTAGCGATTCCATTGTCACGTCCTTTCATTGACTTAGCGTTTTGATTCGGGAGGGCGACGGGACCCGCTGCGGTGGGCGCACGCCGTGCACCGATTTATTTTTTGATGCGCTCTGGGTTCCACCGCCGCGCGGCATCCGTTGGATCGCGTCGCGCCATGCTTTCCCGGGAAAGACATTGAGTTTCCCACTCTTTCGCACTTTTGTACTTTTGCTGTTTTGCAAAGGGCGGGGAGGGTGGTAAGGTGATTTTCGCGTCACAGCAGGAGGGGAAGGTGTCAGCGCGAACGCGACGCGGGCGCCCGTCCACGATCACGGGACGGGCAGTGCGCCTGACGGCGACGGATCGCGCGGCATTAACGGATTTAGCGCGCGTGAATGTGATGACCGAGTCGGACTTGGCGTGGCATTACCGCGATCGTCAGGATCACGGTGCACGCGCCCTGGATCGGTTGGTGCGCGGCGGACAGTTAACACGCCTGCACTGGATACAACCGGGAGTCGGACACACCGTGGTGTTTGCGTTCGCGGATAGCGCCGTGGCCGGCGCATGGGGCGGGACACTCGCGGCGACCGGACGTCGTTGCAGTGTGCAGCACGAAGTGTTGGTCTCGCGCCTGTACTGTTGGTTGGGTCGGCCGCCGGATTTTCGCTTACCGCGGGCTTATTCGACGGCGGATCTTTCGGCGTGCGGCGGGGTGCGCCCCGACGCGATGTATACCGGCGTCGATGGACAAACCGTGTTCGTCGAGGCCGATGGCGGGCAGTACACCCGGTCGCAGGTGTTGCACAAGTTGCGGCGCTGGGCGGGGAGGGTGCAAGTGTGGGGGCAACCGCAGCAGGCACATTGTGTGATTCCGACACGCCCGGGGATCACGGTGGTGCGTTTTTGATCGGCGGTGACTGCCGGTCACGCCGCGCCCGGAACGAGAACACTTAAATAACAGGGACACGCGTCGCCGGATCGCGGCGCGAAGGACGGTCAGCAGGGAACGCCGGCCAATCGAGAGGAAGGGAAAATGGGATTTCTCGAAGAGCTGCAACGGCGCCGCCAGGCGCACGACACCACTGTGACTCCGCTGACGCCGGCGACCGAGCCGGTCGTCACGCCGGCAGCGGCCTCGATGCCGACCTCGACATCGGCTGCGCCGAAACCCTCGGCCGGACCGGCGCGTAACGTCACCAGTTTATTGGACGAGTTTCTGCGGTTGAGCGAACAACAACCCGGCAACCCCTTGGCCGAAGCGACGCTGGTGCGCACCTTGCGCGATACCACCGGCTGGTCGCAAACGCGCTTGGCCGATGCGTTGGGGCGCAGCGAAAGTTACGTGTCGAAAAAACTCAAACTCGTCAGTGCCCCGGATAACGTGCGCGCGCGGATCGCCAGCGGCGATCTGTCCGAAAAAGCGTTTATCGAAGGGCGGGTGCACGATCAAGGCGCGGTGGTCTCGCGCACGCGCCAGGCGCGGGTCGGCTTGACCTATGAGGCGGCGCTGGCACTGGCCCGCGTGTGTCAGCAGTTGGCTGCGCAACAGGGCTTGGCGCCCATTCACTTAGGCAAGCATCCCACCCGGCGCGAAGTGATGGCCATTCTCGAACACCGCAGCGAAGAGCTGGCCGAGGTGTACAAAAAGACACCGCATGCAACCGCTGCTGAGTCATCTCGATAACACGGCGTGGACGGTGTTGCGCACCTTGGCCCGCTTGGAGTTCGCCACCATCGCGCAGGTCGTCGGTGCCTGCGGCACGGTGAACCCCACGACGGTGCGACGTCGGTTGCGCGGGCTGGCGTCGGCGGGGTTGGTTGCCGTCGAACGGGTCGTTCGTCCGGCTATCGTGTCGTTGACTCGGCGCGGTGCGCGGTTGCTCGAGGTGCCGCCGTTGCGGCTGCGCAGTTGGGCGGTGATGCGCCGGTGTGTGCAGCGCAACGAAGCCGAACAAGTGTTGCGCCCAATCGTCGGGCCGTTTTGTGTGCAACCGCGTCGCACCGTCTGGCGCTGGGGCTTGTGCCCGGCGGTGGGCGAGTACGGCGTGGTGACCGAGGCGGGGCAGCGGGCGCTGTTGTTCGTCGATGGTGGCATGAGTCCGCCGGCCCGGGTGCAACACGCGTGGACCCGGCCGCACCGCCCGCCGCAGCGATTTTGGTCGGGCCCGCTGGGGCAGCGGTGGTCGACGGTCGTCGAGCAGGGCTGGGTGGTGACCGGCGATGCGGGGCATGCCGCGCGACTGCGCGGCCGTCTCGCGGGACTGCCGCTGCAGGTGGTGGTTGTTCCGCCCTTATGGAACAACACCTTATGAAAGGCGTGGCGGCGGTTTTCGGGATCGTGGTGGGGCTGGATGCGGTGGTGGTGCTGTGGTGGGTCACCCCGGCCGGCGGCGTGGCGCTACTCATTATATATAGCGCCGCGGCCGCGGGCGTTTTAATCCGTCGTTGGTCAATGTGTTTACACGCGCCGCGCGGGTGGTCGCTCGGTCGGGGCGTGGAGCTGAGCGATCCGGATCGGCCGCAACGGGTGCGTGACGCGATGGTCAGCGACGCGGTGCTCAAACTCGGCGTGCTCGCGGTGGGCAATCCCGGCGCGGGCAAAACCGAGAGTGTGGCGCTGGGGTTGTTGGACAGTTTCGCGAGTGCACGTCCGGAAGGCGGTTGGGCCTACTTCGAAGGCAAGGGCGATACCGACATCTACAAAAAAGCGGTGGCGATGGGCGCGCGCATCGATCACTTTTTTTCCACCGAGTGGCCGGGTTCGGACAGCGTGAATCTGATGGAAGGGGCGGGCGCCGATGTGGTCGATCGGCTCACGCGCATGTTGATCGGCAAAAGCACCGCCACCGATTATTACGCCGATCTGCAACGGGCGATGTTGCATCGCGTGGTGCCGGTGTTGTGCGCCTTGCCGGTGCCGGTGTGTTTGCGCGACTTGTATGTGGTGTTGACGGACGACGGCGCCGCGCACGAAACGTTGCGCCTGGCGCGCGAGGCCGGCGTCGATGCGACCGCGGTGGCGTTGTGGACGCAGACGCTGGCGCGTCCACGTGAGCAACGGGTCAGTGAACTGGCGGGGCTGCTCAATCGGTTATTCCTGTTCGTCAACGGCCCGCTCGCGCCGCGGCTCAATGCATACGCCCCGACGTTATGCGTGGCGCACGCCGTGGCGGCGGGACGGACGGTGTATTTTCATTTGCCGTTGACGGAGGTGGCGCGCGATGTGGCCGTCGCCCTGGTGGAAATGTTCGGCGTGCAGGCCCGGCACCGCCAGTTGAGCGAGACGGACGCGCCGCTGTATCCGCTGGTGTTCGATGACTGGGGGCGGTTTTTTCACGATCACTTCGGCCCGTTCTCGGCGCGTTGCCGCTCGGCCAACATGCCGCTGATGTTTTGTTTTCAGTCGCGGGCGCAACTCGATGCGGTCAGTCCCACCTTTGCCCAGGAACTCGACGACAACACCGCCACCAAGGTGATCCTGCGGGTGACCGGCGAGGCCACGGTGCAGTACGCGTTGCGGTTACTCGGTGAGAGCGAGCGGGCGGCGGTGGCGGTGAGTGATTACGGCGCGGGCGGCGCCACGCAATTGGCGATGCAACGGGAGCCGCGGTTGGTGGCGCAGCAGTTGCGCGAGCTGGCGCCCGGTGAAGCCTATGTGTCGACCTTGCTCGAAACCGAGCGTGGCCGTTGGCGCAATCCGTTATGGCGACTGCAACTCCCGTTGCCGCCGATGAGCGCGTGGCGTGACGTGCGGTTACCCGCGCAGACGCCGGCGGATCCCGGTGTCGGTTTGGGTCTGTGGTCACGCTATGTCGATCCGGAAACGGTGAAGGCCCTCAACGACACCTTGCTCGCGCAAGCGCGGGCCCATGAGGTGCGCGCATGACGACGTGGTTACGGGTGTGGCCATTGTGTGTTGTGCCGGGCGTGGTGCTGATGTTGCTCGGCTGTTTGCCGCAGATCGCATGGGTCGACAAAAGTGTGGGCGGGGCGAGTGTGCGCGCCGCAACGGTCGAGGTCGCGTTGGTGTCGTGGTTGCCGTCGGCGCCGCGCGAGGAGTTTCAACGCTGGTATGCCGCCGCGCCGCCCGCAACCCACTATGCCGTGCATGCCTGGCTCGCTCTTAATCTGAACACGTTGCTGTTGCCGCTGACCTACGGACTGGCGCGGGCCTGCATTGCGAGCTCGGCGTGGTCGATGCGCACAGAGTGGGAACTCAAACGCGGCGCGTTGCGCCGTTCAACCAGGGAGCGGTAGACGATGAAAGCAGGACGGGTGTGGGTGTTGCTGATGCTGTTGTGGGTGCCGGCGTGGAGTGGGGCGGCGGTGCAGTTGCCCAGTTACGCCACTGGCGCCGATGTCAAAACCGAAGCGCAAGCGGTGGGCCAGCGGGTCACCGAAACGGTGAGTCTGTTCGTCGGGATTCTCGGCATCATTGGCTTGCTCATCTCGGCGGGCTCGTTCGCGGTGGGCAACCAAAGTTTGGGACGCACGGCGGGGCTGGGGTCGGTGGGCGGTCTGACGCTGGCCGCGTTGGCCTTCGGCATCGCGCGCTTGTTTGCCTGATGAGCGCGTTTAACGATCGCTTGCGGGTGAAGACGTTGCTCGGTTTGCCACTGGTGGCCGTCGCGGCGGGCGTGGCGGCGTTCGCCTTAACGGTGCTGATCTGGCTGTTGCCGTGGGGCGTGTTGAGCGTGGTCCTGCTGGTGGCCATCGCAGGGTGTGTCTTACTTGCCGCGGTCGCGTTGGCACTGGGTGAAGAGGGGCCGTTGTTGCCGGTTCGCATCGCGGACGCGCGTGAGCGACGGCGCCGCGCGCAAGCACGCAAAGGATGGGACACATGAACCCGTATGCCGAGGCGTTTACTTGGAGTCACCCCTTGGGCGAGCACGCGATCGCCCATCGCGACGGGGCGGTCTCGTGCGTAATCGGGTATCGCGGGTGGGATGTGAGTCTGGCCACCGATGCGCAACGCGCCGCGCTGTGGACGCCGCTTTACCAAGCGTTGCACAGCTTACCGCCGGACGTGGTGGCGGAGTGGCATTTGTGGCGCGAACACGACACCCGTTGGGTCGACGAGTACCTCAGTGTCGGGTCGCGTATGCAACGCGGCGCGGAGGTGGCGCAACCGTTTCGGGAGGCGATGGCGGACCACCTCGCCCAGTACACCCTCATCAACGAGACGGCGTTGGTGTTAACCCATGTGCCGCGCAAGCGGCCGTTTTGGGCGCGCCGCGCTTTGGTGGAGCAAGCGCGTGCGGCCGACACCGTGTGTGACACCGCGCACGCGTTGTTGCGTTTTTTACCGGAGGCGCGGCTGCTTTCGGTCGATGACTTCGTGCAGCGCATCGTCCAGTCGGCGAGCCGGCGGCGGTTTTTGCGCGGTGCCCGCACCACCGTCGATCCGCGCTTCTTGCTCAACGAACAACTGCTCGATGCGCAACCGAGCGACTCACACAACGGATTGGCGTTCGAGGGTGAGCACACCCGCGCGTTGCTGGTTTACCTCTACCCGAAGTGCGAACCGGGCTGGACGGAACGCTTGGCCCGCGCGCCGTGTCCCTTGCATCTATCGCACATCGTGCAAGCGGCCGACACCCGTCGCGCCTTGCGCGAGGCCGAGCGTGACGGGACCTTGAGTGAAGGGCTCTTGAGTCGTCACGATGCGGCGCGGTCGGAAAAACGGCTGGCCGACATGACCGGCTTCCAACAGTTCGTGGCCGAACACGGGCTGGGGATTTTTCGTAACGCGTTTATTGTGCACCTGCACGGCGATCCCGAGACGCTGGCGCGGGGCGAAGCGTATGTCACCGATGCGGTGGAGCAGGCGGGCGGCCAGGTGCGCGGCGATGCCTATCTGCAACGGCCGTATTTTCGGGCCGGTCAACCGGGGCAGGGACATCGCTGTCCGTTGTTTCGGCCGGATCACACCTGGCAGGTCGGCGACTTGTTGCCCGTGCATGTGTTTTCGCGCGGCGAGGCGGCGCCCGAGAGTGTGCGCTTGGCCGAGACCGGCCAGCCGGTGGGGCTCAATTACACCAACAAGAGCGTGGCGCACAGTGTAACGGTGGCGGTGACGCGTGGCGGGAAGGATGTGGAGAAGATCGCCACCATCGTGGAGACCTATCCGTTCGGTATCGATTGGTATTGTTTGGAGATCGGCGGCAGCTACCGCTGGGTGGTGGAAGCATTCGGTGGCACGTACTCCGAAGTCGATCCGCGGCACACCGCGGTCAATCCGCTCCCGCTGTATGCGGTCGCGCGCGCCGAGGGTTTGCCGCTCGATGCCGAGATCGCCGGCGCGACGGTGAACGCCTTGGCGTTCTTGTTGACCGATGGGATGACCACCTTGAGTGTGCATCAAACCGCGGCGGCACAAATGGCGCTGCAAATGCTCTATTCCGTCCCCGGCGCGACGGAGGCGCCGACGCTCGCCGATTATCTGGGCGAGTTGGAACAGGGTACCTATTGGGAGAACGACGAACAATCGCACGCCGCCGCGGCCATGGCGGCCAATCTGCATTCGTTTCTCGACACCACCGAGGGCCGTTTGTTTGCCGGGCCGGGGTCACTGCAATTGTCGGACGGGATCACCGGCGTGGATCTGAAAGCAGTCGATCGGGTGAGTCCCAAACTGTTGACGTTTTACCTGGTGTTCGTCGCCTTGCGCTTTCAGCAACAGGCGTTTGCGCGGCGCCAGCCGGCGCGTGTGCTACTGAATGAGTTGCACAAGTTCGTGGGCGTGGCGCCGGACGTGGTGCGCCGCTTGTGCGCGGAGTTGGCGCGCATGGGCCGCAAAGAAGCGGCGGCGCTCGATCTGGTGACCCAAGGCATTGCCGAGATCGATGCCTTGGAGAGCGAAGTGCTCAACAGCATGGCGATTCGCACCTTGCTGTATCGCAACGCCGAATGGGAGACGATCGCGGCCCGCATGAAACTGCCCGAGGGCGCGCTCGCGGCGTGGAAGGCCTTCGACTATCCCCTCGAAGCGGCGTATCGGCCGGGCCTGCGTGGCGTGGGGGATGCGTATTCGTTATTGCACCTGACGTTCCCGTCGCTGCTGCTGGATTTTGCCAGCACGGATCCGGCGGATCTTTCACTCAAGGCGCAGGTCGGGGCGCTCACGCCCGATCCGTTCGAACGCATTGCCTTGCTGCGCCAAGCGCGCGCCCACGGCCCGGCGCCCGACCGGCGGGAGCGTGCCGCATGATGCGCGGCGCGCAGGCAATGCTTCTCGCACTTACCCTCATCGGGGCGATGCCGGCGGCGCAGGCGTTTATCGATGTCAGTGGTCCGGCGCAGTTAGCGCAGATGGGCAAGATCTATTACACCTTGATCGAACAGTTGCGTACACTGCAAGCGCAGAGTACCACGATGCGTCGGCTGCTCGATGACGCGCGGGCGGCGCGTCAGACCTATGATCGCGTGGTGAACCTGCGCCTGGAATCGGTCATTGACATGGTCAAGGGGGATCTGGCCGGCACCACCTTGCTTGATGAACTCGACGGCGCGTCGCGCGATGAGCGCTTGCGTTTGATCGAGCTCGAATTGTCGCGGCGGATTCGCGCCGACACGGGCGCGGACCGTGCCCGACTGCAACGGGCGAAAGGGCAGATCAAACAACTCCAACGACTTCAGGCCGTGCAAGCGGCGGCCGGGGCCAACCTGCAAGCGGCGAACACCGATCTCGATGAGCGTCGCAGTGCCCAACTGACCGCCCAGTCGACCGCCATGATTGCCGCCTTGGCCAGCGTCGAACAACAACGTCGGGCCAGCGAGGCGTTGCAGGCCCACGAGTCCCGCGCGCAGGAAACGTCGTTCATGCGTGAGAGTGTGCAGGTCTACGGCGCGTTGGCCGAGCGGGAGGCGACGCGCTGATGGACAGTGGACTCACTTCGCTGGTCACGGCGTTCTCGCCCGCGCCGATTTACGAAGCGAGCGCGAGCATGGCCCAGTATGTGGCGAGCCTCATTACCCCGATTATGTTGGTGCTGGCGATTTACGTGCGCATCGGTGAGACGCAATTGGCGAACTTGAGCGGCAACAGCCGGTGGGCGTTGGCGGTCAAGGATCTGTTGCTGTGGGGCAGTGTGCTTGCACTGTACTTTGCGATCGCCAACGAAGTGGGGGCGTTGTTCAATGCGTTTTACGAAGGGCTGGCACGGCAAGGGTCCACCGCCCAGATCTTCGCGGCGTTCGACACCCTGGTGGCGCGGGTGGAGGCGCAACAGGCGACCCAAGAGAGCGGCGTGTGGTCGGCCATGACGGACATGGGTCAGAGTCTGGTCAACGCGGTGGGGTTTGGCGTGTATTACCTGTCGTGGATCCTGGTGGTGTTCATCGGCGTGTTCATGCACTTGGCCCACGCCATCGGCTACGGGATCGCGTTTATCCTGGGCTTGCTGGTGATTCCCACGGCCATGACGCAAAGCGTGCGCTTGTTGCGCGGGTGGGCGGTGTTATTGGGGGCGATTCTACTCTGGCCGCTGATCGAATCCATCGCGTTAGGCCTTTATGGCAAGGTGTTTTCGCAGCTGGCCGCAACCTGGGTGCACGAACCGGCGGAGTCGATGCCGATGTTGCGGGTGTACATCCTCTACACCGTGCTCAACCTGATTATCGCGGTGATCGCCGTGGGCAGCCCGTTGCTAGCCGGTGCGATTGCAGGTAACGGTAACGCGTTGGCGCAATGGGCGATGCCGTTCGTGGTCGGTGCAGTCGGCGCCAGTGGCGCGTACCGGCGCGCTGTCACGCGGGCGGTGCCCGCGGCAGGCCGTCACGGGTGGACTCTCACCCGCGCAAGCGGCCAAGCCTTGACACGCGTTGCGCACACCGTGCGGACATCGTCATCGCGCGGCCCCGCGCCGCAATCAGGAAGTGCGCGGCAAGCGGCGGGCTCGACGGCCTCGCCCACCGCCTCCACGCCGACGACACCACGCAATGAAGAT
Organism: Pseudomonadota bacterium; assembly: GCA_021821045.1. Lineage (GTDB taxonomy): Bacteria > Pseudomonadota > Gammaproteobacteria > JAADHS01 > JAADHS01 > JAKACW01. The sequence goes on from JAKACW010000006.1 coordinate 13,230, forward strand.
GCAGCGCGCCGCGCCCGTCAGACGCGTCGCGGCGTCATGATTCAAAAACAACGACAGAAACACAAACCGCAGGATAAAACGCCATGAACGAGATCGTGACCGAACCGGAAGCGGCGCCGTTGAGCGCCAAACAGTTACTGCAACGCCACGGCCCCGCCGGGGGGTTGATCCTGCGGCTGCAACGCTACGCGTTGTTGGGATGGGGCTGTTTTTTTGCGTTGGCGATTGTGTTTGTCGGGTATGCCTTGGTGGCGCAGCTGCGACCCGTGCCGGTGATCGCGGTGAGCGAAGACGGGCGGATGCTCGGCACCGTCGACTATGTCGATGGGACCCATCGCACGGAAGGCGAGTTGCTCGCCGCGGCGCGCTACTTCACGCAATACTACTTGAGCATGAACAGTGCCACGGTGTTCGAGGACATGGCGCTGGCCATGAACATGATGGAAACGTCGCTGCGCGAGCAGAAACTGGCGGAAGTGAAAGCGAATGACTATCTGGCGCGGATCGCCGCGGCGGAAACGCGGGCGCAGGTGCGCTTCGGCGAGGGCGCGGAACAACCGCAACTGATCGAGCAGCGCGAGGAGGCCGCGCGGATCCGCTTGCGCGGACAGCTGTTGCTCGACGGCCCCGGGGGACGGGTGGAAAGCCCGTTCGATGTCACCGTGACGCTACGACCCGTCGCGCGCACACCGCTAGCCACCCACGGCGTGGCCATACTCAACGTGGAGGACAACTGATATGCAACGGCTCATCAGTGTGATGCTCGGGGCGCTGATATGCGCCAACACCTGGGCCCTCGAGGCGCCGACGCCACAACGCAAGCGCGTGACGTTGGAACCGTTTACCGCCTTGAGCGTGGCGATCGTGCCGGATCTGGGGACGCGGTTTCGGTTTCCGTTTGTGCTCGACACGGCGGAAAATCCCATTCCCTTTACGCTCACCGTGACCAACGATGCGGTGTTTCATGTCGAGCGGCCAGCGGGTCGGGACTTTTTCATCGTCACAGTGCCGCCGCCCAAAGACGGCGGCGCGATGCCGGGCTATCTGGGCACGCTGTTCGTGAATCTGGCCGGCTATCACCTCACCGTGGCGCTGTCGACCACCGGGCGCTTGGATCAGCACTATACCGACATCGACTTCGAACTGGGTGAAGAAAAAAAAGCGGATTGGCTGCACGATGCGCTCGCGCGCGAGCGCGCCATGCTGCAAGCGCAGTTCGACGCCAAACAAGCCGCGTTCGAGATCGAAGTGGAACGGGCGGCGATGGTGCGGTTGGCGCAAGCGTTGCGCGATGCGCCGAGCAGGAAAGCCATCAAGGAAGAGCGACTGGTGCGCCTCGACACCGGTGTGGATCTGACGGTGTACGTCGAGCGGGAACTGGATCTCGGGGACTACACCGCCTGGTTGTTCGAACTCGAACAACGGGGCGCACCCGAGGGGGTGCGGGTGGAGCACGTGCAGCTGCAGGCAGGAGAATCATCACTGCGCCGGATGATTCCGGCGACGGTGGAGTTGCCGAAAACCGTGAGCGGGACGCAGCCGGTTCGGGGTGTGGTCGTGGTGCCGCGTGACGCGGTCCCGCCGGGGGAATATCTGACCTTGCAGGTGGCGACGGATAGCGGCAATGCGGAGGTGACCTGGTGAAACGTAAAGCAGTGCTCGCGGTGCTCTGCGCGTTGCCGGTGATTGCATTCGCCGTGACCGGCGATGATTTGCGCGATCTGAGTAGCGAGGCGGAACAGCAGCAACGGCAGCGAGCGGCGCGGCTCAGTGCCGATGACCTGGGCGGGCGGTTTCGGCTATTGGAGAAGACGCAGAAAGTGGAGAAGGGTCAAACGGTGACGGCAACCGAGACGTCACCGTCGATGTCCGCAACGCAACGACGCACCGCAAGCACACGCGATGCTGAACCCATACCGCAGGAATCGCACTCGGTCTCCATGCGCACTTCCGCGTCGACACCGCAGACGGGGAGCAGGGCAGGGGAGTATGTGCCGCCGCCGCGCGAGGCGGTCGAAGCGAACGTGCATACCGATGCCTTGACGATTGATCCGACCCGTTTCGGAATTAGCATGGGCAGCTGGCTGCAAGCCGAACTCACCCGACCCACCACGAGCGCGGAGCCGGGCTTGTTGGAACTGACCGTGACCCATGATCAACCCGGACGCTACCGTACCTTACCGAAGGGGACATTGCTGTTCGCCGAGAAAACGGTCAACGGGGCCACGCAGCGATTGGAGTTGCGCATCGTCAAAGGGGTGACCCCGGACGGCAACGAGTTCACGCTCGACGCCCAACTGTTCGACGGACAGCGTCACTCGGGTCTGGCCGGCGTGGTGCTGCACCGTCGCGAAGACCGGCTTCGCTACGCGGCGCAAGATGGGGTGTTCGGCGCGACGCGTGCATGGTTACGCACCGTGGTGAGCGACGATCCCATCGGCGCCGCAACCCGCACCGCCGCCGAAGCACTAGTCGAGGAGGAGCAGCAAAGTGGTGAACGTTATCGGGCGCCCACGGTGACGCTGGCCGTGCCGCCGCAGGCGGTGCAGATTCGGGTGAATGCGGCGTTGTGAGGATGCGCTTTGCTTGAGCCCCTTGCTTTGTTACGGGTGTCTTTTTGTTTGAAAAGTCCGGTTTTTAGGTATTTATAGTACCGAATAAAAGAGAAAAATAAACTGGCTATCGATAAAGTTTAAAAAGTCGTCTATATTGGTACCATGAGTACCGTAAAAGAGTCAAAATTAAACAGTCTCCTTCGCACTCAGCCCATGGGCATCGTGCTCACTTCGGCGTGGCTAGCAGAGCAGGGGTATAGCCTTGATTTGCAGAAACGGTACAAAAAAAGCCAGTGGTTCGACTCTATTGGTAGAGGTGCCTTGGTTCGCCATGGCGATCAGGTGGACTATTTGGGCGGTGTCTTCGCGCTTCAATCCCAACTAGGACTGTCGGTGCACCCCGCGGCGAAAACCGCGTTGTCGTTGCAAGGGAAGGCCCACTACGTGGAGTTGTCTACCAAGAAAGCGCAGCTGTTTGGTGGTCAGGATGAAACGTTGCCGCTTTGGTTTAAAAAGCGGGACTGGAGCGTACGTATAGATTGTAAGCTGACTTCCTTTATACCCCCTGAGCTTGGATTGGTTGAGATCGAGCATAAGAGCTTCACGGTGAAGGTTTCCACTCCCGCCCGTGCCGTGATGGAATGCCTCTATCTGGCACCTAAGTCTCAGCCGCTCTTGGAAGTATTTGAGCTGATGCAGGGCTTGAATAATTTGCGGCCGGGCTCGGTACAAATGCTTTTGGAAGCCTGTACGTCCATTAAAGTGAAGCGCTTGTTTTTGTATATGGCAGACAAGGCGGGTCATGAGTGGCTTCGCTATACCAAGCTGGACAAGGTTGATTTAGGTTCGGGAAAACGTGCCATCGTCCGCGATGGGGTGTACGTTTCGAAGTACCAGATAACGGTTCCCGAAGAATTGGAGAACGCGGTGTGATTGAAGCCTACAAGAGGCAAGTGCGGCTTCTTCTCGATGTGTTGCCGGAGATCGCAAAGGAGAAGTGCTTTGCGATGCATGGCGGCACGGCTATCAATCTTTTCGTGCGTGATATGCCGAGGCTATCGGTGGATATCGATCTGACTTATGTTGAAATCGCAGATCGTAAAGAGACTCTGGACACAATCAATGCCGCACTTGCTCGCATAAAAGAACGTGTGGAACGTCTACGTTCCTCGATACGAATAGAGCAAAAAGAAAGGGTGTGCAAACTTCAGCTTGATGAAAACGGTATCATCATCAAGATTGAAGTCAACATGGTGGGACGCGGTTTAATTGGTGAAGCCATCACGGTGCAGCTTTGCGAAACCGCGCAAGACGAGTTTGATACCTTTTGCGTATCGTCAATTGTGCCTATGGCACAGCTTTACGGCGGTAAACTATGTGCGGCGCTGGACAGGCAACATCCTCGGGATCTGTTTGATGTGAGAATTTTGCTTGATAACGAAGGCTTTAGTAACGAGATCAAGCGAGGCTTTATGTTTGGGTTGATCAGCAGCAATCGGCCAATTCACGAAATGCTCGATCCCAATCTACTCGATCAGCGGTCGGCATTCGAAAATCAATTCGAAGGCATGAGCGCAATTGAGTTTAGTTACGACGATTATGAGGCAACAAGACTTCAGCTTATTCAAACCATAAAATCCGGTCTCGATAAAGACGATCGCACTTTCTTGCTCAGCTTTAATCGTTTGGAATCCGATTGGACAATTTACGATTTTCAGAAGTTTCCATCGGTGAACTGGAAGCTCCAAAATCTGGAAAGGTTCAAACAGAAAAATCCAGAGACCTACTGGAAGCAATTAGCAAGGCTGGAAACTATTCTAGCGGCGTGAATCGGCCGCACTTTCTGCGGAACTCGAAAGAAGAAGTTAAGCGGTCAATGCACGTTGCTGTTTGGGGCAATGCCTCCCAATTGAGCCTGAGGTAAAACCGCTTGGAACCGGGTGAACAATTCGTTCGACGTCGCGTTGATCGTCCCACCGTGAAGCTCGACGATCGATTTTGCGATGGCGAGTCCAAGGCCAGCGCCGTCACCACCTTGTTGGTGGCCGCCTTCTGCGCGGTAGAAGCGATCGAACAGCCGGGGGATGTGTTCCTCCGGAATGGCGGTGCCGGGATTGTCCACGCTGACGGAAACGCCGCGTTCCGGTCCTTCCTCGATGCGCACTGCCACGGTCCCGTCGGGTGGCGTGTGGCGGATGGCGTTGGATAGTAGATTGCTGAGTAGACGTCTTAGCATCAACTTGTCTCCGGTGACCATAGCGCCGCCGTGGAGCGCGAGCGCGACACCGCGTTCGTCTGCCCACCCCTCGTAGAACTCGAACAATGCGTTGGTTTCAGCCACGAGATCGACGTCGACTTTGTCCGGCTGGTATAGCCCATTTTCTGCTTTGGCCAGGAACAGCATGTCGTTGATCATTTGTGCCATGCGCTCGTATTCCTCGACGCTGGAATAGAGGATTTCGCGGTACTCGTCCGCGTTGCGCGGTTTCGACAGAGCGACCTGGGTTTGGGTCAGGAGAGTCGTCACCGGGGTGCGCAGTTCGTGGGCAATGTCGACCGAAAAATTCGACAGCCGCTGGAACGCCTCTTCTAGTCTTGTCAGCATGCCGTTGAAAGCGATCGCGAGCTCGGAGAGTTCCCGTGGCACGCTCTCTGGGGGGAGGCGTGTGTGCAGTTCGGCGGCGCTGATTTGCCGTATGCGGGCGACGATTTCGAGCAGAGGTGCATGTCCGCGGCGGACGGCGAACCAGCCCATCAGGCCAGCCGCGAGCACGCCGGCGGCGATCATCAACCACAGGGTTCGGCGGAAACCGGTGAGAAACCTCAGATGGTGATCGATGGTTACCGCGATCGACATCGTGTAGATGTCGCTACCGGACGGAACTGTAGTCAACTGGCGGGTCATCGCGCGGTAGGTATGATGGTCGCCGTGCAAGCGATAAAAGGAACCGTTCGGTATTTCGCGCGGCAGCGGACCGGCGACGGCGGCAAGGTCGGGCCCACCTGGGCTGGCGAACAGAACCTGCCCATCGTCGCCGACGAGTTGAAGTACCGCACCATGGTGCCCTATCAGAATATCATCGAGCCGCTGAGCGAGCGTTGCCGGATCGTCCGAGCCCCGCTGGTTGACCACCACCTGCGTTACGGCGCGGGCAATAATCTCCAGTTCGGCATCATCCTCCATCGCGAAGTGATGTTCGATGGAGCGCTCGATGAACCACCCGAATGCGGAAAAGACGAGGACGGCGACGACACTGAACAATAACGTCAGCCGCAACGTGAGCGACGGAGGGCGCGTCGGTTTCATTACGCAGCGTCCGGGACGTCGAGCACGTAGCCCATACCGCGTACGGTATGAATCAGCTTGGCGTCGAAGGCATCGTCGACTTTCGCCCGCAGTCGGCGAATGGCGACGTCGATGACATTGGTGTCGCTGTCGAAGTTCATGTCCCACACCTGGGAGGCGATGAGGGAGCGCGGCAAGACCTCGCCACGGCGGCGCATCAACAGTTCCAGCAGGGCGAACTCCTTGGCCGTGAGCACGATGCGCTTGCCGTCGCGGCTGACTCGGCGGCGCAGCAGATCCAACTCTAGGTCGGCGACCCGCAGTGTTGTGTCGGTTGTTGCGACGGTGCCGCGACGCAACAGCGTGCGCACCCGTGCCAGTAGTTCCGCGAAGGCGAAGGGTTTAACGAGGTAGTCGTCGGCCCCCAGTTCCAATCCTTTCACCCGGTCTTCCACGCTGTCACGCGCCGTGAGAAAGAGCACCGGAATGCGGCTTCCTGCTTCGCGCATGGACTGCACAATTCGCCAACCCTCCACATCCGGCAGGCTGACATCGAGGATGATCAGGTCGTATGCTTCCGTGAGGGCTAAGTGGTGGCCGTCCAAACCGGTGCGGGCCAGGTCCACGACGAAGCCCGCTTCGGTCAGTCCTTGGGCGAGGTAGTCAGCAATCTTCTTTTCGTCTTCGACGATCAGGACTTTCATTAATCACTCGCTATAGACCGAGAATTCCCGCCGAGCTTCGTCCAATCTGGACATTGATTGGTCAGCTTATCAACTGTCGCGTATCAGCAAGATGACGAACGGATTACAAAATTGTAATGCCGACGTCAGGTCTCCGACAGGGGCCGGCCTCTATCGTAACCCCATGTTGGCGAAAATGTGGCAATGGTGCCATGGGAATACCGAGCGGCGGCGTGGGATCGAGAATCCCTACCGAGATTATGGTGTCGTCCCGCGAGAACGTTGCGCGGGACGAATAGGGCGAGGCCGCTGAACGTGCAGACGCCACCCGTCGACCGCGCCGCGACGAATCGCGGGGTCCGCATCGGAGCGGGAATGTCGCCCGAAAGGGGCTGCGGCGATTGTAGCGCCTGTTGTTCGGGCGTGCTGCGGATTGAGTCAGCGGAAATTTCGGTTGGTCCGGGTCGACCGTGCCGGCACTGTGGCACCGGCTGCGGCATTTATCAAAGCCGCCCCGACGTTTGCCGCCAGTTTGTCTGCGGGTGGCTCGTCCACGGCAGTCCGCTGCCGGACTGGATGCGGCCCGATCGTAGCGGCGTGATCGTGCTCGCCGCAGAGCGTTTGTGGCGCGGATTGGCGGTCGATGTGGCTTTAGCCGCCGGCCGGGGGCCGCGTAAGAATGCGATACGCTGGCTGTTGGATTTCTCGGTGGTGCAGAGGCGGCCGCTGCTCTACCAAGAGGAAGTCGATGGCCCATGGATCGTGTACGGTCCGGGCGAATTTCGCGATGACATCGAACGGCTTAGGAAGAAAAAGTTGCCGTTGTTCGGCGGGCCATAGGTCATGGGCCACGACGGCAACATGGACCACTTTAACGCTTGTACCCGGAGGATACGCTGACCATGAAATTTTTACCGCAGACTTTTTGTCCGCCGTCTTCTCTTTCGCGTCGACGCTTTATTCAAGGCTTGGCCGCCGGAGGCATCCTCGCCGGGCTGTCTCCCATTATTCGCCCCGCATGGGCAACGTCCACGCCGGCAACCACCATCGGGCTGGCCCCCCAGCTGCAGGGTACGGAGTTTGATCTCACCGTCGCGGAAACGGCGGCGAATTTCACCGGCAATTCGCGTTTGGCTACCAGCATCAACGGCTCCATACCGGCCCCCACATTGCGCTGGCGCGAAGGGGACACCGTGACCATTAAAGTCACTAACCGCATGAAGGTGCCCACTTCCATCCACTGGCACGGCATCATCCTACCCTACCAGATGGATGGCGTGCCCGGTGTGAGCTTCGAAGGCATCGCACCCGGTGAGACTTTCACCTACCGCTTCAAGGTGCAACAGGCGGGCACGTATTGGTACCACTCCCACACCGGTTTCCAGGAACAGACCGGCATGTACGGCGCCATCATCATCGAACCGCGTGGCGGAGAGAACATCCGCGCCGACCGGGATTACGTGGTGCAGTTGTCGGATTGGACCGACGAAGATCCCATGAACGTGTTCACCAAACTGAAAAAGCAAGGCGACTATTACAACTTCATCGAACCCACGGTCGGTGATTTTTTCCATGACGTGTCGACCATGGGGCTAGGCGCCGCTATGAGTAAGCGCCGCATGTGGAACCAGATGCGCATGAGCCCGACCGATCTCGCGGATATTTCCGCCTATACCTACACCTACCTCATGAACGGCAGCACCCCGGCGGGGAATTGGACCGGCCTTTTCAAACCCGGCGAGCGCGTGCGCCTGCGTTTCATCAGCAGCGGCACCCAGAGTTTTTTCGATGTGCGCATTCCCGGCTTGAAAATGACTGTGGTACACGTCGACGGTCAGGACGTGGAGCCGGTTACGGTGGACGAATTCCGCTGCGGCCCGGGCGAGACATATGACGTGCTGGTGGAACCCAAGGACGAGGCTTACACCGTCTTCGCCCAATCGATGGACCGCACCGGTTATGCCCGCGGCACCCTGGCGCCCCGGGAAGGACTCAATGCCCCGGTGCCGGAATTGGACAAGCCCGAGTGGCTCACCATGGCCGATATGATGGGTTCCATGGGTGGCATGGCGGCAATGAATCATGGTACGTCCAACGCGATGCCGGACATGGAGAGTATGCAAGGCATGGATCACAGCGGCCATAACATGACGGGTATGACAATGGGAAGTGGTGCCGCAGTGCATGCACGCCACGCCAAGACCGAGTACGGGCCCAGTGTCGACATGCGTGTCGACATGCCGCGTACCAACCTGGACGATCCCGGCATCGGACTACGCAACAATGGCCGGCGCGTACTCACTTACGCCGACCTGCATACACCTGGCGGCCCCCTCGATCAACGCGGCGCCGAGCGGGAAATCGAGCTGCACCTCACCGGTAACATGGAGCGCTACACCTGGTCACTGGACGGTCTGGAATTCGGCAAGTCGACGCCGATTCATTTTCGTCACAACGAGCGCCTACGGGTTATTCTGCACAACGACACCATGATGACCCATCCCATGCATCTGCACGGTATGTGGAGCGAGTTACAAAATCCGGATGGAAGTTTCCTCGCTCGCCGCCACACTATCTCCGTGCAACCGGCGCAGCGCGTCAGCTTTCTGGTTACCGCCGATGCGCTCGGCCAATGGGCTTGGCACTGTCACCTGCTGTACCACATGGATGCCGGCATGTTCCGCAAGGTGGTAGTGGCATGAGCAAGCAATTTCTGAGTAGAGGTAACAAAGGCATGATGACATGCTGTAAACACAGCGGCCTAGTACAGGCTATTACATTGCTACTGATGGCGGGTACGGGATTGACCCGAGCATGGGCGCAGGATTCCACTATGCCGAGCATGGATCACGGTGCGATGGATCACGGAACGATGAGCTCGAGCAGCATGCCTGGGATGAACCATGGCGCTATGTCAGATACGGAGCACGAAAACGCTACCCCAATGAGTGGCCAAGATATGAACGGCATGCACGACATGGATGGGATGCAAGGTGGGTCGGCCCCGGCTGATGCACGTGATCCCCGCGCCTATTCAGGTGGTCATACCCTCGATTCCGGTCCTTACGATCTACCGGGTTCGAGGCAGCTACGGTTGGCCGACGAGCACTATTTCGCCGGGCTGCTAGTCGACCGACTAGAACATGCGGATGCCGAAAACAGCAGTTTCATCACGTATGACCTCAAAGCGTGGTTGGGCCGCGACTATGACCGTTTGGTTTTAGAGACCGAAGGCGATGTTGACGGCGGGAAAGTGGATGAGTCCGCGACGGAGTTGTTGTGGTCTCATGCGGTGGCGTCATTTTGGAATGCGCGGATCGGTGCGCGCGTCGACACCGGCGAAGGCCCGGATCGCAGTTGGTTGGCGGCGGGATTCGAGGGACTGGCGCCCTACTGGTTCGAGGTTGATGCCGCGTTTTACGTCGGCGAAAACAGTCGCACGGCGTTCGCTGTGGAAGCGGAGTATGAACTGCTGCTGACGCAAAAGCTGGTATTGCAGCCGCGCCTGGAAGCGGAGTTTTTCGGCAAGAGCGATCTGGAGCGGGAGTTAGGCTCGGGGTTGTCGGAAGCATCGGCCGGGCTGCGTTTGCGTTACGAGTTTGTCCGCGAGTTTGCGCCCTACGTGGGCATTGAGTGGGCGGGCAAGTTCGGCGGCACCGCCGACTATGCCCGCGACGCGAATGTCGATCCGCGCGAAACTCGCGTGGTCGGCGGAGTGCGGTTTTGGCTATAAGTCGCCGCGACAGTCACATATGTTCCTTTCCCCCCTTTGAAAAAGGGGGCGGGAGGATTCTGCTTCCCCCGCCCGCGTTCAATCCGGAGTAACTTATGATCGAAATAATCCCAAATTGGCATCCATTCTTTGTTCACTTTACCGTTGCGCTGGTTTCGATCAGCGTCGCATTTCACCTGCTTGCCCGTTTAGCGTCGACGGAGCCGTTGCGAGAGCATTGGCAGATCGTGGCGAACTGGACGTTGTGGAGTGGTGCATTGATCACCGTCATCACGGTAATTGCCGGGTGGTATGCCTACAATACGGTCGCCCACGATGAGCCGTCCCATCAGGCGATGACGGTTCACCGCAACTGGGCGCTCGCGACGGCGGCGCTGGTTCTTCTTGCCGCGGCATGGTCGTGGTGGATTCACCGCAAGAAACACTCGGTTTCCGCCATATTGCTGGCGGTGCTGTTAACCTCCGGCGCGCTTGTAGGGATCACCGGCTGGCACGGGGCCGAGGCGGTATATCGCTATGGCTTGGGGGTGATGTCGCTGCCGGAGGCGGAAGGCGAGGGCCATGCGCACAGTCATGGTGATGATGGGCATGGCGGATCAAGTCATGACACTTTGATGGATAGTCCGCATCAAAACGCGGTCTCACCGTCTAGCGAGGAGCATCATGACGACGGCCACAGTCATTAATGTACACAATGTTCATTTTCGCGACGAAGCCGTTTTTCTGCTTGCGCCTTCGAAAAATGAGATTGAGCCGCTAGCGGCGTCTCGCATTCCGTTGGAAAAGGGCGGGAAGTTGCCGCGTCGTTTCATGGGAGAGACGAAAACGGACTTCATTTTATAGGTGCATCGCTTAGCGCTATCGTTGAAGGAGAAACTCAATGCACGACGCAGGTGGAAGTTGGTTTATCGGCCACGGTTTCGGCATGACGCTGATCTGGGGGATTGTAATTCTTGCACTCGCGGCGCTGGTGAAATACCTGTTTTTTCGGTAGAGCGGAGGTGATCCGTATCCAGTCTCGCAATTTGGTGTCATATTTGGCCCGATATACTGGAGCGATCAGACAAAAAAAGGCGATAAATAACTCGGAGAACCAACTATGAAGGCGAAGAAAACGTTTTTGGCAGCGGTGCTTGTTACAAACGGGGGTTTGTTGTCGGAAGTTAGTGCGGAAAGTCTTTTATACGTGCCAACGGGCGAAAGCAACGAGATCGTGGTCATCGATGCGGCGACTCACAAAATTACAAACCGGATTGGTGAACTGGAAAACGCGCACGGACTCGCGGCCGCGCCCGACGGTGCTTATCTCGTGGCAGGAAGCCAAGATGAGTCTTCGGTCGCAGGCGAGTGGTCAGCCGATAAACCGGCTGCCGTGACAGAGGAAGAACACGAAGCGCACCACAAAGCAAGTGCCAGCGCCGGAAAGAGTTTTCTTTCCATCGTTAATCGCGAACACGGTCACGTGCAGCGACGTATCGCAGTCGAAGGCAGAACCCACCATACCGCGGTTTCGCCCAACGGAAAATTCGCGATTGCTGTTCACACAACGACGGGTGGAATATCTGTCGTTGATTTGGAGCAATCGACCGTCATCAAGAAGATTTCGACCGGAAGCACCCCCAACTATGCCGTATTCGATCAAGCGGGAGACTTTGTTTATGTCTCCAATGCCGGAGCGGGAACGGTGAGCAAAATCGCGACCGACAAGTGGGAAATCGTAGAGCAGATTGCCGTTGGTAAGGGGCCGGAGCATCTTGAAATGGCGCCCGACGGAGAAACGCTCTTTGTCGTGAATGTGATCGACGGAACGGTTTCCGCAATCAATGTCGCCGATTCGAAGGTCGTTGCGACCTACGACGTCGGCAAGTCACCCCATGGTGCGTCCGTGTCGGCTGATGGAAAGTATCTGTTTGCGTCGGCCAAAGGCGAAGATCTCGTTATCCGAATTACGCTGGCTACCGGCGACAAGGCAAGGGCACCGGTGGCGCCGGAGCCCTATCACGTCTCTTACATTCGCGGCATCGACAAAGTGTATGTTTCGAGCCGCGCCGAACCCAAAATTTGGGTCATCGACCCGTTATCACTGAAAGTCGAAGATGCGATCGATATCGGCAGCGGTGTCGCGCATCAACTGGTGGAGATCGACCGGTGAGCACGCCAAAAAAGTATGCGAAGACGATTTAACTTAACGTCGAGGAGAAAGAGCATGATAAACGCTGGGGCAGCGATACTTGCAGTGGTCGTATTGGTTTCCGGAAACGCCTTAGCCGCCGGTGTGGACCACACCCACTGCAGGGAGCCGGGCACGACCTATGTCGAGAAAATGGGTATCGTGGATGAGGCGATTTTGCAGGAGCATATGGTCGAGATGGAGGACCAGGTACAAAGAGCGCGTCGCACGGAGGCGCGGAGCAGCCAACATCGAAAACTGCTGGAAATGCACATGCGTAGCATGCAGGCGGCGATGGAGAAGATTCACGAAGGCGTCGATGACGAGGAGTGTCTTCAACAAGCGCAGGACGTGGACGCTAACGACAGAATGCGCGCGATGGAAAAGCGCCTCCAGACCATGCAACGCATGATGGATCAAATGATCAAACATCAGGATGAAGCAGAGAAGGACAAGTAGACGGTCTTATGAAGGTGAGCGAAATGGCGCGGGCGGCGGACGTCTCGCCGTCCACGGTCAGGTTTTATGTGCGCGCCAAACTGTTAAAGCCAAAGCGGGCGTCCAATGGCTATATGAAGTTCGGCGCAAGCGACTTGAAACGCTTGGTTTTTATTCGTCGTGCGTTGAAATTGGGTTATACGCTGGCGGATGTGAAAGCGATTGTGCACGACGCGGAAAAGGGCCAATCTCCCTGCCCCAGGGTACGACAGATTGTCGTACAACGAATGGACGAGAACGAACGACGTTTGGCAGAAATGATTGCGCTGCAAGCGCGATTAAGGAAAGCGGCACGCCTATGGGAGCGCATGCCGGATCAGCCACCGACCGGTAATACGATATGTCATCTGATCGAATCCATGGAGGATTCATAGCCGTTGACGTGTAAGCAGGTAACAGGTTTACCATCAGGCCGACAGTAAATGCCGTCTGTCGTCGCACTACACTTTGTGCCGACCCGTCTAATGGGCGGCGAAACAGGAACCCATATGGCGAAAGACCCAGTTTGCGGGATGCAGGTTAGCGAAACCACCGCCCACCAATGGCGGGAGGGGGATCATACCTACCGCTTTTGCAGTGAGACCTGCCTGCACAAGTTCAAAAGCGATCCTGCGAGGTATCTAGAGAAGACTATGCCGATGGGCGGCCCGAGCGAGGCATCGCCGAGTGTAGGGGATGGCGCGACGTATACCTGTCCCATGCACCCCGAGATTCGGCAGCCCGATCCCGGCGCCTGTCCAAAATGCGGCATGGCGTTGGAGCGGAGTACAGTTTCGGCGCCCGTACAGAAAGTCGAATATACCTGCCCCATGCATCCCGAGATTGTGCAAGATCAGCCCGGCAGTTGCCCGAAGTGCGGAATGGCGCTCGAGCCGCGCACCGTAACAGCAGAGGAGGACGACGCAGAGCTTCGCGACATGACGCGACGGTTTTGGGTCAGTGCCGCATTGGCGATTCCGGTGTTCTTAAGTGCGATGGGGGCGGAGTTTTGGCCCGAGGAAATGGCAAAGCTCGTCGAACCCAAGTTCCGTCAATGGATCGAATTCATCTTAGCAACCCCCGCGGTGATTTGGGGCGGCTGGGTCTTTTACGTGCGAGCAGTTCGCTCGATTATGGCCCGTAGTCTAAACATGTTTACACTCATCGGTCTCGGCGTCGCCGTCGCGTGGATATACAGCGTAGTCGCCGTATTGGCGCCCGGCATTTTTCCGCGTTCAGTGTTCAATTCAATGGGCGTTGTTCCGGTGTATTTCGAAGCGGCAGCAGTTATTACTGCGCTGGTGTTATTGGGGCAAGTTCTTGAACTGCGGGCAAGAAGCCAAACGAACGCGGCAATCAAGTTACTGCTGGGCTTGGCTCCAAAAACCGCCCGCATTGTCCGCGACGACGGCCGGGAAGAGGATATACCCCTAGACCAAGTCCATATCGGGGACAAGCTGCGGATTCGCCCCGGCGAAAAGGTGCCGGTGGATGGGACGGTTGTCGAAGGTCAAAGCCACGTCGACGAATCCATGGTGACCGGGGAGCCGGTGCCGGTTGAGAAAACGGCTGGCGCGAAAGTCATCGGAGCGACGGTAAACGGTACGGGCAGCTTGATGATGATGGCCGAAAAGGTCGGCGCCGACACATTACTCGCGCAAATTGTTCACATGGTGTCCGAGGCGCAGCGTTCGCGTGCTCCGATTCAACGGTTGGTAGACGTGGTTTCCGGCTATTTCGTGCCGGCGGTGGTGCTGATCGCCGTGGCCACGTTTGTCGTCTGGGCGATGTGGGGGCCGGAACCGCGATTGGCGCACGCGGTAATCAATGCGGTAGCCGTGCTGATTATCGCCTGCCCGTGTGCCCTCGGTTTGGCCACGCCCATGTCGATCATGGTTGGTACCGGGCGCGGGGCCACGATGGGCGTTCTTTTCAAAAACGCCGAGTCGTTGGAAGTGATGCGCAAGGTCGATACGCTGGTCGTCGACAAAACGGGAACTCTTACCGAAGGGCGCCCGGAGTTAGTGAGTGTTACCCCTGTCGAGGGAGCGGATGAGGCGGAGATGCTGCGGTTGGCCGCAAGCATCGAGCGGGCGAGCGAACACCCGTTGGCCGCAGCGATTGTTCGAGGAGCCGAAAAGCGCGAGATCAAGCTATCCGATGCAGAAAACTTCGAGTCTGTGACTGGAAAGGGCGTGGTCGGCGTGGTCGACGGACGTAACGTCGCTTTGGGGAATCTCAAGTTGTTGGAAGAGCTTAGCGTGAGTGCAGGCGACCTTCCTGCTCGGGCGGACGCGCTGCGTGGTGAGGGCCAGACCGTAATGTTTTTGGCCGTCGACGGTGTTGCAACCGGGCTTATCGGTGTGGCGGATCCCATCAAGGAAACCACGCCAGAAGCCATTCGATTCCTGCACGATGAGGGCATCCAAATCGTGATGCTGACGGGCGATAGCCAAAAAACCGCGGAGGCCGTGGCCGGAAAACTGGGTATCGATCGGGTGCAGGCCGAAGTCCTGCCCGATCAGAAAGCCAGTGCAGTAAAAATACTTCAGGAGGAGGGGCGGGTTGTGGCCATGGCCGGCGATGGAATCAACGACGCGCCCGCGCTGGCTCAGGCCCACGTCGGCATCGCCATGGGGACGGGAACGGACGTCGCGATGGAGAGCGCGGGAGTGACCCTGGTGAAAGGCGATCTGCGGGGAATCGTTCGGGCGCGAAGACTATCCGGCGCAACAATGCGCAATATCCGCCAAAATTTGTTTTTCGCTTTTGTTTATAACGCGTTGGGTGTTCCTGTGGCCGCTGGTGTGTTGTATCCGCTTACAGGATTACTGTTGTCGCCGATGATTGCGGCGGCCGCAATGAGTTTCAGTTCCGTGTCGGTTATTGCTAACGCATTGCGCTTGAGACGCACAAGCTTGTAGGGCGGTAAAGAGAAGCGCGGAGGTTTTGGGTGATGTCGCAGTCCCAACATGACAATGGCGTAGTGGATCCGGTGTGTGGCATGCGGGTCAATGCCGATTTGAATCGGGTGATGTATCTCGAGATGGAATTCGCCTTCTGCTCCGAGCAGTGCAAGGAACGGTTTCTGGCCAATCCCGGTTTGTACGTCGGCAGGCCGGGAGAGCCGGCGCCCAAGCAGCGTGGCGAAGTGCTACTAAAAAGGCGTTCTATGAGCCTGGCGGACCCGCTACCCGATCAGGCGGCAGAGGAGTTGAAGTCGATGTTGGGCGGAATGATGGGCGTCAAATCCGTCTTGTTCAGCGCTGATCGATTGGATATTGAGTACGATTTGCTTGAGGCCACGGCGGCCCAGATCGAAACCGCTATCATGAATTTTGGTGTTCGGCTGGGGGATCGCTGGGTAGATCGTTTTAAGCGCGCGATCGTTCATGCAGTGGAAGAAGACGTTTTGGCGAGCCAGGAGGTGTCCCAATCGCACGGTCCGCGCGGATGCCATTGAGCGATTCGATCTGAACCCCTCTTCGAGGAGTGCGTCTATGGAGCATCGTTGGTATAAAAGAAAGCTCGATCAAACCGCCGTTGAAGTTTTCCGTGAAGGCAGCTGGGTGGGGCATGGAACGTTGCGGGATTGCAGCTGCATGGGGGCGTTTGTCGAAGGCGAGATGAATGTTTATCAAGGGCAATTTGTGTCGCTCAAAGCGAAGCGACCCTATTCTAACGCCGACACTCCCGCGTTGCCGGCGTTAATTGTTCACAAAGAGCAGAGCGGGTTCGGCGTTATGTTTGTAGCGCGGGCCGACGTGGTTCGCAAGTTTACCAACCGACAAGGAGAGTCGAAATGAAGAGGAAACAGGCAGTGCTGGCGGGTGTCGTGGCGATCGTCGCGACGGGCGTCGTGGCCGACGACAAGCATCATGAGGGAAGCAGCGCCAAAACAATGCCCGGCGGGACGGGAATGCTGCATGAAGGCGGGATGCCCATGGTGGATATGAAAACCATGGAGGAACATATGGAGCAAATGCAGGCTACCCTGAATAAGGCCAGGGCGTCCAAGGATCCGAACGAACGTCAAGCGCTGCTGCAAAAACACATGCAGGAAATGCACACCGGCATGGATATGATGAATCACATGGGGGGCATGATGATGCCACAGTCGGCCGGCGGCGCCATGGGTGGCGGCCCGGAGATGGCGCCGGGATCAAAACAAATGCAGCAGCAACATGAGGTCATGCAGCAGCGAATGGACATGATGCAGAAGATGATGCAGCACATGATGGATCAACAAGCATTGATGATGGAGAAATAGTCGCCCTTACACCAACGCGAGGAGTCCCGACACATGAGCGAACAGTCAACCCGTACGCCCCCCGCGACCGGCGACCCCCCTCCGCAAAATCTGCGCTGGGCGTGGTGGGGATTTGTTGCCGTCGCGGGCTTTTTCTTGTTGTATGAGCACCTGGCGCATGTGATCGAGTGGTTGCCGTGGGTGCTTTTGCTGGCCTGCCCGCTACTGCATGTTTTTATGCGCGGCGGGCATGGCAGTCACTCTGATCAAGACAAAGGGCATCGGCATGAGTGATGTCGGACCTGAGTACGGCTTGTGGAGTTTGGCGATCATCAACGCGGTGGTGTTTATCGCGTTCGCATTTAGCTTTTTCAAGCCGCAAAGCAAAGCCGAGTGGCGCTCATTCGGCGCGTTTTCCGCGTTCTTGGTGGCGTTGTTCGCCGAGATGTATGGGTTTCCCTTAACCATTTATTTTTTGTCGGGCTGGCTGCAAAGCCGCTTCCCCGACGTAAATTGGTTGGCCCATGACGCCGGACATTTGCTGGAAATGATGTTCGGCTGGCGCGCCAATCCCCACCTCGGGCCGTTTCACATTCTTAGCATGATCTTCATTGGCGGCGGTTTTTGGTTGCTCTACGCCGCCTGGCCGGTGTTGTACCGCGCCGCAAAAACGGGTGCGTTGGCGACCACGGGCCCTTACGCCTATGTTCGACACCCGCAGTACGTCGCTTTTGTTCTGATCATGTTCGGCTTTCTGTTGCAGTGGCCGACCATTTTGACTTTATCGATGTTTCCGGTGTTGGTCTACATGTATACACGTCTGGCGCGTCGCGAAGAGCGCGCGGTTCGCCAGGCGTTCGGATCGGCGTACGAGTCTTACGCCGCGGTTACACCGGCCTTTTGTCCGCGCGTTAGCCAACTGGTGGGGAATGAGCGAAATCATGTTGGATAAATTCATTCACGAGCCGAGGGTCGCCTATTTTTCAATGGAAATCGCATTGAAGAATGAGATTCCGACCTACGCCGGTGGGCTTGGCGTCCTGGCCGGCGATACGCTGAGATCGGCGGCGGATTTGGAGTTGCCGATGGTGGCTGTGACTTTGGCAAGCACGGCGGGCTATTTTCGCCAGTCGATCGGTGAAGACGGGCGGCAGACCGAGCAACCTGAGCCGTGGGAGCCGGCTCGCGTCGCCGAGCCTTTGGAGGCGGTGGTCGCGGTCACCGTCGAAGGCCGGCGGGTGTGGGTAGGCGGCTGGTTGTACGTGCTCAAAAGTCATATGGGTGGAACGCAACCGGTTATCCTGCTCGACACCGATTTGGCCCAAAACACGGCGGAGGATCGCCAACTCACGCAGTATCTCTACGGTGGTGACCAATGTTATCGCTTGAAGCAGGAAATTGTGTTGGGCATTGGCGGTTCCCGCATGTTGCAGGCCCTCGGGTTCGAATTGCGCCAATACCACATGAACGAAGGCCACTCGGCGCTTCTGGCGTTAGAGTTGCTGCGACGCTACTCCTATCCGCCAGAAGACCTGCGGCCGGGCGAATCGCCCTACGATATCCGCCGGGTGAGGGAATTATGCTGTTTCACCACCCATACGCCGGTGGAAGCAGGTCACGACAAGTTTCCCTACGAAATGGTCAAAGACGTTTTGGGCGAGGTTGTCGATTTTGGCACCCTGCGACAATTGGCTGGCGCGCAGACGCTCAATATGACCCATCTCGCATTGAACTTGAGCGAATACGTCAACGGTGTCGCGCAGCGGCACGCGGAAGTTTCCCGTCAGTTGTTCCCCGGCTACCGCGTTCACAACGTGACCAACGGCGTGCATCCGTTTACGTGGACCAGTCCGCCGTTTCGTAAGCTCTACGATCATCACCTGTCCGGCTGGTGCCACGAACCCGAGTTGCTTATGCGTGCGGAGTGCTGCATTTCGGACGAGGCGGTTTGGGACGCGCATATCGAGGCGAAACAGCTGTTGATCAATGAGGTCCGCAACCGCACGGGAGTCGCGCTGGTGCCGGAGTGTTTCACGATCGGATTCGCGCGCCGCATGACGGCATACAAACGGCCCGACTTGCTGTTTTCCGATCTGGAACGACTCAAAGCAATTACGCGGGAAGAGCCGCTGCAGATCGTCATGGCCGGCAAGGCACACCCGCGCGACGAAGCCGGCAAGCAACTGATCGAACTGTTGCATCGGCACAAACAAGCGCTCGGTGGCGCCGTGAAGCTTGTGTTTTTGCCGGGTTACGATATGAACACGGCCTTGCTGCTGGCGGCGGGCTGCGATGTTTGGCTCAATACGCCGCTGCGACCAATGGAAGCCAGCGGTACCAGTGGTATGAAGGCGGCGTTCAACGGGGTCCCGCAGTTGAGTGTGCTGGACGGTTGGTGGGTGGAAGGATGCGTCGAAGGCGTAACCGGCTGGGCCATCGGTGACGACACCCCGACCGCCAACGGCAATGATGCCCGAGACATGTACGACAAGCTGCGCGATGTCATTTGGCCCTTATACCATCGTGATCGTTCGGCCTGGATCGCGATCATGAAGGGCGCGATCAGCAAGAGCGCAAGCTATTTCAATAGCCATCGCATGATGCGCCGCTATGCGACGGAGACATATACGCGCTGAGAAGCGGCGAAAGGCCACCCAATTAAGGGGGTTGAGGTCATGGACGGACTGCTTTCATTTCTTTTGTTTGGGGTGTTGTTTTATATCATGATGCGCTATGGGTGCGGAGCCCACATGGTGCATGGGCACGGTGGAGGTCGGAAAAGCACCGACCCCGTTTGCGGCATGGAAGTGGAGCCCGAACAGGGCTACAGCAAAATGTTTCGCGGTGTCGAATACCGATTTTGCAGTCGCAATTGTTTGGATAAGTTCGACGCGGAGCCGGCGCGATTCCTGGAAGCCATCGCCAAGGGAGAGCATAAGGAGAACGAATCATGAGAGGGTTGTCGCTGATTGCCGTCGGTCACGCCACCAGTTTATTTTTCGTGATCACGTTTTCCTTGTGCGTGATATTTGATCTGGTGTTTCCGGAGCAGGCTATGTATGAGACGTGGCAAAAACTATTGCCGGGATTCGAGTGGATTAGCTGGAAGAGCTACTTGCTGGGTTTGGTCGAAGCCTACGGCTACGGTTGGTTCGTGGCACTGGTATGGGTGCCGTTGTACAACAGCTTCGCGGCGCGAGACTTGCCGCGATCGTCCTAACAGGAGAGCGTCAATCTTCGAGTTTATTGTTGCTTAGCAGTAGTGTTCATTTGCAACGCATCATTTTGACGGAGACGCGCCATGGTTACTAATCAGCTTGCATGAACCGCCGGCAGGGAAGCGGTCTCTGGCCTGCGTGGGTAATTATGCACGGATTTTTCCGGTCAACATGAGTTTGATAGTGAAGTGGAGTAATGTTGGTGCGACGTGCATTCTGAGCTAACTCAAATCACCGGCACCATGGTGCCGGTGATTTTCCAACGGGAAGGCTACCGCAAGTCGCCCATTTTCTTTGTCATGGACGACACCAAAGGCGGCCCCGTCTGAATAAAAACAGGCCGTCTCGCGCGGGAGCCATGGGAGTTGGTGATCGACTACTCCTTGGCGACTTTGTATGACTTGCGAATCGGTGATCCTTTCATCGTGGCGGACTTCGAGATTCGTATTGCCGGGATCGCCGAAAACACGGCCGCACTGTTTACCGCGTTTGTCTTTATAAAATACGACGATATGATCTAGGAGATTACTTAAAGTGTCGAAACCTTGACTTAATCAGAGGTTCCCCAGGTAAGCTTTGCTGGCTTGCGGGTGCCAATCAAGACGCTTACTGTTACGATAGTACGGCCGTAACAGCTATTGGCAGCGTTGAACTAAGTAGCTATTGAGAGAATCATAAGCTTGACCGCTAACTCGCTAATAGTTTAGAGTTTTTAGTTAATGAAAAAACGTTCGTTATTTCGAAAATCCGTGATCACGCTTGCGATGCTCGTGGGGCTGTTTTCACAGTTCCAGGCGGTGTTCGCCTGTGAGCTGATGGGTGGCGAGACCAAGTCCGTTTGCTGTTGTGACGAACCTAGCGGAATGTCCGATATGTCCTCGGGTTGCGACATGGGCGGCGGCTGCCAGGGGCGGACCGGCCCGGTATCCAGCCCGTCGGATTGCTGTCAGGTTTCCTATGAGCCGGTGCCCAGCGCTGCGGCTATCGCTCCGGAATTCCACGCCCAGCAGGTGTTGTTGCTGGTTGCGCCCCAACCTCCGCCTCTTCCTGCCACATTTATACTGCCGGACTTCGCCTCTAACCGAACAAGTTTACGCTTCAACCATCCCCGCTCTCTCCCCGTCACCGGTACGCATACTTACCTGCTGACCAACCGCTTCCGTATTTGATCACACCTTCGTTCGTCCACTAGGACGTTTCCTAGCGTTCGGGTTCGCGCCCCGACGGACGCCATCGTGCGCCCGTCTTGCAGCCCGGCCCATCGGTCACTGACAACGAAGGTGTCATATGCAAAACAAGTCTTTTTCTTGGCCACGCCGTGCCAGGGCTGCCGCGCTGATTTGGCTGGCCATAAGCGGTTATTGCGGCGTAACGGCCGCGGCAAACGATAGTTTTCAGCACGACTCACAACTTACCCCGGAACAACTGGTGGAGGCCGTGCTGGATCGGAATCCCGATATTCCCGCGATGCAGGCGGCGTGGGAAGCGGCCCGCTCGCGCATTGCGCAGGGGGAGGCATTCGATGACCCCATGCTCAGCTATGGCTTCGCCCCGCAAACGGCGGGTGCAAGCGGCATGGATATCGGTCAGAAACTCTCCATTTCCCAACGCCTCCCCTGGCCGGGAAAACGGCAACTGCGCGGTGACGCCGCGCGCCTGGAGGCCGACGCCGCACAGCAGAACATTGAATCGGTCCGCCTGAAACTCGCGGAAGCGGCGCGGGTGGCATTTGCCGATTGGTATTTCGTGCACGCCGCCATCCGGGTCAACGCCGTCAACAAATCCCTGTTGGAGGAAATACGCAACATCGCGCAAGTGAAATACGGCGCGGGGCGGGCCTCCAAGCAGGATGTGTTGCGCGCCGAGGTCGAAGTCGCGCTGCTGGAGCACCGCAATATCGTCCTGGAACGCCAGCGTAAAGCGGCGCTGGCCATGTTGAACACCTTGCTGCAGCGCCAACCCGATACACCGCTGCCGCCGCCATCGGCGTTGCCCGGCGGCGATGCACTGCCAGGCGTGGTTCAACTGCGCGCCATGGCGCTACAAAACCGTCCCGATATCCACGCCGTGAACGCACGCGTGCAAGCGGGGCAACAACGTGTGAAGCTGTCCGAGCGCAACACGCTTCCCGACTTCCAGTTGTCCGCCGACTACAACAGCCTCTGGATGCGTGATGAACAACGCCTGATGGTCGGCGTCGGTATCAACATCCCCCTTTCCGCGAAACACCGCGCCGCCGAGGATGAAGCCCGCGCGGATCTCCTGCGCCTGGATTACACGCGCCAGGAGGTGGTCGTTCAGCTCCAGGGAGAGGTGCAGCAGGCCTATGACCAGGTGGTGGAGAGCCAGCATGTGCTTGCCCTGTATCAGGACCGCTTGCTGCCCTTGGCCGAGGAAAACCTGGCCGCCGCCCGTTCCGATTACGAGGCCGGCCGCGGCAATTTTCTCGACATGATCGGCGCGGAGAAAAACCTGATGCAGGCGCGGCTGCAACTGGAACAGGCGCGGGCTGATCACTACCGCCGTAGGGCCTCGCTGGAGCGTGCCGTGGGTGGGCCGCAAGCCCTGCAAAGCATTCAAACCGGGGGGAAGAGTCAATGAAGATCAGGTATTTGAGTTATATCTTTGCGGCCGTGGCTTTGATCATAGCGGCCGCTGCGCAGGCCGCTGGCGACGGCGATTGGTATGCCGCCGGGCCGTTCAAGACACGAGTAGCGGTAAACCCCGAGACGCCAAAGGTGGGCAAGAACCAGGTGACGATCTGGGTCCAAGACGCCAGCGGTTCGCCGGTAGCCGGCGCCAAACTGGAAGCGGTGGCCGTGATGCCGGCCATGGGCAGTATGCCCGCCATGTACGCCCCCGCCGAAATGGCCGAGACGGAACCCGGCCGCTACCAAGGCGAGTTCGAGCCCTCCATGGGTGGCGAGTGGCCGTTGACCATCAAGATCAGTCATGCCTCGGGTAGCGGGGAGATCACCTTCGATCTCGCCACCGGCCGCCAGGGCCTGCGCTGTGCCACCTGCGGCGCACAGGCCGACGCGCCTGGCACCATCCACGTCGATCCCGGCCGGCGCCAGCTCATCGGCATCACCACCGGGCAAGTAAAACGAAAAACCCTGCGCGTGACCATCCGTGCCGCCGGCAGTGTCCAGTATGACGAGACACGGTTGAACGACGTGGCGCTGAAGTTCAATGGCTGGATCGGCGAGCTGTACGCCGACTCCCTCGGCAAGGCAGTGCGCAAAGGCCAACCCCTGTTCACCGTTTATAGTCCCGATTTACTGGCGGCTCAGGAGGAGTACCTGGAGACGCGGCGCCGCGCGGATCACGGCGGCCAGCGCCTGGAGGCCGCACGCCGGCGCCTGCGTCTGTGGGACCTCGGTGACGCACAAATCGCCGATCTGGAACGCCAGGGACATGCCCAGGAATACGTGCCCATACTCGCGCCCGCCGACGGCGTCATCGTGGACAAAGCCGTGGTCGCGGGATCGGCCTTCATGGCCGGTCAGCGGCTGTTACGCACCGCCGGCCTCGACCGGGTCTGGGTGGAGGCGCAGGTCTATGACTATGAACTGCCGCTCATCGCGACTGGCATGAAAGCCACGGTGACGCTGCCCGAACTTCAGGACCGCGAGTTCGAGGGGACGGTGGATTATGTCTACCCCTACCTGCAAGGCGACACCCGCACCGCCCGGATCCGTGTGGTGCTCGATAACCGCGACGGCTTCTTGCGCCCCGACATGTATGTGCAGGTGCGGCTCCAGGCCGACCTGGGCAAGCGCCTCGTCGTCCCCGAGGAGGCCGTGCTCTTCAGCGGCGAAAACCGCATCGTGTTTCTCGATCTGGGCGACGGCAAGCTCGCACCGCGCAAGATCAAGACCGGCCAGCGCAGCCGTCAGTGGATAGAAGTGCTGGACGGCCTGAATGAGGGCGACGCGGTCGTCACCTCGGGCAACTTCCTCATCGCCGCCGAGAGCAAACTGAAAGCGGGGGTGGACCAATGGTGACCCAGGATACCGCCAAATCCCTTGGCCTGATCGAACGGCTCATCGCCTGGTGCGCCCGCAACCCGCTACTGACGCTGCTCACCATCGCGGCGGCGACCTTCTGGGGCTACCGGGCACTGCTTGCCACGCCGCTGGACGCCATCCCCGATTTGTCCGACGTGCAGGTGATCATCTACACCGAGTGGCCGGGACGCAGTCCCGACCTGGTGGAGGACCAGATCACCTATCCCCTGTCCACCAGTTTTCTCGCGGCGCCCAAGGTGCGCGCGGTGCGCGGACAGAGCTACATGGGGCTGTCCTTCGTGAATGTGATCTTCGAGGACGGCACCGACATGTACTGGGCCCGCTCGCGGGCATTGGAGTATCTCAATGCCGCGCTGGACAAGTTACCCAAAGGCGTGCGTCCCACCCTCGGCCCGGATGCCACCGGCGTGGGCTGGGTGTTTCAGTACGCGTTGGTAGACAAGTCCGGCAAGCACGATCTGGCTGAGTTGCGCTCGTTGCAGGACTTCAAGCTGCGCTACTGGCTGGAGTCGGTGGAAGGCGTGGCGGAAGTGGCTTCGGTGGGCGGCTTCGTCAAGGAATACCAGATCCAGTTGGACCCCGACAGGCTGGCTGGCTACGGCATCCCGCTGAAGAAAGTCGCGGAGGCGGTGCGCCGCTCCAACGATGATGTGGGCGGGCGGGTGCTGGAGATCGCTGGCCACGAGCAGTTCATTCGCGGGCGCGGCTACATTAAAAGCATTAACGATATCGAAAACATCGCGGTCGGCATCGGAAAAAACGGTGTCCCCATCCTGCTGCGTGACGTGGCGCAGGTCTCGCTGGGGCCAGCCATGCGCCGCGGGCTGGCGGAGCTGGACGGCGAAGGCGAAACCGTCGGCGGCACGGTGGTGATGCGCTATGGCGAGGACGCCCTCGGTACCATCGAGCGGGTGAAACAGCGCCTGGCTGAGGCCCAGGCCGCCATGCCGGAAGGCGTGAAAATCGTCACCGTGTATGACCGTTCGGAATTGATAGAGCGCGCCATCGACACTCTGAAACACACCCTCAGCGAAGAGATGATCGTGGTGTCGCTGGTGATCGCCGTGTTTCTGCTGCACTTTCGTTCGGCGCTCATCGCCATCCTTACCCTGCCGGTGGCCATCCTTTTGTCCTTCATCCCCATGTCCGGCCAGCACCTTACCGCCAACATCATGTCGCTGGGCGGCATCGCGGTGGCCATCGGCGCCATGGTGGACGCCTCCATCGTCATGATCGAGAACATCCACAAGCGCTTGGAGGAATGGGAAGAAAGCGGCAAACAGGCAAGCCGCAGCGCGGTCATCATCCAGGCCATGCAGGAGGTGGGACCGAGTATCTTTTTCTCGTTATTGATCATCACCGTCTCCTTCCTGCCGGTGTTCGCCCTGGAGGGCACCGAGGGCCGGTTGTTCAAGCCGCTGGCCTACACCAAGACCTACTCCATGGGCTTCGCCGCGCTGCTGGCCATCACCTTCACCCCGGCGCTGGCGCTGCTGCTGGTGCGCGGTAAGATCCGCGGCGACAAGAGCCCGCTCAACCGCGCGTTGGTGGCCATCTACACGCCGGTGGTACGGCTTGCGGTGAAATGGCGCTGGCTGGTAGTGGGCGCCGCCATTGCCGCGCTGGTCGCCACCGTGCCCGTGTTCCAGCAACTGGGCAACGAGTTCATGCCGCCCCTGAACGAGGGCAGCATCCTCTACATGCCCACGGCCACACCGGGCATGTCCGTCACTGAGGCGGGCAAGGTGCTGCACGCCATGGACAAGGAGTTGAAGGCCTTTCCCGAGGTGGAACGGGTATTCGGCAAGATGGGCCGCTCCACCAGCCCCACCGACCCGGCGCCCCTGTCCATGGCCGAGGTGGTGGTGACCTTCAAGCCGAAAGAACAGTGGCGCGAGGGTGTGACCTGGGAAAGCCTCGTTGCCGAGATGGACCAGCAGTTGCGCTACCCCGGCATGCCCAACGTGTGGTGGATGCCGATCCAGACTCGCACCGAGATGCTGGCAACCGGGATACGTTCGACGCTCGGTATCAAGGTGTTTGGTGACGACCTGGCGACCGTGGAAGCGACCGGCGTGCGCATCGAACAGGCGCTGCAAGGCGATGATCGTACTGCGCCTTTTACCCGCAGCGCGTTCGCCGAACGTATCGCCGGTGG
Organism: Pseudomonadota bacterium; assembly: GCA_021821045.1. Classification (GTDB taxonomy): domain Bacteria; phylum Pseudomonadota; class Gammaproteobacteria; order JAADHS01; family JAADHS01; genus JAKACW01. The sequence goes on from JAKACW010000006.1 coordinate 39,790, forward strand.
TTACTTCCTGGATTTCGATGTCGACCGGCAGAAGATCGCCCGCTATGGCCTCACCGTTGGCGATGTCGAGGACGTGATCATGGCGGCCATCGGCGGGACGGTGGTCTCCGAGACAGTGGAGGGGCGTGAACGCTATGGCATCAACCTGCGTTACGCCCGCGATTTCCGCGACGATCCGGAGTCGCTGAAGCGGGTGCTGGTGCCCACACCGAGTGGCGCGCAAATCCCCCTGGCGCAACTGGCGGAGCTGCACTTCCGCACCGGCCCGCCTATGCTGCGCAACGAAAACGGGCAACTGGTGGGCTATGTGTTCGTGGACGTGAACGACAAGATCGGCATCGCCGATTACGTGGCGGCCGCCAAACGGGTGGTGGCGGAAAAGGCCGCCGTACCCGCCGGCTACCGGCTCGACTGGGCGGGGCAGTTTAAATATTTCGAGCGCGCCAAGGCCAAGCTCAAGATCGTCGTGCCGCTCACCCTGTTCATCGTCTTTTTCATGTTATTCCTCAACCGCGGTTCGGTGCGCGAGGCGCTGATCATTCTGCTGGCCATTCCCTTCTCCCTCATCGGCGCCGTGTGGCTGTTGTGGTGGCTGGACTACAACCTGAGCGTCGCCGTGTGGGTGGGCATGATCGCGTTGGCGGGGCTGGATGCCGAGATGGGCGTACTCATGATGCTGTACCTGGGTATGGCTCTGCGCCGGCGCCAGGACGAAGGCCGCCTGAACACGCGCCAGGATCTCATCGAGGTCATCACCGAAGGCGCGGGCCGCCGCATCCGGCCCATGCTCATGACCGGCATGGCGCTGTTGCTCGGGCTGGTGCCCATCCTGTGGAGCGACGGCACCGGCGCGGACGTCATGAAGCGCATCGCCGCGCCCATGGTGGGCGGCATCGCCTCGGCGCTCATCACCGTGCTGGTGGTTTTCCCGGCGATTTTCGCGATCTGGAAGGGCCGCCATGTGCGCAGCGACAAGGAGGACGGCGTCATGACATAAACCATTCTCGTTCGTTATCGGCACCAAAAAACATCAACAGTCACTCATAAGGAGTCACATTATGAAAAAGGCAATTCTCGTCACCACGTCTGTCGTCATTATGGGCATGGGCGCCGGCGGATCGCCGGCCAGCGCCATCGCCGCTACGTCGGATTCGCAACCTCGTATGATACTGGCCGCCGCCCAGAGCCACCACGGCGAGGGCGTCGTCACCGCCATCGACAAAAAGGGCAAACGCATCGAGTTCAAACACGGCCCCATCAAGTCCATCGGCTGGATGGGTATGCAGATGTACTTCAACGTCGACGACACGACTCTGCTGGACGAGGTCAAGGTTGGAGACAAAGTGGATTTCGAATTCGTTCCGACCAACGATAAACGCTTCGTCGTCACCGATATCGAAGTCAAATAGTAAATCGGCGGTGATGGAGCACGCCCGTGCTCCATCACAAGCCCCAGGAGACCAATGTTATGAAGACTATTTTACTCGCGGGAGCCATGCTGCTTGCCCTATCCGGTTGCGGCGAAAGCCAAGATGAAAAAGCCCAATCAAACGCTACTCGATGGTACACCCAACTCCAGGTGGATAAGGGTCGGGCAGTGTTTCGCCAGCACTGTTCGGTCTGCCACGGAGAAAACGCCCAAGTCAATCCCGATTGGAAAAAGGCGCTGCCCGACGCGCAAGACCCGCCACCCGCCCTGAATGGAACGGCGCACGCCTGGCACCACCCACTGAAGATTTTGAAAAGAACCATCGACATGGGCGGCGCACCGGTCGGTGGCAAAATGCCATCGTTCAAAAATACGTTGAGCGAGGAAGAGAAAGAGGCGGCCATTGCGTACTTTCAGAGCTTCTGGAGCGAAAAGATATACGAGGCCTGGCTTGGGCGGGGCGGTTTAAAGCAGTGAGCACAACACACACATCAATAAGGAGAACATCATGACGAAGACATTACGAAATAGTCGTGTGGTTTGCGCGACGTTTCTCATCATCGCATTTGCTTTTTCAACGAAGCCGTCGAATGCCGCACCCATCGAACTGTTTCATGTGCATGGCTTGAGTTATTCCGCCGATGGAAAAACGCTGTACGTCCCCGCACATTTTGGACTTGTGTTGTATCAAAGCGGTCAATGGCAAAATGCGCCGGGACCACAGCACGACTATATGGGTTTCTCTGCCACCCGCAAGGCACTCTATACCAGCGGCCACCCTGCCGCAGGATCGGCGATGGTCAATCCCTTCGGCTTGATGAAAAGCACCGATCAAGGCCGCACCTGGAAACAGTTGGGCATGACCGGGGAGGCGGACTTTCACGTGCTTGCCACCAGCTATGACACGGGTGTCGTCTATGTCTACAGCATGGGACCCAACTCGCGCATGCCCGGCGCCGGTCTCTACTACACCAGCGACGATGGTGCCACGTGGAAACCGGGCAAACGCCAAGGCGCCCCGGAACCGTTCGCCCTGGCGGTGCACCCCACGCAAGCACAACAGGTTGCCATTGGCGCAAAGGATGGCCTGTTCCTCTCCAGGGACAGCGGCCAGACTTTCCAGCCGATTGGAACCAAGGCGGAAGTCTATGGCGTCTGGTTTGATTTGAATGGCAATGACATCTGGTACGCGGGCATAAAGTTTTCGCCGTTTCTCGTCCGGCGGAACCTCAAGACGCAGCAGGAGCAATTCATCGCGTTGCCGTCGATGGGACGCGACGCCGTTGATTGCATCGCGCAAAATCCTGCACAGCAAGATGAATACGCCATCAGCACGTTCCAGCGTCATGTCTATATCACGCGTGATGCGGGCAAAACCTGGCGCCAGATCGCCAGTCAAGGTGTTACACAATGATTCGGGTACTACGTTTCAGGCAAAGGAGGCACCCATGATGGACATGATGAACGGTGGAAACGGCGGGTGGTGGATGGGCAGTTACATGTGGTTTTTCTCTATTTTGTTTTGGATTCTAGTCATCGCCGGTGTGGTGCTGGTGGTGCGCTGGATCGCGGACAGAGGTTCGCAGGCGTCCGCGCCGCCAACCGAATCCGCGCTTGAGATCCTGAAAAAGCGCTATGCCCGAGGTGAAATCGACCGCGAGACGTTTGAGCGCATGAAACGCGATATCGGAGGAGAAGGCCAATGAAGTCCAACCGTCAACTTATCCTCGGCATGGCGCTCATCGCCATCGGTCTGCTGGGAATGAACACCATACCCGGTATATCCATGGGCGGCATGATGGGCGGCCCTATGATGATGGACCGCGACGACATGAAAGCGATGATGAATCGCATGATGGCTGGGCAACTTCCGCCTGGCATCGACCCGCGGGACCTGCCCGATCCGAAGTCCGAAGGCGCTCGCCTGCTCAATCATTACTGTACTCAATGCCACAACCTGCCCGGACCCGGTATGCACACCGCACAAGAGTGGCCGTCCGTCGTCGGCCGTATGAACCAACGCATGCAGATGATGGGCGGCCACGGCATGATGGGTATGATGATGGATGGTATAGACGCGCCGAACAACAGCGAATTAAAAACGGTCGTTAAGTACCTGCAAGCCCACGCACAACAGCCCATCGATACGTCGCGTTACAGCGATCTCGATACACCAGCGGGCCAGGCTTTCCAAAACACCTGTTCGCGTTGCCACGCGCTGCCCGATCCACGGCAACATACCGCCGCCGAATGGCCGGCTGTCGTGGAACGCATGACACGCAATATGCAAGCAATAGCCGAATCAAAAAGCCGATCCCGCTGACAAGAACCAAGTGCAGCGTGGCCAATTGGTTTACAAACGTTTCTGTTCCTTATGTCATGGTGCGAATCTGGAAGGCCAGCCCAACTGGCGCAAGCGCAAACCAGACGGCAAATTGCCGGCGCCGCCGCATGATGAAACCGGCCACACCTGGCACCATCCCGACGATGTGTTGTTTGGCATCGTCAAGCAAGGCCTGGTGCCGCCCTAGGCACCGGAAAACTACAAGAGCGACATGCCTGCCTGGGGCGACACACTGAAGGATGATGACATCTGGGCAGTGCTGGCCTATATCAAAAGCCGCTGGCCGGAAGAAACTCGCAATATTCAAGCGGAAATCAACCGAGATTCTCAACGATGAGACCAACACGGGCGGGCTTTCGTATGTCCTTCCCTTGACCCTGAAGTGTTGTTCATGGTTTAGACTCAGTTTTTAGAGAGGCAAACGAAATGTTGAATATCGGACAAATCGCCAAGCAGACAGGGGTAACGGTGGAAACCATACGGTTCTACGAAAAACAAGGTCTGATCGCAGCGCCGCAGCGCTCGGAAGCGGGTTACCGGCAATACCCTTCGGAAACGGTAAAACGGGTGCGCTTTATTCAACACGCCAAGGAGGTTGGTTTCACCCTGAAGGACATTGGTGAACTGCTGGCCCTACGTCGGGAACCGGGTAGCTCCTGTACTGACATCAAGCTATGCGCGACGCAGAAGATAGAAGACGTGGACAAAAAGATCCAGGAACTCAAACGCATCCGCGAAGCGCTGGCGCGCATGGTCATGAAGTGTAGCGGCCGGGGTCCCTTGAGTACTTGCGCGATTCTGGAAGAACTGGAATTTGATGAGGATTAGCAATAATGAAGGTTGAATTAGTCTACGAAAAAACCTGCCCTAACATTGATGCTGCACGTACGCAACTGCTGAAGGCGTTTACAGAGTCCGGCATCATGCCGAGGTGGACCGAATGGGAAGTGAGTTCCCCCGATGCGCCGCAATATGTTCACGGTTACGGCTCTCCCACCATTTTGGTCGATGGGCAGGATGTCAGCGGCGGCGTTGCCGGCGGTGATGACTATTGCTGTCGTGTCTATTCTCATGATGAAGACAGCGGTAAAGGTATTCCATCATTGCGGGATATCGTCGCGGCATTAAAAACTTCAACGCATACAGCTTCATTAACAAAACAAAGACCACGTTGGCGCTTGAACGCGGCGATGGTCCCCAGCGTGGGCGCCGCCTTCTTACCCAAACTCGCCTGTCCTGCTTGTTGGCCAGCCTATGCAGGTTTACTCAGTTCACTGGGATTCGGTTTCTTTAATTACACGCCCTATCTGTTTCCGCTTACCACACTCTTTCTGTTCATCGCCGTGGCCGCCCTGGCCTATCGCGCTTCACAACGGCGTGGCTATCAGCCTTTCTTGCTGGGAATGCTGGCGGCGGCTGTGGTTCTGATCGGCAAGTTTCACTATGACAGCGACGTTGCCCTGTATGGGGGGATATCGCTGCTGGTATTGGCCTCGTTGTGGAACACGTGGCCAATACCGCAAGCAGGGACGAATGCAACCTGTCCTGCCTGCGTTGCGGTTAACGAGAAGTAAATCATGCTTTCCAATAAACATAGGAGACTATTATGAGCGCGAAACGTCAAATCGAAATCTTCAGCGCGGGTTGCCCGCTATGCCAGGACACCATCGATCTGGTCAACCGGCTGGCTTGCGCTTCCTGTGAAGTCAGTGTGCTGGATATGAACGATAAAACTGTGGCGTCCAGAGCTTCAGCGCTCGGCGTCCGATCCGTACCTGCGGTGGCGATCAATGGCAAACTGGCGAACTGTTGTACCGGTCGAGGTGTAGATGAAAATGTCTTGCACGCCGCCGGTATCGGTCAGCCGCTGGCATGATTACTAGCAGAACTGAAATGATCATGCCCGCAACACTGCGGGCATGAACTTTCGGGGAGGCGTTCGTGGCAGGATCGTGTTGTGAGAACAATTGTGCGGTAGAGGCCCTGCGTGCACGGCAGAAGAGCACATTAGTAAAGGTGCTCTGGATCAATGCCGTAATGTTTCTGATCATTGCAGGTGCGGCTCTCTATGGCAAATCCACGGCATTGCTTTCTGACAGTCTGGATAATCTCGGAGATGCGTTGACATACGGCTTGAGCCTTTACGTTGTATCGCAGAGCATCCAGGCAAAGGCGCGTGTCGCCCTGTTTAAGGGTGGCCTGATTTTCTTGGGCGCATCCGTCGTTATCGGGCAGGTTGTCTGGAAATTGATTTATCCAGTGGTTCCATCGTATGAAGTCATGAGTGTATTCAGTCTGGCTGGCTTGGCCGCCAATGGCCTGTGCTTGTGGCTTCTGTGGCGACACCGCGCTGACGACATCAATATGAGCTCGGTCTTCGAGTGCTCTCGCAATGACATTGCTTCCAACCTATCGGTATTTCTTGCGGCCGGCGGTGTCTGGCTTTTCCAGTCCGGCTGGCCGGACGTTATCGTGGCATCTTTGTTGGCGGTATTGCTTCTCAAGTCGTCCGTCCGCGTGATTCGCGGGGCCTTGAAAGAAATTGGCGCGTTGTCGAACAAACCGGCGGCGTAAGATTCGTTCCGATCGCGAATACAGATTTCTGGGCCGGAACTGCATGGGAGCGCTCAACAGCAAGCCTTGCCGCATCGTGACGTTTCAAACTCCAGCGTCGAATGGCCGATGCCGAACTGCTTCTCCAGCTCGGCTTTTAGCGCCGTCTTTATCGCTTCCGTGTCGCTGAAGTCACCAATCACCACGTGCGCTTCCAAGGCGTTCTTGTGTTCATCGAGCTGCCAAAAGTGGACATGATGGACATTAACCACGCCGTCTACACTTTCCATTGTTCTGATCACGGCTTCGATGGAGATATTTTCCGGTGTACCTTGCATTAGGATATGAATCGTTTTGGGCAGCATGATCGCCGCCTGATACAACACATAGCCGGCAATGAGCAGCGTCAGCGCGGTGTCTGTCCAGTACCAACCGTAAAGCAAGATCAAACTGCCCGCGACGATGACGCCGATCGAAGCGAGGGCATCTGACACGTTGTGCACAAACGCCGCCCGAATATTCATGCTGTGTTTTGACATGGTGTAAGTGAGGATCGCGGTGATTACATCGACGACTAAGGCAATTGCCGCCACCATCACCACGGTCCAGCCTTCGATCATTTGAGGCTCGAACACGCGCCATACGGCCTCATAGATTAAATAAAGTCCGACGATCACCAGGGTAACGAGATTGATCAAGGCGGCGATGACTTCCGCGCGCTTATAGCCGAAAGTTTTGAAACGGTCGGCAGGCTGGCGGCCGATCCTGCGGGCCATCCAGGCGATCAACAGCGAGGCGGCATCGCTGAAGTTGTGCAGCGCATCAGCAATCAAAGCGAGGCTGCCAGAGACGATGCCGCCGATCACTTGCGCCACCGTCAACAACATATTGACGGCAATAGCGGCGACTAGCCGCCGATCGCCCATTGTTTCTATATCGTGATGCTGGTGGGGTTCATGTCCCATCGCAGTATCGTTAACTCCAATTGTTCATGGTCATTTATGACGGTGTTGAGACACGCCCCACGACAAACTCCCTCTGTTTCGAGACCGGCCACCTCCGAGGCCTCCATCTGCCGATTGCCATGCGTAGTCGGATCATGGCAACTGCGGGCGCAAAGCGATTTAGGCGGCGCGGTTCGCCTTAGTTTGACAGCGTACTTGGGCTCCGGGTATAATTTGGCCCAAATGAAACACGTGTTGGTCTATCTTCTAATTTTAGTAAATCTTGCTTCTGGCGTCGCATTGGCGTGGGATTTCCATGCCGAGGCCGGGTCAGGGGAGGGTTGGAATGGCGCTGAAAAGACCGCCTACGTGGACCACGACCAACCGCCTCTCGATGCCTCCGAACACGGTCAGCATTGCTCACACGGTGCGGCTCATTTCGCAGGCGTTATTGCCGATGGCATGTTTGCGATCAGCGTTAGCGCTAGCAAAAATATTTCGTCTCCGGCGGGCATGTTCTCTTCCTCCTATCTACCCCTGCTTTACCGACCGCCCATCGTTTAATCCTTAGGTCGAACCAAAGGTCCGCCGATGCATGTCGCGCGGTCGGTTTTGTCGTGTCTTAAGGATTGAAAATCCATGTATTCTTATCGTTCTGTTTTTGCGAGTCTAGTTTTTGTGATGGGGCTGCCTGCGTGGGCGGTCGCTCCGACGGAGCCGCCTCAGACAGCTTCAGCCAGTACGGCTGCCGCCCATAACAACCCCGAGCTCAGGACGTTCGTTCAGCGTGTTTGGAACGAAAGCCCTGCCGTACAGGGGGCGCACGCGGCGGTCGACGCTGCCTCGGCGCGATCCGAAGGCTCCGCGAGCCCCTTGCACAATCCGTCGCTCGAGTTGGATGCCGAGCGGACGGATATCAACACCACCACGATCGGGCTGACCCAAACGATTGACTGGAGCGACAAACAAGGCGCGTTGCGGCGTGTTGCCGACCAGGACGTTCTCGTTATGAAGGCGCAATTGGAGCAGGTTCGCCAAGACATCGCCGCGGAGACGCTGGCCGCACTGGCCCGTTTCTACACAGCCCGGGAGACCCAAGCCTTGGCGCGCCGCGGCAGTCAGTTGATGAGCGGTTTTGCTAACGCGGCCAAACGCCGACAAATTGCCGGCGACGTGGAGGCGTTGGATGTCACGCTAGCCGAAGTGGCGTATGGCGAAGCGTTGATGGCGCTCGCGGCCAGCGAAAGTGAGCTCGCCGAAGCCGAGGCCGCGTTGCAGGCCGTAAGCGGTTTAGTGGACATTCAATGGCCCGCGTTGCCTGACGAATTGGCCGCGCCTCCTGATGCCATCGATCCCAGTTGGCTGGAGGGCTTACCGGAATTGATTATTCTGCGCCGCAGTGCGGACGCCGCAAACGCCCGGCTCGATTTGGCTAAGCGGGAAGGAAGGGTGGATCCAACCATTGGTCTGCGCGCGGGGCGCGAGGATACGGAGACGCTGGTCGGTTTGTCGATCGAGATCCCGCTGTTTGTGCGCAACGATTACTCCTCAAGTGCGCGCGCCGCCGCCCATGACGTGGTGGCCGAAGAGCAGGCCTATCGGGACGCTTACCGGCGTGCCAATGCGCGGCTGTCGGGCGCGTTGGGGCGGTATAAGAACGCCACCCGCGCCTGGCGCGCATGGCTTACTACTGGCCGGGACGCGCAGCGCGAGCAGATGGATTTGTTGGAGAAACTGTGGGCGGCCGGGGAACTCAGCGCGACCGATTTTCTCGTCCAGTCCAAACAAAATATCGATACGCAAGCGGCGGCCACCGCGCTCAATGGGCAGGTCTGGGAGGCAGCCATTGCTTGGTTGTCTGCGGCCGGCCAAATCGAGCGCTGGCTGGGTTTCGAGACCGCGAACAACGCACTGAATCTGGGAGCATCAAAATGAAAACGCTAGGTCCTATCACACTATTGGTTTGCCTGACGGTGGGGGGCTCATTTGCCATCGCGCAAGATGATCACGGTCACGACCACGACGAACACGGTGATGCCCAAATGCAGAGCGTCAGTGCTCGCGACGGCCATGGCCACGAGTCGGTCGACGCCGACGAACACGCGCATGGCGAGGGTGATGAGCGCGGCCACGCCGAAGCGAAGGAAGACGACGGCCATGGTCATGGGCACGGCCACGGCGAACCGGCGTCCGACGCTGAGCTGAGCGAGGCGCAGCGAAAAACTGCGGGAGTCGAAACCTTTACCGCACGACGACAGACCCTCGGCGAGGCCATTACCGCGCCCGGCGAAGTCATCTTGAACACCTACCGCACGGTCAAAATCTCGCCGCGGACGGCTGCACAGGTTGTCAAACGCCACGCGCGTTTGGGCGAACGGGTGAAGACCGGGCAACCTCTCGTTAGCTTATCCAGTGTCGACATGGCGGAAGCCCAGGGCGCACTGATGGAAGCGCACGTCGAACTGGAGCGTGCCGAAGCGCTGGGCAGGCAGGTCGTTTCCGAAAAACGTTACGTGGCGGCTCAGATCGCCTATCAGCAGGCTTTCGCCAAAGTCAGCGCCTACGGCATGACGCAGGATCAGGTCGAGACACTCGTAAAAACCGGTGATGCGGCCAAAGCAACGGGCGAGTTTGTGCTACTCGCAATTCAAGGCGGCACGGTGATTACTGATGACTTTGTCGTCGGGGAGTTGATCGAGCCCGGCCGAGTACTGATGACCATCAGTGACGAATCTAAACTGTGGGTGGAAGCGCGCCTTACACCGGATGATACTGCTCGAATCGCGGTCGGAGCGCCCGCCCGCATCCAGGTGGGCAATAGTTGGATCCACGGCGCTGTTTCCCAGATGCACCATGCGCTGGACGAATCCACGCGCACGCTGGCTATTCAAATTGAAATCCCCAACGACGACGACGCGCTTCATCCCGGGCAGTTTGTGACTGCCGTGATCGAAAGCAAGGAGAAGCGCAGTGGTATTGCCGTGCCCTTGGCCGCCGTGCTGCGCAGCGCCGATGGCGATTGGCAAGTGTTCGTCGAAGCCGCGCCGGGCCGGTTTGAGCCAAAAGAAGTCAAAGTGCTTAGCACGATTGGCGATCAGCTGCTTATCGAGGGCATCGCGGAGGGTACGAAGCTGGTGGGCGAAGGTGCGTTTTTTGTCCAATCGGAAATCGCTAAGAGCGGTTTCGAAGTGCATAATCACTAAGGGGCCGCGTCATGTTAAATAAGCTCATCGACATGGGCGTCGAGAACCGCTTGCTGGTGGTGCTGGCGCTATTGGCCGCGATGATCGGCGGCGTGCTGATTCTGCCCAAGCTAAATCTGGACGCGTTTCCGGATGTCACCAACGTGCAGGTGCAGATCAACACCGAGGCGCAAGGTCTCGCAGCCGAGGAAGTGGAGCAGTTGATCACGTTCCCGATCGAAGCGGTTATGTACGCGCTCCCGGATGTGGAAGAAGTGCGCTCCATTTCGAAGACCGGGCTGTCTGTCATCACCGTGGTTTTCGAGGAAGGCACGGATATCTATTTTGCGCGCCAACTGGTGTTCGAACGCCTGCAAGCGGCCAAGGATGAAATTCCCGAGGGTATCGGCACGCCGGAGATGGGGCCGAATACGTCGGGCTTGGGGCAGGTTTACCAATACTATTTGCGCGCCGACGATCCGCAGAAGTTCGACATCATTGCCTTGCGCAGTCTTCACGATTGGGTTGTCAAACTACTGCTGATGCCCGTGGACGGCGTCACCGATGTTTTATCGTTCGGCGGCCAGGTGCGCCAGTATCAGGTTCAGCTCGATCCGCAGCGTTTGCTGTCCTACGGATTGACCGGCGACGACGTTGCTCAGGCTATCGAAGACAACAATCGCAATGCCGGCGGCTGGTATCTCGATCGCGGCGCCGAGCAATTGGTGATTCGAGGGGTTGGCTGGATTCGCAGCGGCGAAGACGGTCTGCGCGATATCGGCAATGTGCCGTTGCTCGACGCGGATGGCGTGCCGGTGCGGGTGCGCGATGTCGCCCGTGTCGCTTTTGGCCCGGAAATTCGCCAAGGCGCGGTGACCATTACCGAGCGCGACGCTAGCGGCGGGCCCCAAGCGCGGGGCGAGGTGGTGGCCGGCATTGTGCTCAAACGCATGGGCGCGAACACCAAAGCGACCATCGATGGCATCAAGGATGTGCTTCCGGCCATACAGTCGGCGCTGCCCGACGGCGTGTCCCTCGTTCCGTTCTACGACCAGGCGGATTTGGTTAACAAAGCTGTGAGCACGGTGAGCAAGGCTCTACTCGAAGCGTTTGTGTTGATCGTGGTAATTCTGTTGCTGTTTTTGCTCAATTTGCGAGCGACGTTTTTGGTGCTGATATCGGTGCCCATCTCCATTTTGCTGGCGTTGATGGTCATGGCCCAGTGGGGTGTGTCTGCAAACCTGATGTCCTTGGGTGGCTTGACCATTGCCATCGGTATGATGGTGGATGGATCAGTGGTGATGATGGAGCACATATTCAGTCACCTCAGCAAGCCGGACGCGCAGCACCACGAATTCGTCGAGAAAAAACTTGCGCCGGGCACCGCCCATCCGTTCGATGCCGCGCACGATTCTCACGGCATTCCGCTGCGCATCAAAGAGGCGGCGCGGGAGGTTGGGCGGCCCGTGTTTTACGCGGTCCTGATTATCATCATCGTTTTCGCCCCGCTTTTCACCCTGGAGGGAGTGGAAGGCAAGCTTTTCCAACCCATGGCGATCTCTATTGTGTTGGCGATGTTGGCTTCGCTGCTGGTGGCATTGATTGTGGTGCCGGCGTTGGCCACCTACTTTTTTCGAACCGGCGTGCTGGAGAAGGAGAGTTTTATCATGAAGCCGCTGGATAGCCTCTACCGCCGAGCGCTTGCGGCCGCGCTCAAGATGCGCGCGGTGGTGGTGGGAGTAGCGTTGGCGCTGTTTGTGGGCGCCATCGCCTTGGTACCCCATTTGGGCACGGAGTTTGTTCCGGAGTTGGAAGAGGGCACGCTTAATATCCGTGTAACGCTGGCGCCGTCGTCCAGCTTGGACACTTCGCTGAAAGTCGCGCAGAAGCTCGAGCAGGTGCTGTTGAGGTTTCCGGAGGTGACCTACGCGTTCAGTCGTGTCGGGCGTCCCGAATTGGGAGGCGACCCCGAGCCCGTCTCCAATGTGGAGGTATACGTCGGGTTGCTGCCGGTGCCGCAGTGGACCTCGGCTCCGGATCGGCGAGCGTTACAAGCGTTGATGGAAGAGAAGATGTCGGTTCATCCCGGTCTGCTGTTCTCGTTCTCGCAACCGATTGCCACGCGAGTGGATGAGCTGTTGTCGGGTGTCAAGGCCCAGCTCGCCATAAAACTGTTCGGTTCCGATTTGGAACAGTTGGAAAAGACGGGCAAGGAAATCGAAGCGCTGGTGCGCAAAGTCGAGGGCACCCGCGGCGTCGAGATGGAGCAGATCGGCGGAGAGGCGCAGTTGTCCGTCCGCCCCAATCGGGATGCGCTTGCTCGCTATGGGATTTCGGTGGCCCAGGTGATGGATCTGGTCAGCGATGCGATCGGCGGACGGGCGGCGGGCCAAGTCATCAAAGGCAATGAACGCTACGACATCTACGTGCGGTTGGCGCAGTCCCACCGCGGCGATCTAGAAGCCATTCGCGGTCTGATCTTGTCGTCCCCTAACGGGGCGTTGGTGAAGCTGCGCGACGTGGCGCGCGTGGAGATCGAGTCCGGACCGCCGCAGATTCGGCGCGACGACGTGCAGCGGCGGGTTGTTATTCAAGCCAATGTAGAGGGGCGCGATATGGGCGGTTTGGTGGCGGAGCTGCGTCAGCGAATCGATTCCGAGGTTGACGTGCCGCCCGGGTATTCGGTGATTTTCGGCGGACAGTTTGAGAATCAGCAGCGCGCCCAGGCCCGGCTCATCATCGTCGTGCCCATTTCTCTCGGCTTGATCTTTCTGCTGCTGTACTTCGCGTTCAATTCGGTCGGCCAGGCGTTGCTGATCATGCTTAACGTGCCCTTGGCGCTCATTGGCGGCATCGCTGCGTTGTATTTCTCTGGGCAGTACCTGTCGGTGCCTGGATCGATCGGGTTTATTGCGTTGTTCGGCGTCGCCGTACTCAACGGTGTGGTCATGGTGAATTCAATTAACCAACGACTGGAGGGCGGTGCCGATTTCACCGCCGCCGTTTTTCAAGGTGCATTGTCACGGCTGCGCCCGGTTTTGATGACGGCCAGTATTGCCGCGCTGGGTTTGATCCCGATGTTACTCGCAACCGGAATCGGCTCGGAAGTGCAGCGGCCCTTGGCGACGGTGGTGGTAGGCGGATTGGCTTCGTCGACATTGTTGACGTTGTTCGTGATTCCGGCGCTTTATGGGGTGTTTTCGCGCCGACAGACGGACGATCGTTAACGAGTGGGACCGATTGGAATTTGGCCAATCGTCCGGTAATTGTGAGATCCGGCGGAGCCGGATTGCGTATGTGGGCACACGCGCGCAAAGGACGACGGGGCCGAGTGTCAAAACAGAAGGTGATCCGTTATGAAAAGAGTTTTAGTGTCGATGATAGTTCTCCTTACGTTCGCGCCCCTCGCGGCGTATTCGTTCGAGCTTTCCTTCAGATTGGCGATGTGTACGATGGACGAGTCGACGCTGCGCGGCGAGGTCGACGACCTGATTGGCAAATGGCGGCAAACCCAGCGCATTAACACGCCAAAGAGTCAGTACTACAAACATGTGAAACGCCATGTTCGGGAAGCCGTGGCCATCATCGACGATGCCGTTGAACAGTCCGCTTGTAGCGGCGAGCGGGTGACGGTCTTGCGACGCATGCAAGACGAACTGGCAGCGACGTTGTAACAGCCGCAGTGGTCGTAGACGGCTGATGTAGGACTTTAAACCGGTGTGTTAAAAGGAGCGGACAGATGAAGGCAAAGCGAAGCCATATCTTCACCCTATTGGTAGCGGCGACTGTTGCGGGTATGACGGAAACGGTAACGGCCCACGCGGCGCCGTACCCATTACATTACATCCCCGTGGAGACGGTGGACTCACGGTTCGGAATAATCAGTGATGTGCGTGTAAAAACGACGGCATCCGGATTGGAAGTGCGGGGCTGGGTCAAGCGCCCGTGGCACAATGGCCTGATGAGGCGCGGCCATGTGGACGTCGAAATTCTTGGTCCCGATGGAGCGGTTATCCAGATGCTGCATGATATCTCCATCGAGCCCGCGCTTAGATGGCGTCGGCACGATCACCAACGCCAGTTCGTCGCGACGGTGCCGCTACCCGATGCCGGGAAAGAGTACCGCGTTCGAGTAACGCATGCCCCCACGCCGGTCGCATCCGAGTAGAATGTGCCGACACGGTGGATGGTTGCAATTGGATCGACCGCCTGCCGGGATAGAGCGACTTCCTTGCGGCGCGGTCGACCAGCGGACGGCGGCGCACAAGGTCGAGACGCAAAGGTGCCTAATCGCTGATATGCGGACGGGCAGCGGAAGCGTGCAGGAGCATTTGGGGATCGTTCTTGCGCGTGCTCGGGGTTCTGGACACCTTTGCCCATTCAGCAGTACCATCATCGGATGGCGCTATTTCGATTGCTTTTTGGGTTGATTTTGATCCTCGGTACAAACGCCGCGATTGCGGTTGTGCCTATGCACTCGTGTTTCGAGATCGGCGCTGCGTCCGTTTCTGAATTCCAGACAGCCAAGGAAACATCGTTTCAAACGGCGGATACAACGCCATGCCAGTCGCCAGCGGAATCGAGCGGTGTCGCTTGTTGTGGGCCCTTGGTTCTGGCGGTTGCTATCGCTGCGCGGGATGAGCATTTTCGGATTGGGTCGCCTGGTTCTTGGGTGCTCGCGCCGCACGCGGCTATCGAAGATTCCGCCCGTCATTGTTCGTCGCGCCTCGGAGTGCGACTCGGGGCCGATCTCACTCGGCCCAGTCCCCTATATCTTCGCACCCTTCGTTTGAGAATTTGATTTCTCGATGTACCGTCTTTCATCGGTGACAAGCTTGCCGAGGGGCGAGGCTTGCCGAAAAATTCGATTGAGCACGATTGTTGAGGTGTTGAGATGAGAACGAAACAGGTTTTGAGAAAGTATGTGCGGCGCACCGTTTTCGGCGTGTCCCTGTGGATTGTGGCGTCGGCGAGCGCTACGGCTGTCGAGCTGTTTCACATTCACGGGCTAGGTTTCAGCGCAGATGGCAAGCGTTTGTATGTTCCCGCCCACTATGGTCTGGTGTTGTATGAGGATGGTCGTTGGCGTAGAGCCAGTGGTCAGGAGCATGACTACATGGGTTTTGTGACGACGCGCGAAGCGATGTACTCGAGCGGGCATCCGGCCCAAGGCTCGAACCTGGTTAATCCGTTTGGCCTGATGAAGAGCCGCGACCAGGGAGCAACTTGGATGAATCTGGGGATGCAAGGAGAAGCGGATTTCCACGTACTGGCCGCCAGTCACGATACCGGGGTTGTTTTCGTCAACAATCTGGGCCCGAACTCTCGCATCTCCTGGACCGGTTTGGCGGTAACGTCGGATGATGGCAAAACGTGGCAGCGACCGAAGCAGGCCGGTTTCCCTACGCAGCCCATCGCCATTGCGGTCCATCCGAAGCGAACGATGCTGGTGGCTGCTGCAGCCGAAGACGGCCTCTTTTTGTCGCAAGACGGGGGAAATACCTTTGAGCATCGGATTGGACGAATCGGTGTTTACGGCTTGTGGTTTGACTTGGACGGGCAGTCTTTGTGGTATGGCGGCATCGCGTTTTCGCCGTTTCTGGCCAAACTGGATCTGAGTACGCAGAAAACGCAATACTTCGAGTTGCCGGAGATTGGCCGCGACGCCGTCGCGTATATTGCCCAGAATCCGATCAATAAGAACGAGTATGCGATTGCAACGTTTGGTCGCGATGTCTACCTTAGCAGCGAAGGCGGAAAGAAGTGGCGACAATTGGCGCGACAAGGGGAAACATTGTGACGCACGTTCCGAAACGATGCATGCGCGCTCAAAACCGGAAGCGATTGGTTTTACTCTGGGGTCTAACGAGTTTCGCGCTATTCGGTGTCGCGCTGGCGGACGAGGCGAACCAAATGGTGCGGGGCAAGCTGGTTTATGATCGCTTTTGTTCCCTTTGTCATGGCGCCAATCTGGAAGGCCAACCCAATTGGCGTAAGCGCAACGAATTGGGAAAGCTGCCGGCGCCGCCCCATGACGAGACCGGGCATACCTGGCACCATCCGGATCATATATTGTTCGGTATCATCAAATTCGGTGTGAAGCCGCCGTACGGGCCGCCCGACTATGAAAGCGACATGCCTGCGTGGGGCGATACGCTGTCGGACGAAGATATCCGGGCGGTGTTGGCTTATATTAAAAGTAAGTGGCCGGAGAAACAGCGGCGGTATCAAGATGAGATGACGAAACAGGCGGAGGGGAATCGGTGACGGTTTGAAAATATTGCGTCGCTTTCCGCTTCAAAAGGGCGAAAAGGGAGTCTGCGCTCGATGAGGCAATAAACGGTTGCTGGCGTTATTACGCCGCGTTCCTGCGTTTGCGCTTTTTGAGCCACGCGGTGGCGAGAAGCGGGATGGCTGTGACAAAGCCGAGCAGCAGAACCGTGAACCCAATGCGCGCGAATTCGCCGGTGGCGGCTTCCGAACCCACGTGGGCGAGTAAGAAACTGGAGGGGGCAATGCCGATCAACGTCGCAACGGCGAAGCGCCAGAACTTTATTACCGTGAGTCCAGCCGCGTAACTAATGATGTCGAACGAAACGAAAGGTAACAGGCGAGAAATGAGCACGCTGTAACTCAATGCCCTTTGCGAGCCGAGCACGCCGACGTGGAGTTTTTCTCCAAACCAGCGATGGATCGCGTCGTATCCGAGAATCCGCGAGAGTGCGAAGCAGATCATCGCGCCGATCTGAGCGCCGATCAGGACGTACAATGCGCCCCAGACGTGGCCGTAAACCGCTCCGGAGGCAACCGCAATGGGTGCGCTAGGCAATGGGCTTACAACGACGGCCAACGTCATGAGCAAAATAACCCCGAGTGGTCCGCTTGCTCCTATGGCGAGAATTCTTGATTTGAGATTGTGTCCGCCATCGAGCAGTGCCTCGATCGCCCCGTCCGGCCCGGCTGCGAGGACTGCGAAGAGGATCGCGCCGAGTAGAGCCATCGCTAAAACTATTCGAATCGATTTGTTACACATGGCGGCTCCAGGTCCGTGTCAAGGCGTTTGCGGGGGTGTATTGGGTGAGCTCAGGAACAATTGTGAGGCTTCATCTTCATTGAAGAAAGGGTCGTTCAAAGAGGGTAGGAGAAGCGCTGTCCCAAAAACTACAACTGGTCTCCATGCGTTTTTCCGCGTCGACACCACTGACAAGGAGCAGAGCAGGGGAGTATGTGCCGCCCCGCAGGCGGCGAAGATTCGGGTGAATGCGGCGTTATTGGCACGCCCATGGATGGAGGCAAGTCTTCGCGGCGTCGCGCACTGTTCTTCGATTTTGGAAAAAAGAGTCACAATTCCCGTCCCCGGATGGGTTATAACCATCGGAAACTCTTAATGTTTTTGGCTACGTCTGGGTATATTTAAGCTCTTGAAGCATGCGCCGATGTATATTATGATGCACCGGATAATGTACGTAAACGCGTACGGAGAAAGTCATGACTATACACAAGATTTTTGCTGAAGACACCGTTTCCGTCACTGAGATGCGTAAATCGCCGGCCAGTTTTTTTACCGATCGTCCGGTAGCGGTTTTGAGCAACAATCAGGCGGTAGGCTACCTGGTTGGCGCAGAGTTATTTGAGTCCATGATGGAGTTGATTCGTCAGGTTCAACCTCAAGAGACTTTTGCGGCTAGGTTTCAACCAAACGTCAAGCAGCTCAAAGAAGCGGCGGCGGCTTCTGCAAAATTTCTGGCGACGGCGAAAGACGAAGACCTAGCGGACTTCGTTGAGTGACGGCGCAAATTTTTCATCACAAATCGCTGGAGCATATATTCACGCAACTCGGTCTTGACCTTCCGGCGCTTAAGGATGATTTCAGGCGGTACAAGGAAGCAGGTACCCTTCCAAGTAATTTTGGTCGTGATGCCGAGTATAACCATCCTAATGGCTTACCGATAATACGCCAGGAAAAAGTATCTCATATCCACCTTGAAGAGTCTGATAACCCTTGGAATGCGAGGACCGTGCAGTTTAATAAGACGAGCGATACGCATCTTGTCTACTGTCGCGGGTTTTACGACGAAAATTGCTACCTACTCATGGCCCTCTTATCACCCGATGCGCATATCAAAGCACGGGACAACAGCATCATGTTTAATCTTGGGAAAATGGCGGAAAAGTTCCGCTGCAAGTTCTAGCCGCGACACCTGACCATATTTGTAATTCGAGATCTGCGACTACCACTAAGGAGATATGTCTATGGCTACGAACAGAATGCGACCGATTCATCCCGGCGAGATCCTGCGCGAGGAGTTCCTTGCGCCGCTGGAAATGACACCCAACGCCTTGGCCAAGAAGTTGAGCGTTGACGCGCCGCGCATCAACGAGATCGTTAACGAACGGCGTGCCGTCAGCGTGGATACGGCCTTGCGTTTGGCGCGCTTCTTCGGTACCACGCCGGAGTTCTGGCTGAACCTCCAACTGGCCTATGAGCTACGCAAGGCGGAGATCGAGACCCGCAAAACGATTGATCTGGAAATTGTGCCCTTGGCTGAATCGGCGTGATGGCGTGGCGGTGGCCGTTAAATTGACTGATCCCGCCCGCCTTCGCGTTGCCGACATGTTTCGTCGACACGAGTTATTCATTGATTTCGGGAAAAGTCGTTTATAGCTTGTATTGAATCGTCCCCACTTTCGTAGACACCTCCAAGCATTGAGATGGCGCTTACAGCCCTCGCCTTGTAAGGATAATCTTCCGCTACCTGCTTTTTTGAGATATCCGATTTAATCCTTCAAACGGTTGACTACCACACTTTTCAGTTCATGCAATAGCCAAAAGGGGCCTTTTTCGCCCTTTCCGCACCGTTGCGGGTTTGCCAACCTGTGCAATGCTTGTCCCGTTATCCACTTAACGGAGAAATGTTGTGTTCAATCGGATTGTTCAAATATGGGTCGCTATTTGTGCGGTCTTGGCTTTTATCGATATCGCCGTCAAGCGTTACGACTTGATCCGCCGTCTATGGGAAGCGGTGCCCAGCATGTCTGACTTTGTTGACTGGCTCCCGAGCCTTTGGTGAGTAATTGGCCTAAACGGGTTTTGTCAGTCCTGGCAGACACGGTGGTGCGGCGTAGTCTGCCAACCTGCTCGCCGGCGCTCGCGATGAGCTTGAAGCTGTTTATGCGGCTATAGCGCTCATCGTGAAAAGTTGTCGCAACTGAAGGAAGTGGTTTCAGTCTATTTTCGCGAAAGCGCTGACCTTTGTCAGTACATCAATGCCACCGACAGAATAGCGGCGGTTTCGGTGAGTTCGACCAAAGCTCCGGCGGTATCACCAGTGGTGCCTCCGATACGTCTTAGGATGAGTTTGCGCAGGACATAGAATGCGCCGCCGACGACGGTCAGTAGCCACCACGCCTTCGGCCCGTAGAAAGCAATAGCTGCAAACAGCGTAGTCGCTGCCGAGAGTGTACACGCGCTTCTCGGTAGGTTGCTGGCGAGCAAGCTGCCCAGTCCTTGCGACCGCACATACGGCGTGGTGAGAAATAGCAAGACCAGCGCCGTCCGTCCGAGGACGGGAACTAGGACGATGAGTCCCCACGCGTCGTTCGCCAGAAGCTGCGCCAGCGCCGCGAACTTGATCAGCAGTATGACGACCAGGGTGACGATCGCCATGGGGCCGCAACGCGGGTCTTTCATAATGGCAAGCGTTTTGTCGCGATCGCCGAGACCGCCGACCCAGGCGTCCGCGCTGTCGGCAAGGCCATCGAGATGCAGCGCACCGGTCACCGCTACCCAGACTGCGAGCAGCACGGCGGCGCCGAGCAGAGGAGGCGCATCGCCAAGCATCCACGCGACTGTCGCAAGCAGCGCGCCGATGAACAGACCGACCAGCGGATAGTAGAGCAAGGATCGCCCGCTTGCCTCGGCGTCCGGTACCGAATTGATTCGGACGGGCAGCACGGTGAGAAATTGAAGGGCGATCAGTAAGGGTCGAAACATGAAGGTGTCACGTCCGCGCGCCATTTTCGCAAGCAAGGCGAGCCAGGCCGTCACCGTCAATGCGCAAGCCATGCAGTTGCCCATGTGAAACCTCGAATTCGTACCATCGCGATACGGGAACTTCGAAGACATGACAGAGCAGCACGCGAATCACGCCGCCATGCGTGACGATCAAGACACGCCGATCGGTCTGTGCGAAGAGAATGTCGTTCCATGCTTCGAGCACGCGCGTCTGAAAACACGTGAGCGGCTCACCGCCGGGTGGGGGATGTGCATCCGGATCTCGCCAGAAGCTCTCCAGTGCCTGCGGGTCATCGGCCATGAGGTCGGCCGCGCTTTTGCCTTCCCACTGGCCGAAGTGCATCTCCTTTAAGCGCTTGTCAAAGGTCAGTGGCAAAGATTGTCGTAGGGCAAAGGCGTTGGCGAATTCTGCACAGCGGACTAAGGGGGAGCTGACGACCCGGTCCCAGCGGTCACTCTCGGCGAGAGCGGTGTGCATTTGCGCGAGACCCGCTGGGGTCAGTGGATCGTCCGTGTGGCCGCGAAATTGGCTACCGCCCTTGACTTCACCGTGACGCAGAAGACCAACCCACGTCACGCGGTTTTCTCCGATACGCCCGCCTCGGCGAAGGTGGACATTTCGTTGTGCAGCGCGCAGGCCATGCGTAACAGTGGCACGGCCGCGGCAGCACCGCTGCCTTCGCCCAGACGCATACCCAAATCGAGTAGTGGCTTTGCATCGAGGGCTTTGAGCACCGCTTGATGACCCGGTTCGGCGGAGGCGTGCGAGAACAGCATCCATAGCCGGGCGCCGGGGCACAGCCGCGCGGCGGCGAGCGCTGCCACCGAACTGATGTAGCCATCGACTAGCATCGGTAGGCCGATGTGTGCGCATGCGATATAGGCGCCGGTCAAGGCGGCAATTTCGAAACCGCTGAGACGACGCAGCGCCTCCAGGGGTGTGCCGTGATGCGCGCTGTGACGGGCCAGCGCTCGGCGGATCACCGCGGTTTTTCGTGCTACCCCTTGGGCGTCTAGACCCGTGCCTGGGCCGGCGAGGCGTTCCGGCGGCGCATTGAGCAACGCGCAGGCCAGGGCTGAAGCAGCGGTGGTGTTGCCGATGCCCATCTCGCCGCCGATGAACAGCTGTGCGCCATTTAGATGTGCACGCTCGGCGGCATGACGTCCGGCGGCGAGGGCGCGGGCGAACTGGTGTTCGGTCATGGCCGGTTCGCGGGTAAAATTGGCTGTGCCGGGACCGAGCAGGGAGTGCTTTACACCCTCGAGCGGACCGGTATCGAAGGCCGTGCCCAAATTTATTACCTCAAGCTCAGCCCCGAGGGCGCGCGCTGCCACGCAGATCGCCGCGCCGCCGCGCGCGAAGTTTTTCACCATCTCCGCCGTCACCGCCTGGGGGAAGGCCGACACACCTTCGGCAGCGACGCCGTGGTCGCCCGCGAATACCGCGATGTGCACCTGCGCGATGTTTGGCTGGGCAGTGCCTTGCAGTGCGGCGAGGCTGATCGCCAGCTCCTCCAATCGGCCGAGTGCGCCCGGCGGTTTGGTGAGTACGGTCTGGCGTGTAATGGCGGCGGCGCGTGCGCCGGCATCGGGGGTGGCGGCCGGTGTGCGGAGCCAGTCGATGGTTGCGGCCTCATTCGTCGGTGCATTCACACGGGTTCTCCTTTCAAGATATGAGGCAGGCCGGCGATGGTCAGGATCACGCGATCGCAAATCCGTGCAAGATCCTGATGTAGCCGGCCCGCTTCGTCGCAATAGCGGCGACTGAGTTCGCCGAGGGGCATAACGCCCATGTTGGTTTCGTTGCTGACCAGGAGGATGCGGCCCGGCAGCGTCGCCAGCACATTGAGTAGCGCCGCCCGCTCTCGCTCCAGTAGACTCTCGCCTTCGTCGGTCAGCAGGTTGGTAAGCCATAAGGTCAGGCAATCGACGAGCACCCAGCGATCTGCTGTGACGTGGGCATGCAGTGCTGCGGCGAGTTCGCGCGGTTCTTCCACGACGAACCAGTCCTTCGGTCGACGCGCGCGATGCGCCTCGATGCGCGTGCGCATCTCATCGTCCCCGGCGGTGGCGGTGGCGATATAGGTGACGGGCAGACCGCTGTCGGTGGCGATGCGTTCGGCCAGCCGGCTCTTCCCGGAACGGACCCCACCGAGGATCAAGGTTTTCACGGTAACGCCTCCGCGGTTTGATTATTCAATAGCTGCGTGAGTGCGCCGGTGTCGAGATGCGCTTCAACTGCGTCGGCGAGCCGTTCGATGGCGGCCTCGCGTAGCGCCGTATAGTCGATCGTTTGTGCATCGGTCAATCCGCCCCACGCGAGCAACGTGCTGCAGGCGCGTGGAGATTCAAATAGGCCATGCACGTAAGTGCCGAGGATTTGGTTGTCATTGCTGATGGCGCCGTCGGGGCCATGGTCGAGATGCGCCGTCGGCTGGTTGAGCGCGGGGCCGGTGGTGACGCCGGCGTGGATTTCGTAGCCGCTTATGGGCGCATCGTTGATCGTTAATGTGCCGTGAACATTGCGCAGTTTTTTGTCGGGTTCGAGCGTTGTTCGCAGATCGAGCAGTCCGAAACCGTCACTGGTTCCGGCTTCGCCTTCGAGGCCGTGGGGGTCGTGAATGTGCTGTCCGAGCATTTGGAAACCGCCGCAGATGCCGATGAGTTTGCCGCCATAACGCAGGTGCCGATGAATTGCGCTTTCCCAGCCGTGTCCGCGCAGCCAGGCGAGATCGGCGCGCACGCTCTTGGAGCCGGGCAGGATGATCAGATCGGTTGGCGGAATGGTTTCGCCGGGGCCGATGAAACGCAGATCCACCTGCGGATGCAGGCGCAGCGGATCGAAATCGGTGTGATTGCTGATGCGTGGCGTGGCGGGAACAACCACACGCAGGCGTCGTGTCGTTGTTTCATTTACTGTGAGTTCGCGGGGCAGCGCGTCCTCTGCTTCAAGGTGCAATCCATGCAGAAAGGGCAATACACCCAACACTATCTTTCCGCTGTACTGCTCCAGCCAGTCGAGTCCCGGTTGGAGCAGGGCAATGTCACCCCGGAAGCGGTTGATGACGAAGCCGGCTACGCGGGCACGTTCACTTTCGCTCAGGAGTTCGAGTGTTCCGACGAGATGGGCGAAGACACCGCCGCGGTCGATGTCGGCGACGAGAATCACGGGGCAGTCGATCGCTTCGGCGAAGCCCATGTTGGCGATGTCGCCTTCGCGCAGATTGATCTCGGCCGGCGAGCCGGCGCCCTCGACGATCACCGCGTCGAATTGCGCGGCGAGGCGGTGAAAAGATTCCAGCACCGCCGTACGCGCGATGGACTTGTAATCGTGATAGTCACGCGCGCTCATGTTGGCGACGGCGCGGCCGTGGATGATGACTTGCGCGCCGGTATCGGTATTGGGCTTGAGCAACACCGGGTTCATGTCGGTGTGCGGTTCCAGACCGCAGGCTTGTGCCTGCACCGCCTGGGCGCGGCCGATCTCGCCGCCGTCGGCCGTGACCGCGCTGTTCAGCGCCATGTTCTGTGGCTTGAACGGCGCGACGCGCACGTTTTGGCGTGCCAACCAACGGCACAAGGCCGTGACCAACAGACTCTTGCCGGCGTCCGAAGTCGTGCCTTGAATCATCAGCGTGGCGGCGTTCATGAGACAGTCTTTGCTGGATTCGTCGCGGCCTGATTTATCAGTGCCGTTTCCAGCCGTCCCCAATCCGTTTCGGTTCCGGGCAAACCAACGCGCAGGCTGGACGATTCAACGAACAGGCGCGTGAGAATACCCTGGCTCGCCAGCGTATTGTGAATCGCATGTGCATGCGGTGTTCGTACCCATTGGAACAAGGCGCAGCCGCCCTCGGGTTCCAGGCTATGGTTCGTGAGTAAGGCGTTTAAACGTGCGCCCTCAGCCCGGAGACGTCGACGCGAAACCGTATGCCACGCTCGGTCGTTGAGCGCGGCAGTTGCGATCCACCGCGCGGGCGCATTCACCGTCCACGGACCGAGAAACGTGTGCAGTCGCGCCAACAGCGCTGGGTGAGCGCAGACGAAACCGACCCGTGCGCCGGCCAGGCCGAAGAACTTGCCCAATGAGCGCAAGACGATCAGACCGTCACGCGCGCTAAAAGGGCACAGGCTGTGCTCGGGCGTGACGTCTATGAACGCCTCGTCGACGATCAACCAGCCGCCGCGCCCGGCCAGCCGGGCGTGCAATTCGAGCAGTCGATCGACATCAAATCGCGCACCGGTGGGATTGTTGGGATGGATCAGTACCAGCACGTCAGAGTCGCGCACGGACTCATCGACGTTGTCCGGCGCGACGGTGCTGACTTCATGGCCCGCGCGTCGCCAGGCGTGCACATGCTCGGCATAACCGGGATCGAGCACGGCGACGCGTGAAGGTGGGCGTAGCGATGGCAGTGCCTGAATTGCCGCCTGCGATCCGGCCACGGGTAAAACATGCTCGGTGTCGTAGTAGTCGCACGCGGCCTGTGCCAGACCGTCATCGTCTTGCGGCAACCGTGCCCAACACGTGGGCGGGATTTCAGGAGTCGGCCAGCCGTTGGGGTTGAGGCCGGTGGAAAGATCGAGCCAGTCTTCGACCGGGATACGGTAGCGCGCCGCCGCTTGCCGGACTTTCCCACCGTGCTCAAGCATGCACGAATCCCCCGACGATCAATAGTGCGCACAGCCACAGCCAAACGCCGTGCCGTACCAGTCGGAGTGCGCGTTCGATGTCGAGAACTTGCGGGGTTCGGCCGGTTCCCAATTCGGGCCGCTGATGCCACTCTCCCTGGTAACGTGCCGGCCCGCCCAACGTGAGGCCCAGCGCCCCCGCACCAGCCGCCATGACCGGACCTGCGTTGGGGCTGTCCCACGCAGGGGCCTGGGTGCGCCAGCAGTTTAGCGCCTGCCGGGTTTGACCAAGCAATGCATAGGTGAGTGCCGTGAGCCGGGCCGGGACGTAATTGAGCACATCGTCAAGCCGCGCGGCGGACCACCCGAATTGGAGATAGCGTTCGTTGCGATAGCCCCACATGGCGTCGAGGGTGTTGACCAAGCGGTAGAGCACGGCCCCGGCGCCGCCGGCGATCGCGAACCAGAACAATGCGCCGAACACACCGTCATTGCCGTTCTCCAGCACCGATTCGGTGGCCGCGGAAGGGATATCCAGTGCCGCCGAATCGCGGCTGACCATGCGCGAGGTGAGGCGGCGCGCCTCATCCTCGTTGTGGTTTTGCAGCGCACGTGCGACCGGCCGGGCGTGGTCGTGTAGGCTTCTGTGGCCAATGGCCAGATAAAGCATCAGCAAACTGAATACACTACCGGCATAGGGCAGCGCAGTGAGTGCCGCAGCGGCGGCCGTGAAGGGCAAGATCAACAGCAGTACCGCCAATGCGCCGCGCCAGCGGCGTGCCGGCGCAGTGATCTTGGCGTCACCATAAAGCTTTCGTTCGAGCTGGTCGGCCAGTGAGCCGAAGCCGACCAAGGGATGTCGTCGGCGTGGTTCGCCCAGCAACCAGTCCATCAGTACGGCGGCCAGTGCCAACAGTGCCGTTGTTACCATTGGCGCTCTGCCCATCGCTGCACGCAGGCGTGCAATTGCCGCACACCGTCGGTGAGCGCCGCCGGCCCCGGCTGAAGGATGTCGCAGGACTTGATCTCGTAAAGGTGACCGTTATGCACGGCCGGAATCGCGTTCCAACCCGACCGATCACGGACCTGTTGAGGGTTGAAGCGCTTGCCACACCAGGATCCAATAATGATGTCCGGCGCGCGCACGATCACCTCTTGAGGATTGGCGATAATGCGGTGCTTGGCGGAATGCTCTACCGACAGCTCGTCAAAACAGTCCTCGGCGCCCGCGATGGCGATCAGTTCGGACACCCAGCGGATACCCGAGATAAGAGGATCATTCCATTCCTCGAAATAAACCCGCGGGCGGCGCGGGAGGTTGGCAGCCGACTGCTCGATCGCCGCGAGTCCCGCGCGCAGCTCGGCGATCAGGCGTTGCGTCTTGTCTACGGCGCCGACCATCGCGCCAAGTACGTGAATCATGTTGAAGATGCCGGCCACCGTGCGCTGGTTGAAGAGGTGAACCTGCACGCCGGCGCGAATGAGTTGCGCGGCGATGTCCGCTTGCAGATCGGAGAAGCCGAGCACCAGGTCCGGTTCGAGTGCGAGGATCCTGTCGATCTTCGCACTGGTGAAGGCCGACACCTTGGGTTTCTCCTTGCGCGCCTGCGGCGGGCGCACCGTGAAGCCGGAAATCCCGACGATGCGATCCTGTTCCCCGAGCAAGTACAGGGTCTCGGTGGTTTCCTCGGTAAGGCAGACGATACGCTGCGGTCCCTGGTTCACGGTCAGTCGGCCATCGGTGTTGGTGTTTCGAATCGCGTCAATTTCCGGTTCGATGAATCGGCTCATGGCAGGAACAGCCTCGCGCTTGCTTCGGGATTGGATGGGAAATACAAGTGCAGATAGGAAGCGGTTAGGCGGCCTTGGCGATAGATCGGTTCGCCTGCGCCGTGCTGTCGAGCGCCCTGTGAGTGCGTGATCGGCGCGCAAGGGCTCTCCATGCGTGAGTAGTGGAACGTGTGTCCGCGCAGCGTGCCCTCGGGAAGCGCGATGCTGTGCAGGCCGAGGTTGGCGAGTCTGTCCTGCATCGCCGCATGGCCGGGCAACAGCCCGAGCATGTCAGCACGCTTGCCGCGCACATCCGTCAGTGATTCGAGTAAGTAGAGCATTCCACCGCACTCGGCGACGATGGGACGGCCCGCGGCATGAAAGCCGTGGATGGCGCGCTTCATTGGCGCATTGGGTGCGAGCCGCTCCAGGTGCAATTCGGGATAGCCGCCGGGCAAGTAAAGGGCGTCAGCCTCCGGCACGATGTTGTCATCGAGCGGTGAGAAGAACGCCAGTTCGGCGCCGAGCGCTTGCAGCAGTTCGAGATTGGCGCGATACAGGAACGCAAACGCCGCATCGTGCGCGATCGCAATGCGCAAGCCCGAGAGCCACGACGGGATAGCTTCAGTTTCAGGTGCGGTGAACGTCGCTGGCGCCGGCAGTGCGTCGTTCACGTCACGTAGCGCGACGGACGATCGCACGATTCGCGCGTCGAGGTCGCTAACCTCGGCGGCCTGCACCAGACCGAGGTGACGCTCGGGCAGGGTGATGTCGACATCGCGCGCCAGCCAACCATATGCAGTTACGCCTTGAGGCAGGCTCTCGGCGAGCATCTGATAGTGGCCCTCGCTCGCGATGCGGTTGGCGAATACGCCGGCAAAGGGCAGGCCTGATCGATAGGTCGCCAGACCGTGCACGATGGCGCCGAAGGTTTGAGCCATGGCGCTGCCGTCGATCACCGCGAGCACCGGAATGTTCAATAACATCGCGAGATCGGCACTCGAGCGCTCACCGTCGAACAGTCCCATCACACCTTCGATAAGGATCAGGTCGGCATCGCCCGCAGCTTCGTATAGGAGTTGGCGGCAATGGTCCTCGCCGCCCATCCACAGGTCGAGTTGATATACCGGATTTCCGGACGCACGCTCCAGGATCATCGGATCGAGAAAATCCGGCCCAGTCTTGAACACGCGCACGTTGCGTCTCCGTTTGTGATGGTAACGCGTCAGCGCCGCGGTGACCGTGGTCTTGCCCTGCCCAGATGCCGGAGCAACGACGAAAAGTGCCGGACACGCTCTCACAGGTCCACCCCTTTTTGCGCGCGGATACCGGCGCGGAACGCGTGCTTGACGTCACGCAACTCGGCCACGGTATCGGCCGCCTCGCAGAGCGCCTCGGGCGCGGCGCGGCCAGTGATGACCACATGCTGCATGGGCGGCCGTGCCGCCAAATCGTCGAGTACCGCTCCGATATCAAGCCAACCGTACTTGAGCGGATAGGTGAGTTCGTCGAGCACCACCAATCCCAGGGACGGGTCGCGCAACATTTCCCGTGCGACGGACCATCCGCGTAGCGCGGTCTCAGTATCGCGCGCCAGGTTCTGTGTCTCCCAGGTGAAGCCCTCGCCGAGCACCTGCCAGGTGACGTTGGGGTCTCGGCGAAAGAACCCTTCTTCGCCCGTATCACTGCGGCCCTTGATGAACTGCGCCACGCCCACTTTCATACCGTGCCCCAGCGCGCGCGCCACCATGCCGAAGGCCGAAGACGATTTGCCCTTACCGTTACCGGTGAGCACCAGCAGCAGGCCCTGGTCGCGATCGGCGTGCTCGATGGCGGTGTCGATCACCGCCTTTTTTCGCCGCATGCGATCACGGTGGCGTTGTTCGCGGTCTGCCGCGTGCGCCATCCCGGTTACGCCGCCGTTGTCTTGCGGACGTGGTTGGTGCCGCCAGCAAAACCGAAAAGCGCATGTACCGTGGAGGCGATACCGACGTAGAACGCCAGCGATTGCAGGTCGCCGGGGAAATATTTCACCAGCCGCGCGCCAAACTCTGCGAAGGTCGGATCATTGAAGCGGCCCGAAAAGAAATAGAAACCACCGCTGGAGAATAGCTCGCAGACCGCCGCGCCGGCGAAAGCGGCGGCAGTAAGCGGAAGCAGTGTGCGCCACTCGAATCGGTATCTCCGCGCATACCAGCGCCCGGCGAACCACAGGGCAGTGTAGGCTGGCAACAGGAAGAGGTAGGCGGGGGTCAGACAAAAGGCTTGACCGCCGCCCACAATCTCCGCCAGGGTGGCGCCACCGAGCAGGTGAGGGGTGAAATCCAATCCCCAGACGAAGACAAGCATGGCTGGCAGGATCCGCAACGGGCGCAGATAGATACCAGCGAGAAAGAATACCGCCCAGGTCGCGCCGGGCAGGCTGTGCAGGGTGGCGAAGTGCTGGCCGCGGGTGGCGATGAGCAGCAACGCCAGCACGGCGCCGATCAAGATTTGATTGCGGTTCGATAATGTCAACATGACGGGCTCCTTGGGTTGTGTCGTTAGTGATCAGGGTTGATAGCGCAGGGTTACGTACAGGCTTCGTCCCGGCTGGTTGAAGAACGCGGCGGTCTCGTAGTCCTTGTCGAAGAGATTCTCGACACGTGCTTGCACACGCCAATCCTTCGCCAGGGTGTACTCGACGCGTGGATCAATGGTGGCGTAACCGCCTAGCTCGCGAGTGTTGGCGAGATCGTCGTAACGGTTGCCTGCGGCAAGAAGTGTTACGCCCAGGCGGTAATGACCGACGTGGCGATCGGCGTCAACGCGCAGGGATCGCCGGGCTCTGCGCGGTAGCACGTTGCCGTCACTGGCGCCCCCGGAACGGTTTTTGGGGTCGAGCAACGTGATGTTCGTGTTCAGATCCCAGTTTCCGAGCCGGGCCCCCAGCACCGCCTCGAGGCCACGGATGCGCGCTTGGTCGATATTGGCCGGTGCGGAGGTGCTGGCGTCGAAGGCGATCAGATCGTCGATGCGGGTCTCATAGACGTTGAGCGACCAGCGTCCCCAGGAGGGTTTACCGCTAAGACCGAGTTCAAAACTGTCTGACTGTTCGGGTCGCAGGTTCGCACTGCCGAAGCCCGGGAAGTAGAGCTCGTTGAACGTCGGCGCCTTGAAAGCGCTACCGTAGGACGCGGTCAGCCGCATTCCCTCGCGCAGCGCGTAACCCCATGCCGCGCCGCCGGTGTTGCGGTTGCCGAACTGTTCGTTGTCGTCCCGGCGCAGCGACAATTGCACATCGTGGACACCGAACCGTCGTTGATACTGCGTGAACAGCCCCGTGTTGTTTCGAGAGGTGACGGCATAGGCGGTGGTGCCGTCGACGCGGTCGTCCTGGTAGTCGGCCCCCACCGTGAGTAAGTGATCGGCGGCGATGGCGATATCGTTCTGGAGAGAGAGCGTATCACGCTCGGTATCGAAGCGGCTCTTGAAGGTGCCGTCCATGAAATTGTCGGACTCGTCCCGGCTGCGACCCGCGGTGAGGCTGACGTACCACAGCGCGGAGGGTGAGAAGCGCAGCGTCCCGCCCAGGACCTGCTGTGCCGATTCGGATTCGTTGACAAAGCTGCCATCGAATTCGTTTTTGCCGTTGGCGCGTAGGGCGCGGAAGTCCGTCTCAATACCGTTGTCGAAGCGGTACCCTGCTCGCAGGGATCCCGACAAACTACGGTAGCCGTCCTTATCCGGCGCGGTGGTAAAGCAGCCGGCGCCGCCTGGCGAGGGTTTGCCGTTGCAGGCGTTGAACCCTTCGGTGTCGATGCCGCTTGCGCTTACGCTGAACCAGCCACGGTCGCCGCCACCCGAAACACCCGCCGAAGCGTTGTAGGTCTGGTAGCTTCCTGCGCCGATACTGAAAAAAGGCTTAAGTTCGCCGCCGCCCTTGCGGGTGAATATCTGGATCACCCCACCGATGGCTTCGGAGCCGTACAGGCTGGAGCGTGGCCCGCGCACGATCTCGATGCGCTCGATCTGCTCGACGGGAATGTCCTGAAACGCCGTGGTGCCCAGGGTCGCGGAACCAATTGTGACGCCATCGAGCAGAACCAGCACGTGGTCGGATTCGGTGCCGCGCAGGAACACCGCGGTGGCCTTGCCTGGGCCGCCGTTGTTGGTCATGGTGACGCCCGGTGCGCCGCGCAGCAGATCTTGAACGGACTGCGCCTGCTGGCGCTCGATCTCTTTTCTTGTGATGACGGTGAGCGAGGACAGTGTCTCGTCTGCCGTTTGGGCCGTGCGAGTTGCGGTAACGATTATGGAGTTTAAATCGGTGGCAAAAGCTGCGGGGGAAGCCGACAGCAGCAGTGCCGCTGCAGGAAGGCAGCGTTCTATCATTCTTATTTCCTCAGACGCACTCACCCGTGCGCCAACGCGGCAGGACACAAAGACACCGCGGAGGAAAAGCATCAGACGGAAACAGGGAGCAACAACGACCTGTCAGCCGCAGCATCGCCCTCCGCAATGCCAACCAACGGCTTCAGGCCGGTCTCCGGGCTCGCGAGGGGTCATGAAAGACCGGGGCGGATCGCCTTCCCACGTATGAACGCAGTGGCTCAATGATCCGCCGCAACTCGCTTACCGTTGCGGGGGCAGCGCCGGAATTGTTCGCTGATGAATTGTCAGGAACGCACCGGCTTCCCGTTTCATCCCTTGGGTGGACACCCTTGGGACACCTGAAGCAGATGGGTGGAAACTATAGAAATCTCGAAGCGGTGTCAAGACCGAAAAATTGGCGGCAATTGGTTGACGTTCAGTCGACTGAATCAGCGCCCAAAACAATTGATGGGTGCATGCTTCATATGCTTGTAAAGAAAGCACACAGTTTCTCGATTGCGTTTTCCGTTTCTTAATCTCTTTCTCAGCGGGTCAATCGAGTAGTTGATCAGAACCGGATTTGCAGCTCGCTTTTTGTCACCTCCTTCGGCTTTACTCACGCTGTCAGTCGCTGGTGTTGTTGGCGTGGGGTTCTAATATCGATTTTGAAAGTTACCCGCACTGTGGTGGTTAACCGGAAAACGTTTCGGCGATTAAAGATCCGGCGATGATCAGGAAGAAATTAATACACTGGGTCTGTCGCCTGCGCTCCCGACACGATGCTCCGCCTGCTACTGCGCTAAGCCCTTATGTTTTACTAAACCCAAAAGTAGAGATGAAGCATATCGATGCGCAATACTGACTTGGGGCGTTGCCACTGCGGTCAGTATTGGACGTTTGGTTGTCCAGTGTTACTTACCGGTTTCGCCATCCCTTCCCCCATCCCCCCCACCTTGCTATGATTAACAACATCAAACATCTCCACACGCTCACGGCAAAGGATTGCAACAGTGAACGTCACTCTCGAACGACTCGAGCCGTTCTTCAAACGCAAGAGCGCGCGTCAGCGCGTGATTCTTTTTTTGCTGGCTGAGGGCTATTCGGTCGGTGAGATCGTGCGCCTCTCGGCGCGGGAACTGAAAGCGATCGACCTTCCCGATGGACTGATCATCTATCGCGACGAGCTGCTCGATCAGCTCGAAGATCTCAAGGGCCCGGCCTTTCTCTACCCCGGTGGGCGCGTGATGTCCCATACCGACATCTACCGTATTTTGCGCCAGGCCTCGACCATGGTGTACGAGCGACCGATGTCGGTTCAGCAGTTTCAGGATGCGATGAAACCCCGCGGCAAGCGGAGTAGGGTGGAGAGTCCCGCACGCGCGTAAGTTCGAAGGTTTTAGCGCGGACGTCACCACATCAATCCTAGTCGCGCGTGTTGCGGCACCGACCTCCACTTAGTGTAATACTTTAAAGAAGCCCCGTAAGTTTTCGCTTTGCATGGGCGGAGATGCCACCCAGCGGCGCCTCATGTTCGCCCGCCAATTGTGCAGTTTTGCAGATTCCCCTATACTGCCCCCTCTTAAAAACGATAATTGACTGAGCGCAAGGGAGTGCGTGATGCACCTTGTTCTCCTTTTTCTTTTCATATTTGCGATCAACACAGCAGCGGCCACCGAGGACTCGGCGTTGGGGGTGGGGCTCGGCTTCGCTGTGGCCGGCGTCGAGGACCCGGCGGGGTCGACGGGTAACGATCAGGTTTTCGTGCCGGGTTTGTTTTATCGCGGCGCGTGGGCGCGCGATCTCGACTACGCGGTGGGTGCGCGCTATGCCAGCGGCGAGCTAACGCCGACCCCAACGGAGATCGGTCAGGCCTTTTCCCATCTGGAACTTTCGCTTGCGTTGCATAAACGCCTGCGGTTATTGCGCGAGTTTAAGACCTGGGTTGGCGGCGGTGTCGCATTGGCCCGCGATACCTTCGAAACCCGTCAGACCGTCGATGGCGACGGCTTCCTCAAAGACCGTTACGACAACCGCGAAAGTACCGGGGCCAATGTGCTGCTGGAGGTGACGGCGCAGTATCGCACCCAAAACAATCACGACTGGGCGGTGCAATTGCAGCATCAGGAACCGCTGGGGGACCGGGTCCGCTACAGCGGCGTAAATCTCATGTGGCTTTTCTAGGAGACGTATGCGTATCTTGGTTCTAATCGGGCTTCTTTTACCGTTGACGCTGATCGGTTGTGGCGGTGGGGGCGGAGGCGGCGATGCCCCCGCGTTTGCACCGGAGCGCCCGAGCGGCGATATCCAGGGTAAAGTGGTCGATGCCACGTTGATAGGCGCGACGGTACGCGCCTATCGATGGGATCAAGGGGCGATCGTCTCCGACGTGCTGGCGGAAACCCAAACGGATAATGACGGCCGCTATACGCTCTCACCGCAAACCCCCGATGGGTTTTTGTTACTGGAGGCGACCGGCGGCTACTATATCGAGGAAGCGTCCGGCACGCGCGTGGAGTTGCAGGACGATCAACGTCTCACTGCGCTCGTTCGGTACGAATCCGGAAGCGCCATCGCTGTGCACATCACGACCCTTACCCATTGGGCGGCCTGTCAGGCGACGTGGCGCGCGACCGTTTTGGGGCAGAACACCACGGACGCAATCAATTTGGCGTACGAGGTCTTTTCCACCGTCGCCGGTGTGCCGATCCGGGAAACCGAACCGCTCGATATGACCGATCCGAACCTCGCGACCCATGAAATCAACAGCGGACACCTCTATGGGGCGTTCTCGGCGGGCGTTTCGCGATTAACGCAAGCGTTGGCGGAACAAGGCCAATTACCCGTGCATACGCGTCGCGCCACCACCAGCATCGAATTCGCGCAACTCGGGTGCACGGACCTGCTCGCGGACGGGCAGCTGGACGGACTTGCGATTGATGAGAGCAACCAATCACGCGTCGTCGGTTTTGCGGGCGTTCCCTTGTCGGCCGACCTTTATCGCACGGGTCTTGCACGTGAAATATTGAAATTCGCGCGCAGCGAACAGAATCAATCCGGCCTGGGCGTATCGGCGTTTTTGAACCGCGCCCAAGCGTTATCGACCTTGGATGCGGAGGTCTTTGCCAACACGCCCCCGCTGTCCGTGGATCTGGACGGTCCCGTGGTGTCATCGATCCTCGCGGACAATACCTTTTTGAAGGGGACGGTCGATCTCGTGTTTGTTGTCGAGGACGCCCTTGAGGTCGCGACGGTGGATTTCTATCTCGACGGTCAACTGGTCATGAACGGATCGGCGGGCAATACCACCTTAGCCTTGAATACCGCTGGGTATCCGGACGGTACCCATACCCTACGCGTCGTCGCCACGGATGTGCTGGGTAACGAAACAACCTTCGAACAAACGGTTCAAGTTGATAATTCTGGACCGATCGTGAATATCGACAGCCCGACATTGGTGGGCCAGGTCGCCTATACCGCGACCGGCTCTTATCAACTCGACGGCGCGGCCATCGCGGCGATTACCGTCAACGATGTCGAAGCCGTGATCGATCCCGCTACCCAAACCTGGTCGGCCGGGCTCAGGTTAACGCCTGGGCGTAATCCGCTAGTCATGCGAGCGATCGATATGTCGGGGAATACTGGTACCGAGTTGGTCGTCGACGTTGACGTAGATACTACGCCTCCGACAATAACCAATGATCCAGCGATTGTTCGATTCTCGACAGGTCAAAATCAATTTAACTTGTGCAATGTGGGACAGCTGGAAGTGTTAAACACGACACCGGTCTGCTTGCGCGACGACAGGGTAAATCTTGATGGGAGACCTGTCACAAACGAATTGTTTGGCGAAGAATTCGTCACCATCGAATATCAAGTGGAAGACCGTCCCGTTGACAACATTTTCACCCCAAAAGATGAAATCAAGCTCGAATACCGTGTTGATAAAGACGGGAGCTTGTTTCAAGACTGGCGACCGGCACCGCCGCGTGTTCCGACAAGTACGACGTGGGTATTACCCATGACAACCGAATTTCTCGGCGAGGGTTGGTATCAAACATCGATTGAGAGTGTGTTCACGATTACGTTGCGCGCCACGGACGCGGTCGGGAACGAGACAACGTTTCCGTACACGCTAAAGTTTGACGTGTTGCCCAATACCCGCGCCCTCGTGTCCGACGTGACGGTGAACTCACCGTTGGACGCGTTGACGTTCCCAACCCGTCAAAGTGCGAGTGGGCAAAACGTAAAAGTCGTTTATACCTACGAGAATCCCACCGATGTGGCGTACTTCATTCGTTTTTCCGATGGCGCGAATCATTCGGTCGACCACACCTACGAAACCCTAGTGACAAAAAACCGCGCGCGTATTAACCGTACTGAAAACTGGCGGGTGAAGGAAACCAGTTACTATCCGACGCAGACCGTGAGTGATTGGATTCCCGTCACCGGACTTAAACAACAGCTGAACGATCCGATTAACGTGACGCCACAACGGGAACTCGGCACGTTTGAGGACGTATTCAGTACCAATGTGGCCACACCGCCGGCATCGGCCTGGACGCGCAAGGATGCGTCGATTTGCGTGTACGATCCCAGTGACGTGGACGATCTCACTTACGCATATAACCTGTACGTCCCATCGCAAACGAGGCCCTTCCAGGCCGTGTGTGTTTTCGAATTTCGAACCGTGAACGGCGAGCAGGTCATTACACCGATTTATGAATTCGACACGCAATGGATCTACGATGTCGAGATTGAAGCCGGTTACCCGAAAAACGAGGCGATCGTTCAAGCGAATCCCTCGTTGCCGCTTTCCCATTCGTTCTCGGCAGTGAACGCCGACACGGGATCGGCCATCGCCACGACGCGAGGTTGGCTACGCATTCCGCCGGCCACCACGGTTTTAATCACCAAATCTGTCGCCTTACCCGCGTTACCCTATCAAACGGATGGAAGCGTCGCCACGCCCGATCGCTTCGAAAATTTTACGCCGCAATCGCTGGACACAGACATTACGTGGTCGATCGATACGGATCTCACGATTACCCGCGTCGTCGACCCGGGCGATATCGATGTCGTGGACGCACAAACACCGTATACCGTGACGGTAGGGAACGGGATCATCACAACTCGATTCGCGCGCTAAGAGGTGCGAGGCGCATTGAAATACACCGTTGCACTGACCGTGTTCTGAGCTTCTAACGTCGTAACCGGCCGGCGAACAAGCTTGGTGCCCCGTTACTGCAAAAGCGGGCCACCGTTTGACATAACTTTTGTTATGCGCCGCACGATTGTAGCCGCAACGCGGTAATGTCACGAACTAGCAAAGCAGAACTGTCACATGCGAGCGCATCGCTGTCCGGCTAGGAACCGAATAGTTCTCCAAGTTGCGTATAATGCACAAGCGGCCAATCGCTCCTTTTTTGAGACTCACCGGTGTAAACGATGTGGCCGGCCACCTCTAAAGTGGGAAATGAATTTTTGAAGCTTTTCAGCGCCTTCGTGAACGAACCGCTTGGCGTGCTCGCGGCCTTTATCTCAACCAATGAAACCGCAGCGCCATGCTCCGCTAACAGATCGACTTCGATATGATTTGAATCGCGGTAAAAAAACAAATTATCGGAAAGACCGGCGTTTAGTCGGCGTTTGAGCACTTCCATCACAATCATATTTTCGAACAAACTGCCCCGCAACGGATGACTTCGAACATGCGACTCGTTTTCTATGCCGAGCAGGTAACATGCAAGTCCAACATCATAAAAATAGATCTTGGGGGATTTGGTTAAACGTTTAGTTGTATTCGTTGACCATGGTCGATGAAGGTAAACGATATAACTGGCTTCCAACAGACTAATCCACTCACGAATCGTCGAATGAGACACCCCCACATCGCTCGCAAGATCGTTGAGATTCAACAATCCTCCAACGCGTGCGGCGCAACAACGAACAAATCGCTGAAATAGAGAAAGATCGCGAATCGCCGCCAATTGACGTAAGTCTCGTTCGATATATGTTTCGAAATACGCTGCATACGCTTGGGCGGGATCCAGATCCTTATCATGCACCCGCGGATAGAAGCCTGTTAGGAGCAACCGATCTAGATTTTTTAGGTCGACAAATTTGGAAACCTCGGCAAAATCGAAAGGTAACAACTTCAAGATGGCCGTGCGACCAGCAAGGGATTGCGATACGTTCGCCATAACCTCGAGCTGTTGACTCCCAGTCAAAATAAACTGGCCTGAGCGCTGATTTTCATCAACCAATCGCTGCAGGTATGACGGCAAATCGGGAACGCGCTGGAACTCGTCGAATATCGCGCCGCTTGCGTACTCGCTT
Source organism: Pseudomonadota bacterium (assembly GCA_021821045.1). Classification (GTDB taxonomy): domain Bacteria; phylum Pseudomonadota; class Gammaproteobacteria; order JAADHS01; family JAADHS01; genus JAKACW01. The sequence goes on from JAKACW010000006.1 coordinate 77,348, forward strand.
ACAAACGCGCGCGGATCTTCTAAGGCATAGGCGCGCCGGTCCGGATCCTCGAGGCTAACGTAAGGCAACTTCGGAAATTCGCTTCTGCAAAGCGTGGTTTTGCCGCTCTGACGTGGCCCAGTCAGGGTCACAACAGGCCATTTCGAGAATAACGCTTTGATTGTTTTAGAACTTGTTCGCTTTATCATGATCTTATTGTAGCTCAATTTATGTAAACTGATGATATTATCGCCCCTTTACATAACAATCCCCCGGAACTCCATGTCAAGGAAAGGCAATATGCTACATTCTACCAACGACGCATAATCATTCTTATGTCAAATGTTCACGCTTTCTCGCCCACTGAGTGTGGCTTTTACCTATCACCTGTTGATGGTCAACAAATCGGGGGCAGATCTACCGATCGATGGCGTTTCGTAAGCCTCGTCCTTGGATCAACATGCCAAGTGGTCGAAGAACTTGCGCCGGCCACCTAAAATCCAGTGACATCAGGCTCAATTCCATCACAAACCCGAAGCTGCCAAGTAGTTACCAAAGTCCAGCTCACCAGTTGACCCCCATTCCGTCCACTTAAACGTTTGGCGATTGTGATCGAAGAACGCATAACGCAGTTCACTTCGCAAGTTATTGCCGGGAGTGACAACTATAGTTCTGCCTGATGCAATACCGGAGCTGATGACGATCAAGGCATCGCTCCCGAGACCGCGCGAACAGCGCTCATTACTCCGCCAATCCGGGCAGCGGCCCTACCACGCACGTAAAGCCCGAGTTCGAGCGAGTACTCGAACGACCACTGATTCATGTTGGACGAGCCGACATAGGCCGCGGTGTCGTCTGCCAGCACAACCTTGGCGTGGAACGTTTCGTTGCCGGGCGCGCCAGAACGATCCAACCGGAAGTTATGGACCGTAACTCCAAGGCGAGACAGCTTCTCGCGCACCGCGGCTAGGGCGAAAGGAGGCAACCCGTCCTTGTTGGTGCGCAAAACGAGAAATCTGTCGGTTGCCGGGGTTCGCTCGAACAGGTTCAAGACAACCTGCGCGCCGACCTCGTCGAAAAACGGGGTCATCACGCCGAAAGAGACACGCGCCGCCTCAGCTATCGCAGGCAGAAGTTGCCGGGTGTCCTTAAATCCCCAGGTGCCTTGCAGCATCTTTTCGAGCTGTGCAGAGACTTGGCTTGGCGCAGGTGGCTTCGTCAACACCACGTCAACGATGTCGCTATCTTGATGAACGCGCGTACGATACAGTCGTGCGCCCTGAAGCAAAACCGCCAACTCCCCTGCGAGAGAGCGGTCGCCCACGCGCCACGTCAGGTGTGTAGTCTTCTCGAACAGCCTGCAGGCTTGCCCGGCAGACAAAGCGCGCTCAACGTCCGCTGCCCGCGCTTGTGGCAAACCGAGCCGTGTGCAGATGGAGTGCAAGACCGTGGGCACGTCCAATGAACCTCGGAAAGCCTCTTCGCAGAGTATAGCGCTCACCTCACAGTGAGGTGCCAGCGTATCGAAGGCGTTCAGAAGTTCAGCGCGCATCGCTTGCGTTGAGTACCTCAAGGAACCCTGGAATTCTCTTGCCCTTATGTGTTGCGTCTTCGCGTGGTGGCGGTCCACCCTTCAGAACGGCACGAGACAGCAGCTGGTTTTGCGCGATGCACGATGTCTCAGGAATCATGATGCAGTCCGGGCAAGCCCCGCCCGCCGTGTCACAGAGCCGCCCCGAGTTACAGCGGTGGGAAGACGCCATCAGCAACCGCTCCAGGAACTGGTTGTGTTCGTTCCGCCACAGCGACGAAAGGTTGCCTAGGTCCATGGTCGTACCGTTTCGGTAAACGACGAACGCCAAGTCGAGCGGAAAAATGTACTCGCCCATAGACCCCAGGTCCAGGCCAGATAGTTCAGCCACGTTTTTCATGAGCAAGTGAGCGAAAGTGTGCAGCAAAGTGTACACGTAGCGATACGTGCCCGCTTCTCCTTCCCTCAGGAGGGAGAAAAAGCGGCCGAACGGCTGTGCGACCTCCAATATTTTTCCCCCCAGCTTGACCGAAGCACCCTCGCTCCACTCTGGTAGGTCCACCACGCCAACTGCTCTCAGCCAGGTGTACACTTCGCATGGGTCAAGGCGCATGTACAACGCTTCGTTTGCTTGCGTCACGACGTAGATAGGCCGCTTGCCGTTGCGCAGCGGCTCGAACAAGCGCAAGCGCACCGGCATAAACTGGTTTCGCTTTTCCAGCGTAGGCGTCGCGCTGACTCGAGTGTAGCCGTGCGTGAAGCGACACAGGTCGAACTCTCGAATCAGCCCTAGGTCGGCGATGCCGAGCCGAGTCATCAGATGCTTCGTCTTTGTTTCCTGGGCGGTCTTCTTACGGGCATCCTTCGGTGCTAAGTCGTTGTCGAGGTGATTGAAGCGGACAAACTTCGAGCGAGTGCCGTCGGGTACAGCGGATAACTTTCCCCGGTTGAGCGCCTCGTGCTCGACGGCGAGGACAAACGGGTCAAAGCGACTCGTGTACTCGTCGCGCATGGCGAGCTGTGCAGTGATTGCGGGCGGCAGGTCAACGCGCGGTCGCACAAGCGGCGGCTCGCTCGTGGTCCACCTATCTACAAGCTTCTTAAGCTCCTTATCCATCCTTGCTTGGCCGTCTGCGTCCCCCATTCCACCGGCCAGTTCGCGCATCCGCGACACACTTTCGTAAGACTCCCATTCATCGCCTTTCCCCGCCGCCAGCAACGCCGCCTTCATCTCTTCAGGGGTGAGCTCACCACCTCCGAAGCGAAATTGCTTACCGATAAACGCGGCAAGCTCGCTCTGGTTTTGGGGTTCTAGCATCGCCATCAAATGTTGCTCAGACTCCGGGAAAAGGACGAACTGCTCAGATTGGGCGTAGTAAGCGGACGACGCGCGGTACGAAATAGGCTCCATGCGACGCTCACTTACGCGCCTGCCAGCGTTGTCCCTAAACACCTCGGTCGTGAATGAGTCATTCTGGCGCCACTCATTCGATCCCTTGTGGCCGCACGTCGGGTTTGCGCAGTAGAAGTGCCACTGACCAATGCGCGGCGAGCCAGTATTCAGCCTAAAGTCGCTCTTGCCGCATACGCTGCATTCCTCGCCGTAAAGCCTCAAGATGTTCTTGCGATCATCCCATTCCCACCGACCAGGGGTGGCAGGCATCCACTCGCCCGACCAGTGCACGAAGATCACGTCGAGCTGACGCCATTGGCAGGGCTCTTTGGCATCAGCCGCGGTGCACCGGGTCTTGCGTAGACGCTCGATATTCCGTGCCAAATCGTGTGCCGATTCGAAACGCCGGAAGAGGTGGCACTTGTTGCAAACAAACGTAAGCGGCGCAGGTGCGTACCCCATGCGCAGCGGACTCAGGAACGCCAAACGGTCCGGGCCCAGAGGCGCAACAGTCGGTCCCCTAAGAAGAGCTTCGTCCAGGCACTGGCGGGGGTCGATTTGGCGACCTCCTGTGCCCACCGCATAAGACCGTGTGAACCAGCTCTGCCAGACCTCTTGTAACCGCAGGATGATTTGCGCCTTCGTGACCGCACTAACCGGGGCGTCGTCGACAGTTATCGAGAAGTCCGGCAAAGAGACGCACGCGCCGAGCCCGCCTTCGAACGTGAAGAAAGCGCCAGGCGCGTACGCAGAGCCGAGTTGCCCCCTGGAGCGCGCCATTGTCGGCGCGCTAAGCGTCTTTTCCTGATCCTCAGTGCCCAAGAAACTCCTACGAGCTGCCATCTCATTCTCCCGTCTCGGCGTTATCCACGCCGTCGTTGTTGGCCACACCATGACGGACGAGGTCCATCACCAGCAGAACCTCGCTAGGCGTCTGAGTCTTACCTTCCGCATCACGAGTAGAGGCCTGGATGACACCGCCCTGGTCGACGTCGCGCAGCGAGGTCATCGGCTTAAGCATCAGATCCGTTTGAGCCTTGAAGTACCCATCAACGGTGCCGCTACCCCAAACGGTGCTGCTCCACGCGTTGGTGATGAGATCGCGTGTCTTGTAGTCGATTCGAGCGCGGTAATGCTCTTCGCCTTCCGGCGAGAACGCGCCGCGTAGCCCGATGGCCAGTTCGACGAACTTGTCGATTTCGTCGATGAACGCATCGCCTCGAGCTTTGACTTCCTTCCGCACGTTGGGGATGAAGCTAAAATCCGGCGTTTTGCCCTTCTCGTCCTCCGGTAGGCGAAGCAGCTCGCGGCTTGGAACCACTCCGAGCAGGTAGGCCTGAAGTAGACTCGGGAATACCCGTTCAACAGCGCGCTCCGCCCAGCGGTCGATGGCGGCAGGTTGCACCATGCGCTCCAAGAAACGATGAAATATGTCGAAGACGTGCACGATGTGCCGGTCGCGTCGGCGCTGGGGCGTAGGCACCAAGACCACAAAGCCGATGTGCGTGCGGCCGACGCGTGATGAGGCCTGGATGTACTCCGCGATGTCGGAGGGCATGCCTGCAAAGAACATCGAGTTGAACTCGTCGACGTCCACACCGTGCGAAATGGCTGAGGTCGCGATGACTGAGCGCAGCTGCTCACGAATTGGAGGCAACGGCTGACCGGGGACCGCGCGACGCTGCGCGGTGTCGACCACCGCTTGGATTTCGCCTTGCTCCACCGAGCCACTGATGAGCCGCGTATCGAGTCCTTCCAACGCGATCCCCTCGTTGAGGTGACGCTTGCGGGTTTCTTCCGCTTCGGCGGCCATGATTTGGTCGCCGCCCTTCTTGTTGGTTACGTAGGTAAGCGCGATGCGATGCAGGTCGATGAGCGTGACGAGTTGCGATGCGTCTGCCGAGGCCAACAACTGCCTGTGCAACTGCTGAAGTGGTCCTGACGAGACGTGGTCCACGAGCATCTGTTGCGCCGACGGGAATTGCGACGGCTCACTCAGGTTGTCGAACAACCGCGTAACGGCCAAGTGAAACCCTGACAGCACCGCCACACTGGTGGACGTGTGCGGCTTGCCGTTAGTCATGAATGCGGTGTACACACGCGCCTGTTGGCTAGCGACTTCGATAGCCGGATGGGTTTGGCGCTGTGCTTCCGAGGCTTGCGCGGGGTTGGCGTAGAAGGATTCGTAAAGTGACGGTCCCGGCTCTGGGAACTGGGTGGCCGGAATCGAGCGCTGATAGAGGTGCTCGAGCTGCCTCTCGGGATCCGACACCGTAGCTGACGCCGCGATGACTTTAGCCCGACGCCTGCGGCCCTGCCGGTCTCCCGCTACCAGGCCAACAAGCGGCTCGGCCAGATATTCAAAGACGGCATCCAATGCGGACTCGAACAGACCGGCAAATGTCCCGAGAGACTCGTCAAGCAAGTGCGCCTCGTCCTGAATAATGAGGCTCGGGAATGGGTCGTGGAAGATACGCTTCCCGGTCTTGTAGGCGGGGTACACCGCCTCCATGTCTTTGGCAGCTGGTCCTGCTTGCAGGTCTCGGTTGTCAGTGGGAACGTACAGTCGCCCGTTCGCAGAATTCACCCACGGTGCAGCGCCGAACATACCGTAGATGCGGCGGATGGTGCGGCTCGAGTGGCCGATGAGCGCCAGTTTGTCGACCGTTCCGAGCAAGACAGACGGCGCAAGGTCATAGATATCCTCGTCGACGATGTAGAAGGGTAACGGCGTCCACTGGGACTCGTTGGAGTCGCAGTGGATGTCGGTGCAGACGTGGCCTAGCGTCTGGTCTCCATGGTCAATGAACAACCGCAGCGCAGTTTCGCTTCCGCAGAAGGGGCACTTTGGCAGTTTTCGCCACGCCCGCATGGCAACCGCATACTTGCTGTCATTCTCCCGCAGGGACTGCTCGTCAACGAGAATGGGAGGTGCGTCCAACACAGTGGGAATGCTCTTGACCCCTTTGGCGCAGTGGCGATTGGGCGAACCTCCGCTTCCGACCCAGAAGCCAATGGACAGTTGGTCGCCGCCATACCCGTGCCGGCGGCGCACGCGCTCGCCATGCGCCAGCACGCGCGCGCAGCGCTGAGCCTGCTGAATCGTAAGCAGTCGAAGAGGATAGCGAATCAAGGCCGTCACCCCACGGTGCTTTCCCCGTAGTCGGTCGAGCATGAGGTTGAAGACCAGTAGCCCGAAGAATGCCTCAGACTTGCCGCCACCGGTCGCGAAGTACAGCAGCGTCACCGCGTCGTCTCGGCGCTCGTCATAGAAGTGGGCGAACTCTCCGATTCGTGAGGCCAGTGCCGGAATATTGGCGACGATAAAAGCCAGCTGGAACAGACGCCACTCGTTGTCATCCCCGCCGAAGCGAGACTTCATAAAGTCCGCCATCGTCTCGTTCATGGCGAGCCACGCTTCGTAGACAACGGCTTTCGGCTCCGTCTGGGGGCCCCGTTTGCGCCAGACGTCGCGCGACTCGCGGAGGCACCGCAGGCCCACCTCGATGGCTTTCATCTCAGCCTCCCACTTCTGCATGTCTTGGCCGAATGCTTCTTCTTCGCGAGCGATGCCCCCAGTATCCGAGTGGTCGAGACCTTCGGCGGGGTTGACCTGCCCGGGAAGGTCTTTGAGCCACTCTTGCATGGCCGGCACGAGTGGCGTCAAGCCGTCTAGCCCGTCGGGCTGCGCGAGTGAACGTACACATCGTTGGACGCCGTTGGCGCTCGTGGGGACGATGCGCGGCTGTATGTAGCGCGGCGTCCACGTGCTCTCAAGCACCAGAAACGCTTCACCAGCCTGTACAAGCTCGACGCCACAGTTGTGACCCATGGCCGGGTACGTCAGGTATTTGTTGTACCTATAGGACGGTTCGACGCGCTCGAGTTTCAGCGGGTGATGCAGCGCTGCGGGCAGTCGCACCTGAAGAGACACGAGGAAGACGGCTTCTTCCGTCTCATCGACATGCTGCGCGGGCATCACACTTACGTTCTCGACCGCAAGAAAGAAACTGCGCTTCGAGGGGTCCAACCAGTCGCGGTACAACTCGCAGTCCCAGCTCAGGTTAATCTGAGGCAACGTGATAGGCAGCTGCGATTCGCGCACCAGTTCGAGAAAATCGGCCCACCTGGTGTACTGACTTGCCGGAATACTTAGGTCGTGTCGATAACCCCAAGCCTTGCCACCGGTATCCGGGTCGTCGCTTTGCGCCCATTCAGCAAGCCGATTGGCCACTGTCGCGTTCATTTGTGCCGCGTGGTCGTTTAGGGCACGTTGCCTTTCGTCGGCGGGTTTGGACGTATCAAGCTCCAGCGGCGGAAGCTGTACCTCAATGCGCATCCACTTGTGCGGGACCGACAACGGTTCGAAGTGTTCGTCCTTTATAGGCGGCGCCTCGCCCGCTTTGACGTATACCCCTTCCTTTGCGCTCTCACCTGCCGCGTCCGCTTCACCCGGCGACGGCTCACCTGAATCGAACTCTGCTTCGTCCTTTGGGAGATCAGCGGTCAACAGATGTCGCGGTATGCCCTTTGAGGCATAAACTTCATCGACAACTTTGGCCCTAATCGCAGGCCAATCTGGATGCTTCCACTTGGAGGTGTACGTCCCCTTTACCTTCTCCCACTCCTCGTCCAGCCGGCGATTCCGCTCGGCCTTGATCTCGTCGACGACCGCTTGGCGCAGCATGAATACCGGTCGGCAGTTCGGTCGCTTGAGGTCTTCTTCGCGCGGCAGGACTCGCACATAGACGCTGAGCCTCGGAAGAACCGTGAGCACACCCTGCATAACGACATTGAGCTGCATTTGAATGCCGTGTGAGGAAACCCAGATCGGCGAGGTCACCTCGTCGTCGCCCCCGACGTTGCGCTGTGGCAGCAGAAAGCCGGAGTTCAACAGCGCCCGCGGCCTCGCGCCAAAGAGGTACTGGCCCGTCGGGCCCTGGCCGCTGAGGTGGGCATAAGTCAGGTTCAATAGGCTGTCAACCACGGCCTCTTTGAGTGTCGTAGGAATTTTGGCGGGGTCAGCGCGCAAAACGGACTGGTTCATTACTTAGATTCCTTCTGAGATCCGACATATTCGACCGTGGCCAAGTTTTCTCGTGCCTTGTTGAACAACTGGTTGAGCGTCTCTCGCTTTATGCTCGAATGAGCCATAGCCGACTCGGGCTGCAGGAGCATGTACGCATAGATGTCCGAGACTTGACGTCCGTCGAGCCGGCGAGAGGTTCTCACGGCCATGATGACCCGCTGCCACTGATATGCTCCCTCCAACGCGGAAAATCCAAGCACATGCGCGAACGCTTTGAACACTGCTTCATCTCGAGGAGCTTGTGGCTTGAGCTCCTCGAATGGCGTGTCGGTAGAGCGCCCGAGATCAATCCAATGGCGCATTGCCTGCGGGGTCGGCAGGCTGCTTTCCAGGCGCGCGTCGAACGCCAACATTTCCTCGCGGATAGCGCGCACTTTGTCGGCAACGGTCGCTTGCGCAAACCTCTGCGCGAGACGCAATTGCACCTGCTCGTGGTAACTGCGTAGCGCAGACTCGAACGTTTTGTCAGAGTGGATAGGCACACCCGCATCGCGCAGTGCCTGCTCGACCATTTCGCGCAATTCCGCAGACATGACAAAAACCTTGTCCCCTACTTCAAGCGAGCGAACGAGGCAAGCTTTAAAGCCTGCCTCGTTTGCATTTTGCGAAGCCGGGTCGTAGACATATATATGGGATGTGTCACGGCGATACTGCGTGATACCATTGTCGAACCGGATGAACCACGAATCGGGATCAAGATCGTGCTCGTGCGAAGAAATGTCCGACGACAACTCAACTCGGAAAGTTGGAAGCGCATAATCACCGCTGGAAAGAACAGACGAGTCTTCGGGCAAATCCTTGAGCTGCCTTAGGATGGATTCCATCCGCGGCTTGTAGGATTTGAATTCCGGCAAATGTTCGGCAATGGACTTAAGCGTGGCACGCAGGAACTGCCCCGCCCGCTGGGTCAGAATAAGCACCGAGTGCGAAGGTACTCGGTCATCTGTGAGCACTAGGCGCAGGCTGTCTTCGTTGAGTCCAGCAAACACGAGCGTGGCATTCTGTAGTCCGTCCAGATGCTCCTCGAGGTTCGCAGCAGGCAGCAGGTGCACGCAGTCATGAAGGTCCTCGTAGGTCACGCCCGACGGGTACTGGTCGTACTCGGCCAGGAAGCGCTCAGCCAAGCGGCGGTAAAGCGCTTTGGTGAACACGATCTCCACACTGCGCTGGCTCGCAACTACATTTGCTACAAGCGCGGCCAGCTTGTGTGCAAATGGGGTCGCGGTGTAGTAGTTTTCAAACAACTTCGAGGCGCGGTTTAGGCACTCCAGCAGTGCCGGTCGGCTGTCTCCGACACCGACACTGCGGTCAAACTCTTGAACCGACCCCAAGTGAGAAGGCCAGTCGAAGGCGACCCTAGTTCGGTCTGAGACGTCCGGACCCGCAAGATACTCAGACATATGCCTAACTCCGCAAGGAAGCGCCGCCAGACGTGAGAGAAACGAAGCGGCTTCGACGAGCGGCTTTGCCGCATCTTTTCCACCAGGGACCGAGTTCGCGATACGCATGAGCTTGTTAGCCACCTTGGCCGCGTCTGCATCCACGATACTGACATCGAAATCGCGCCGCGCCGGATGAGCGCACTCGATGACTCCAGAAGGGAGAAGCCCTTCGGCGCCCACCGTACTCGGCATGCCCACAATCCCAAATTCGTCCGGCGTATGCCACCGTTGCTGCTGGTCCCGCTTTGCGTTTTTTTTCCAGAGTTCGTCCTTGATCCGGTATGCAGCATGTGGCTCGTCCGTGACGACGACAACCCCCGGGGTGGTGCCGCGAAAGACGTTTTCGAGCATGAGGCAAAAGCGGACGAGGCGCCCCTTCCACCCTGGCGCCTCGAAACGCACCGCTCGCGTCGCTTGTACCAGCACGACTTCCGGCGGACCAATTTTAGCCAACTTCCCGCAAACATCGGCGAGCTCTTCCTCCGACATCCGCCCATCTAGCGCGAAGAGTGCGTCAGGCGCAGTGCGAGGGTCACCGATGACCGAGCAGTTCAGCTGCAAGGCTTTTGCATGTAGTCGCCTGGCGAGCTTCGCCCGAGTGAGGGCAAGGAGTCGTGAGTCGCACGCCTTCCAGTCGACCGAGTCGGGCGTCGCCAAAAAGAGCGGCAATAGGTCACTAATGGGAGGGTTGAAAGCGTCTTCCTCGGTTTGCGGAAGACTCCTGTCGTTTAGTGAGAACAGAAACGGATCTTTGTCACGCATAGACCGAGTGACTTTCGGATTGTCGTTGGATTCGGCCAGGTCACTGGCGATATGTAGGAGAGAGGCCCGATCGAGATGGAGGTGGTTAAGCCGGTAGAACGCGTTAGTCTTGACGGGGAAGAGCAAGCCCCGGACACCTTGCTTGTCGCCCTCGTGCCAACGCGCTAGCGTCGCCAAGGCGTGCACAACGGTTAAGGTTTTGAGCGAAGCGGGCCAGACCATCGCGATATGACGCGAGCGATGCTGCGCCGCGTGAAGGTACAGATCAGCGAGCGCCACAAGCGCCGACGAAGGTTCACTCGGCCGGATGCCATCGTCTTGATACAGCGGGATGAGTGCCTTGCGGATGCGCGGGACGATGGCGGGAGAATTAGGCGCTCGTGAAGCGGGGGCCGGCTCCGGATTCGAAGGTGGCACCGCGATTTTAGTTGTGGGCTTTGGTTTCGCCACAAGGCCGCGGGTCGCCAGCTTCGCGAGCGCTGCGCGCCGCTTTCTCTGTGCATCCAGCAGGTCGTTTAGCTGTTTTCTCGTTGCCATAAGTTTTGTGTTTGTAGCTGCTCCCGGCTCGCGGGACGGAGAAAACAGGGGGAGGGCTGATCTTTAAGCGCCTCGCGCGCAGCACTGGGCATGTCGTACCCCTGAGCGAGGAGAGTCTTAAGCCGGATAGGGTCGGGTAGTCGAAGCTGACTGAGCTCGAAAACGGAAACGTTGGTCGCCCCGGAAATGCAGCGGAAGTGGCGGTCCACCGTGGGCGTGGCAAGCAATTGCGCGAGCTGCGCCGGAGTGAGCGCTGGCTCACGGCTCACCTGTTCGAGGATGACGGTGTGGTTCTCGCCGACGAAACCACCATAAGTTTTGACGATGGTTTTCGGCACCGCTGCTGCAACTAGGCGCCGTGGCTGATCGTTAGAAGTCACGCGCTGCAGCAAGACGCTGGGCCTGCGTACAACCGAGGGATGATCCTTTGCCCCCAGGTTCACAAAACACGGTTCTCTGTTGGCCTTGCGCGCGCCAGTGAACCGCAGACTACCGTCTGGCGCAATGTCGCTTGACCACAGCAGAGGGACGGCAGTGCCGCCCCGTGCTCGGGCTGCGCTCTTCGCTGAGGCGTAGGTCGTTCGCGTATCGCGGTTCCAAACGAACGTACCGATACGCGCCGCATATCCGTAGTCCGTTAGGCTCGTTCGTGATTTGGCGGCGTTCTTTAGCAATTCGACATCGCTTTCCGTACGCGGAATTGGCCACGCAGCGCCCGAGTTGGGCAAAACGCATCTTCCGACGTCAACGTAGTCGCCATCCCGTGAGACCACAGATACTTCTGCCTCAATCGCCGAAACGTGCTCGGCATTTTCGCGGAGAACCAACGTAAGCGCCGTTTCCTGCTCGACATCAATAAACACACCGCTACGGTCGCTGACCATGCCGATGCTTCGCACTCTCGCCTGCCTCATTAAAAACGTCCGCAACTTCGAGAAGTACCGGCCGGATAAGAAACTTGTCGGTGTCACCAGCGCGCAGATTCCACCAATGGCCAGAAGCCTGACACACAACGCAATGAAAAGTGCATACAAGTTCGGCTGCGCCTCGATGACCTCGCCAAACGCATCGGAGTACCGCTCGGACTCAACAGCCGACATCTTGCGGAACGGAGGGTTGCATACGACAACGTCTAGCGTTCCCAGAATGTGCTCGGTCTTCAAAAGGGAATCGGCTTGGTAGATCTGGAACTTTGGACGCGTACCCGTGGCAACAATCTCATCGTGCAGCGCCATCAACAGGAAGTGCCTCGACAACTTGCAGAGTACTGCGTCCTTGTCGAATCCCAACAAGCTCTTCCGTACGTGGTCGAGTATCTCGGCAGGCCCTGCCTCCTTAAGACGAAGCTCATCGCGCATACGCATCGCGATAGGCGCCAAAAACGCCGCGCCACCGCAGGCCGGGTCACAGAATCGATTATCTGCGAAACTGACACCGTTGGCTGCCAAGTCATCTAGCAGGCGCTTTGTCAGCGATGGAGGCGTAAAGAACATGGCAAGTTGCTTTCGATTTTCCTCGCCTGCGAGTTCTGCGTATGCCGATGAAAACCAATATGTAGCGTCGAGAAACTCTTCACTTTTCACGAAATCCACGAAGTCTGCTAACGCAGGCTCTCTGTAGAGTAGTGTGAGCGACGGCAACGCTGAACGTGGGAGGCCAGGAAATGCCTCCCTACACCATTTGCTCAACGCTGTGCCAAGCACCGAGTCTGGGCTCGCGCGCACCTTCTTCATGGCGCTCCTCAAGCCACGCACGAGACGAAAATAGCGCCTCTTCTTCGGGAGAACCATGGACATATCAATTAACTCGCATTCACTCGGAAACAGTCACTCTGAGCTGAATCACTTCCTGCCCCGCGCTACTGCGCGCTGCGCACGCACGAACGTTAGCACTCTGATGATCGCGGACTAGCACTAAATCCGCCTCGCTTTGTTCGATGCGACGATCCGGGTTCAGCGCGGCAAAGATGCGGTGACTTATGTCTTTCACTCTCTGGCCGCCGGAGGGCGTAGGGATCTTCTTGTCGCCTTCGTGGGCGAGGCGGTACTCCGTGCGCGCGAGGCGGCCGATGATTTTGTTGATCTTGTCGTCCCTGAGCTTGACCGTGTCGGCGAAGGCGCCGCCGTTAGGGAGGACCAAAAGCGCGTTAGGCTTGCCCGCGCATTTGTTGGAGACGTACTTAACGAACAGAAGGGTGAGGACATAGTCCGTGTAATGGGAGGCAGCTGTTCCTCCGCGCAATTCGTCGAAGCTTTGTCTGAGGGCGGAGCAAAAGTCAGACTTCTTCAGTTCCATGAGTGTTTCAATTCCATTGATAATCGAGGGAAGGGGGAACCTTAGTCAAAGTACCGAGTGGGAGCCGGGCAATCACCCCCGCGCCAAATCCCCAGGCATCGCTGGCATTTCGGTCCTCGTCTTTCCCAGATTCCCGCTCCCTTTGGCCAGTTTCGTCACGGCATAGATATATAGAATCTGCAAGAAATGGTCAATAAACTTGCGATTTATGGATTTGTCGCTAAGGTACTACCTCATGCCATCAACTCCAGCCCCGTGCGCCAAGTCTACGAGAGAGCCCAATCCACTTCCCGGCACGTCCAAGCCGATCCTGTCGCCATAGTCGAGTCGCATCCTGTGTTCCAACGGAAATCGAGCGTTACAAGGCTATTCGTATACGCTGGATCGGACAGTGCACGCCGCCGCGCGGGCAGTTTTCACTCAGCTGACTCAATAAGGTTTGCCGGAACTGAACCGAAGCGATCGCGATCGCTCAACTGCTTCTGCGTTTCCAAAAGAAATGACGCCATAACCTTCCCCTCCCCTCCTCGTTCACTCACGCCCCTACCCTACGCCGTCCACTCCCCACGCAACAACGCCGCAAGAAACGCCCTCACCCGTGTCACCCGCGCCGGTTTGTCGTTTTTGTTGCGCGGGTCGTTTTTCTCGGCGTCTCGCCGGTGGTGTTCATTCACCACACAGGGGAGAAGAAAAACATGGCCTCACTCAAATTCCAACTCCAATCGCCCTTCACCTTCAGCGATCAACCCGGTCACTACCTCGCGCCCGAACCGCTCCACGAGGACGAGATCATCGACTTCGCGCTGGTCCTGCTCGAAGCGCGCTTTCGAAAAACCGACCCCCTCACCAACCCCGCCGATTCCAAACGCTACCTCGTCACCCGCCTCGCCGGCTACGAACACGAAGTGTTCTGCACCTTGTTTCTCGACAACCGCCATCGCATCATCGCGTTCGAAGAGCTCTTTCGCGGCACCATCGACGGCTGTTCGGTCTACCCGCGTGAAGTGCTCAAACGCGCCCTTCACCACAATGCGGCCGCATTGATCTTCGCCCACAACCACCCGTCCGGCGTGGCCGAGCCGAGCCAGGCCGACAAAACCCTCACCGGCCGACTCAAAGAGGCCCTGCACTTCATCGACGTACGGGTCCTCGATCACATCATCGTCGGCGGTACCCAGACCGTCTCCTTCGCCGAGCGCGGGCTGCTGTAGCAGCCCTTAACTCCCTCGCAACGTGGGAGGCGTCCCCGGCCCCCCCCACCATAATCGGAAATCATGCCTTCCAAGCTACGGGTATCGCGGAGTGTTTAAAAACAGCGGAAAGATTGAAATTGCCCAACAAATGGCGAACCACAAAAATTCGAGAACCACGGGACTGTACGACCGGAGAAATAACGAGCTCACGCTCGAGGACGTCGAACGTTGTTAGAAGGCGTCTTATGTTGCGTTTGCATAAACTGTGGCTTTGGAAGGAGTGGACTTGATGATTTCCGGATTGTCTGATTTAAGAATGTATACCACCAATATGTTGAAATGAAATGGGCCATTGTGGTCTTGCATTTTTCTCTTCGCTCTTGCCGCGAACACCCAGAGCCCTTTTTCCTCGAGCTCCTGGATTCGATCAGTGTACTCGCGGGCAGTGACAATCCGATCGGCCGGTTCGACCTCATCCCAACATTCTCCCCAATCTTTCATGTCTTGAATAAATCGTGCAATCAATTCGGTGTCTGGTCGATCTTTCGCTTCGTCGTTGTAAAACTGATAGCCATGGATATTCCCCAAAAGATTGAAAAGTTGGGAGCCTTCCTCGATCCGCACCAGAAAGTGGCTCGCCTTTGTTTCATTCCGTGTGCTCTTGTTTTCTTCCGGTTTCCGTTCAGTGAGCTCGTCCATAGCGATGTCAAATGCCGCTGCCAATGACTTTAAAGTTTCATATGACGCGGGGCCACCATTTTCAATTCGCTGAATGGTTCGAACGCTAAGACCAGAAATCTCCGCGAGTTGGTCTTGGGACCAGGCGCGCACCTGACGTAGTTCCTTTAGGCATGGAATTAGTCGTTTCTTAGTCACTACTCTTCTCCCGTAATTGGATTTGCAGCCCCATCGTGGGTTATCTAGTCCAAGAGTAGAACGACACCATCATGACACTAACACGACATCTGCCGGACTAAAGCCGCGGAGTCCCATGGGTCCGGTGCTCGCCTTCAGGCGGGCGTTGAATGATTGTTAGGGCAGCGGTACACGATAAAGAGTATTGCCCTTTTTGCTTACGCGAGTCTCTAGAACGCCTTCGGCGACCATCTTCTGGAGGGTGCTTCGAACAAAAGTGTAGTCGTATGTCGCCAAATCCGAAAATCCATGTTGTTTGGCTCCCCATGCTAGAATCCTGACTGGGGAGAATGGCACCCCTTTTTGTTTTGTAAGAAAATCCAACAACAACCGTTTAAGCTCAGGCTCCTGAAACCTTTCCGTAATATCCGCAAGCTCATCCTTCTTTCGAATATTTTCTTCCAACGCTTGGATCCGATATTCGAGATTACTAATGTCTTCGGCGTGCTCAGACGCTTGCCCAGCGACTACTTGTTGGAATTCTACACCGCCTAATTTGGTGATTCGGAGTCCTAGCCGCTGCCACGGCATCCAAACTACAAACAGAGCAGATATGGAAAAAAGAAAAATTGGGGTCAATCCGAGTTCGCTAGGAGAGGCAAAACGAGTCGGATCTTTCAGGTACATTGAAAAGAACGCAATACACAACGCAAGAAAGACCACCGCTATTGTCGATACCACCCATTTCAGTGCCGTGGGCAACACAAACGGTGAAGTTGCAGTTCCAACTTCTTCTTCCGAGGTTTCTAGATTGCTTTCTAGGCGGTTCATGATGTTTTTCTATATTACCCTGACGCCGTGTTGAGCGGACCGAGAGCGGAGCGGTGAAATGCGTGAAAAAAGCGCGCAGCGCGACGCACAAAAGCCGCGGAGTCTCACGGGTCCGCTCGAGCTACTTGATACTAGGGCATTTTTGTGAGTGCAATGCATCGCGCTCATAGCTCGGCCCTATTCAATTTGTAAGTACCTGGCTTGTGACAGGTTTGCGATAGCTTTATTGAGCTGTTCTTAACTAGCTCCTTTACCAATTCTATGTCTGTTTGACTTGCTCGCAGTCCAAAGATCACATCTGTTATCTCGACGCCCTCGACATACCTTCTATCATTTCCGAAGGAGACTAGCCGTGTTTCTTCTTCGTATTTCCATTCGCTGCTCTTATGGCCAAGAGCCCTTATGATGGACTCTCTACCGAGAGGTAAAGATTCTTGCGGAATTTCGTCGTCGTACTTGATCTTGATTTTTTGTATGTCGGACAATTCGCCTGGAAGGGCAATTCCAATCGCGATACCACGTTGTTCCTCCGCATAGTGTGTCCATAGAAGGTTACTCCACCACGTCGCTGCCAACGAACACACTCGGGTGACAGGCAAGTCATCCAAAAGACCTTTTTCCTTCAGCCGCTTGGGATTCATGTGAAAATTGATTCCGGGCATCGTAACCAGCATTTTAGCTTCGTGGGGATCGTTTAAGTTTTCCCAATCGGAAAGAAACAACCGGCGACGCATCAGAATATCTATTGCGTACTTGTCGATTGCGCGAAACTTGTACAAGTTCTCCGACATCTATGTGGCTCTAACAGCTAACTGGACTGACACAAGAAATAACTTTTTGGGGACATAATCAGAAAATCTTTTACGAGAGACAACTGTACATCAAAATCGCGCAGTACCGTAGTCGACAATAATAACCCCAAGGGGGTAACGATAGCCGACGCGGGTAAGGAATGGGAATAGCAATACATCTTCGCCAGCGGCAAGCGTATGACGCAACCTCACGGTTTGCGGTTTGCGCCTTGCGTGCTCAGGCCGCCGGAACCGGCAGCACACCCTCCACCAGAAACCGCTCGCGTGGGTACGCCACCACCCTGCCCTCGACGCTGTGTGCAAAGGTGACCGCTTCGGCCTGGGTTTCACATAACCAGGCTTGTTGATACTGAGGCTGGGGATCTGCCAATGCGGCGGGTGTAAACAACGCAATATTGATCCCCTTGTCCGGGTCGCGCGCCGAAACGTATTCCAACGCCTCGACGCCTGCGTTTCGCAAGGCGCCACCCAACGCTTGGGTCGCCCGATAGTCGCCGGGATGGGTGATGAGGTCGCTGTGCGTGTCAAACGGCGTCGCTTGCAGCTGCACCCCCGTTTGCGTGTCGTAGCGCGCACCGAACAGGGTGTGTTGCGTAACGAGTCGGCCGGACGGCGGTGGGATAGCCATGCCTGACCAAAACACAAAACGGTAGTACGCCGTTTCGGCCAGCGCGGTCTCGGTTTTCTGAGAGGCGTAGAACACGCCCGGTTCGCTGCGGGTGCCGAAGCGGGATCCGTACGGTAACGGTGGATAGCGAAACGGGGTGGCCAGAAGATAATGCAGCGGGTCGACATCCCGTCTTGGATCGATATCGCGACGGGGCGGTTTGGTCTGTTCGATCAGCTCCTCGAGCAACGCTTGCTCGGCGAGCGACTCCACCAAACGATTCGTCGCGATCTGTTCTTGACTCTCGACGACGCGGACCAGTTCGCCGGCGAGCGGCGCGAAGACGACGTGGTCACGACACGCGGCCCACAGGTCCATCAGACCTTGCCGCGCATCGCATCAAGATACGTCAGCACTTGGGTGAGACCGGTTACACTTTGCACTTGCTCAGCCGGGATGCCTTGGGTGTGGTGGTTGAAAGTATGCATCCAGTGCTTCATGTCGTTATCGCTCGCACCGACGAGCACAAACAAGCTGCGGTACACCCGGATGAGCAGGAGCGCCAACTCCCCTGCTTTGCTTTGGGGGTCGATCCCTCTGGCCAACACCGTGCGATCCTTGCCGATGGATTTACCCACTTCGGTTTGAGTCAGCCCCAGCGCACGCCCGGCGTTGCGCAGCGCCTGGGTGAGCACCTTTTGGGCATCGGGCGTCGGGGCGGTCAACGTACTCATGGCTGTGGGGTACCCTTTTTTTGTTGCATATGCCTATTATCGGCCTCTTTTGTTGTAATTGCAACAAAATAAAAGGCTTATTCCGTATCGTACTACCCAGTTATCCCGCTTCGGGCCAAGTCGAGCTCCCGGTGGAGCGCCGACCGGCCGTAGGCCTCCCGGACATAGCAGGTGTCGACCTTCCACAATACGACGGCAAAATACCCGTCTTCGACGTGCTCCCCCGGGTATTGCACCGCCCCGACGACCCGTCCCGCCGTCCCGGCCGGCACCACCGCATCCCGCAGCGCCGTCACCGACCGGCCCAGCAACCGCGTCACCTCGTCTTCATTAAAGCGTCTGGCCATCCCCTCTTCCTCCTTGATGTGGTTTCACTATATATGGTGATTTTAACCCTAAATTAGCGTTACCCGCAATGAAAAATCACCGCTTCAAGTGAATTGTCCTCATATTTGAGTTATGCTCGCGACTCGATGCAAAATGACGAATGGACAAAACGCGCCCGCGGGGTGGTGAAAGGCGAGCTGGCCCGCCGTGACATCTCATACACGGTTCTGGCCGAGCGGCTGCGCGGCATGGGCATCGACGATACCCCGCAAAACCTCTCCAACAAGATCAACCGCGGCACCTTCTCCGCCGCATTCTTCCTGCAGGTCATGCACGCCATCGGCGTGCGCCGCGTGGACCTCGATTTCGATTGATGTCGGTTGCCGCGTCAGCGGCGTTATCTTCCTTGTTTGAACTCATTCCCGCACTAGCATCGCCGAGGGGCACGCCGGCAAGACCGAGCCTAGAAAACCCGTCACCCGTGTGACCCGCGCCGGTTTGGGTTTTGTCTTGCCCGCGCGCCCGGATCTCGGCGGGTGAACGTCGCGTACTCGTTCAATCAACAAGGAGAACACCTCATGACAGACGAAAGACGCCAACCCGAAATGATTGCCTTCGTGGTCACCGGCTCAACCAACGGCAAGAACCGCTGGCGCGACATCGGTGCCGCCTGGCGCAACAAAGACGCCAGTCTCACGGTGAAACTCACCGCCCTGCCCGTCAACGGCGAACTCGTCCTTCGCCCGCGCGAGGAGGCGTAGCCCCAGACGAGAGAGCCCGCCACCCGCGGGCTTTCTCATTTTCGCCAGGGCCGAGAAACGCCGCAGCAATCGATCGCGCTACAATACCCCTATGTTGTCTACCTTTTCAGAAAAGACCGCCGACATCGCCCGACTGTGTAAGACGCACCATGTCGCACGCCTCAAAGTCTTTGGCTCCGCGGTCACGGACCGTTTTGATGAGACAGCAAGCGACCTGGATTTTCTCGTTGAGTTCGATGAGGTGGGCGTGCGTCATTACGCCGATTGCTATTTCGGGCTGATGGAGGGACTACAGACCCTGTTCGCACGACCGGTTGATCTCGTCGTCATCTCGGCGATCAAGAACCCCTACTTTAAACAGCGTGTTGAGGAAGAACGGAAACTGCTTTATGCCGCTTGACGGCGAACTCGTCCTCCGCCTCCGTTAGGTGCATTGGTCCCCAGACGAAAAAGCCCGCTACTGCGGGGTCTCACCAAATCCAGAAAAAAATGCGTTGAGCAGCCGACGACGGCGATCAATCTGTGTCTCATAGCTGCTGCACATCTCTTCCGCCAGTCGTTCAACAGACAGGGGGGTCAGCTGGCCGCGCGCCAGGGCAGCGATACGCCGCTGCGTTGTATCGCGCGCGATGCTGCGGGCATGGCCGCCTAAAAAGTGTGCGGCCGCCAAAGCCTGATCGAAACCATACTGCTCCATGATTTGCATGTCGTCGTACACCGCATCCTGAATTGCCGGAATCGCCTCATAGCTGGCTAATAGATATGCAAGGTCCAGGGCATCCTTTCGACGCAGGTCGCTGGAACGATCCACCCAGGCGATGAGTTTGAGTATCGCCAGGCCTGGCGGCGACACGACAGGAATATCCAGCACAGGCTTGTCTCGAATCCGAACCCATTGCGCATGCTCGACCGCCTCGTGAAAACCGAGCACCTCCATCACTACCTTCCCGTCGGGCGGCCAACTGATCGTGGCGGGAGGATCTTCAATCGAACCGAACGGGACGATGTCGATGATTTCTTCCTTCGGGCCAATCAAGCGCTGAGGCGCTTTCGTGAGCGTGAAACCCTGCGCCACCAGGGATTGCTTGATCGCCTCAAATGCGGCCCAATCGGCGACTTCGATGGCAAAGTCAACGTCCTTCGTCGCGCGCTCGATTTCAGCGCCATAACCATGGTGAAGCACCAGGTCTCGTGCGGTCGCACCGACGACCACATACGGAAGACCCAATTTATTAATCACCTGATCGAGCTGGTCGAACAGCGCGACTGTGTACCCATCAATCTTCGTCGAAATGTTGAGCAAGGTGGTCCTCGTAGAGCTTTTCCGCTGCTTCCTGGTTTCGCGGATCGCCAGTCGTGATTAAATCGGCATACGCCAGCACGGGATGGACGAGCCCCGGTGCGAAACCGCCAGTCCCTTCCCAAAAGACTTGATACACGTGAACCGTGCCGGCCGTCCCTTCGTCGGGCTTACGCAGCCTAGCATCCCGAATTAGATTGACGCGTTCGGGCGCGCGGAGATAGACCGTCACCTCTTTGGGTTTCAGAAACGCGGTGTATTTTGCTGCCGCCACCTCGCCCCCCCAGTATCCCAGGTAGTTCTGAATATCCACCTGTTGCCACCAATAAGGATCGTTCGCCACAAAATCACCCAACCACTGTTTGGGTTTGAGTTTTTCTGCGTAGGCTTCGACCCAGCGCGTGAGCAAGGCGCGGCGATGCACCAGCCGCCGTTCGCCCTGCTCTCCCCCTTCGCGAATAAACTCCCCCGCTTTCAGGGCCGCGAGCACGACCGTCACCGTGCCGAGCGCCACATCCGCACGTTGCGCAATATCACGGTAAGGCGCGTTGACGAAGTCCGGGTCGCACAACAATGCAAATACGACGCGCAGCCCTTTCGGTTCAAACGCGCGGGCCACCCCCTCTTTTGGCCGATGGCCTGCCGGCTTCTCGGGTCGGTTGCCGGTGATGTAGACGTAGACCGGCGGTTGGTTTAGGTAGGCATTGCCCGCCCCATCAATGAACTGGATGCCCTGTTGCCGTAACTTCGCTGCCATGCTCGGATTCACATAGTCGGCGGCCAACAGCCCCGTATTCGGTAACCGGCGCACCTGATGAATCAACGTTTCCAGATTCGCCTGAGGTGCCCATTTTTTGATCTCGGCGGTGAACAGTTCGTCGTGTCCTTTAAGATGAAGGACGGCGTCCACCTGTTGATCGTCGATCCGGGGCGCCCATTGCGCGACAACGAGCTGCAGCCCGGTTTCCCGCGCCACCGCCTGGATCGCCTGCTCGAGGCAATTGTGCTCTGCTCTATCCGTCTGATTCGTCATCCTGTTCACTATATCGATATGTACATTATTAATGAACACTCCAGCACGCCGAAATCCGCTCCACCTGTTCAGTAACATAGCATGTACATTAATAATGTACATGGCGATTTACTATTCGGCCACCGGCAGCTCCTCGGCTAAAGGACGCCTGACGTACGCCAGGTCCGGCCGCGATCAACTCAACACAGTCATATCCTATTGTTTTTAAACGACAATTTGTTACTTTTACCCTCTGACGAAGCGTTTACGGCCCCAAGCACCCGATTCCGTGCGGCTGCACGCCACTTATCACGCATGAAACACCGCCCTCCCCTACCCCGAAGCGCGCGCCTCGCCATAGCAAAGGACAACGCTAATGCTTACCTCACGCGCGCTTTAATTTCCTTAAAATGTTTCACGTGAAACCTTATCTACTTACATGCACGAACCGCTCGACGGATGATTTCTACTCTTATGCACGACTGTGCGCCTATCCCCTCCTCGCCCGAAAAGTTTCCCGCGGGAAACTTTCGAAAACAGGATGCAGAAAAGGCAGGAAGATAAAAAACCGGGGCGGGCGCGGGGTGAAGTTTCCCGCGGGAAACTCGGCACCCGCGACGACGGCGAGTGAAAAGTTTCCCGCGGGAAACTTTTTGGATCAGGACGGTGTTTTGTTGTTTTCCGAATCCCACTGCGCTTTCAGCGCGGGCAACTGGGACCACACGTACTCGACGAACGCGGCCTGGGCTTTGGGACTGAACCGCAGCGTGCGCTTCTTGCGTTGCACGTAGACGTGTCCTTTTCCGTCGCGGTGGCTTTCCCCCTCCTCCACGACCGCTTTGGGCTTCTCCGGCTGCGCTCTGAGCAAGAGCTGAATGCGCTCTTCGTCGGTATAACGCGGTTGTTTGAGTTCCAGCTTGAGTTCCCGCATGGCGGCGAGGCGCTCGGGCTGTTTACAGGCACCTGCCAACTCGTAGCCGGCCCGCAGGCTCAACGCGCGCTCATCCTCCAGACACGCCAGAATCTCTGGCGGGATCTCCAGCAAGCTCATCAGTTTGGAGAGCCACCCTTTTTGCTTGCCGGTCTGTTCGAGAATCGCGTTGCGATCCGCAAACAGACCTTTATCGAGCCACAACTGGTA
>JAKACW010000054.1 GCA_021821045.1 Pseudomonadota bacterium
CTTCAATCGCACGACCCGAGACGGCTTTCTGTGCGGATTAACGAACGAGCCCCTGAGCAAAGACGATACCAAGCGGATTTGTCGCGAACACCAGTACGCCGAAACCGTCGAGCCGGCGACAGCCACCGGATCGCGGCGTCGCGCCGGCGCGTGAAGGTATCCGTCAGCCCAGTCCTACACAACCATTCGCGAGATCCCTACAGCATTGCGCGCCGTTTTCGACTGCGCGTGGCGCCCGCCGACATCACACTGTGCCGATGAAACTTTCCGTGGTCTACACCCGCGCCCAAACGGGCATCAGCGCGCCGAGCGTGTCAGTCGAAGTCAACCTTGCCCGCGGCTTGCCAAGCTTTTCCATCGTCGGCCTGGCGGAAACAGCGGTAAAAGAAAGCCGCGACCGAGTGCGCAGCGCATTGCAAAACAGTCATTTCGACGTGCCCGACTATCGCATCACGGTGAGCTTGGCGCCCGCCGACTTGCCCAAGGAAGGCAGTCGTTTCGATCTTGCCATCGCAGTCGGTCTGCTCGCCGCATCGCGGCAGATCCCCGCCACGCGGTTAGCACGTTTGGAGTTTCTCGGTGAATTGGCGTTGAGCGGCGAACTACGTCCAGCGCGCGGATTGCTTGCCTCGGTGATTCACACCCGCGATGTAAGGCGCACGCTCGTTCTGCCGTGGGAGAGCGCCGTGGAAGCGGCGCAGATTGGGCGGACCAACGTGCTCGGAGCACGCAACTTGCTCGAGGTCTGCGCCTATCTTCGCGGTGAGGGCGAGCTGCGCACGCCCGATGCGCAACCAGCACGATGCAGTGACGACACTTATCCCGACTTCGCGGACGTATCCGGACACGCCTACGCCAAGCGGGCGTTGGAGATCGCCGCCGCCGGCGGACATAACGTACTGCTGATCGGTGCGCCCGGAACCGGCAAGACCATGCTGGCGAGTCGGGTGCCCAGCATCATGCCGCCGATGACGGAAGACGAGTCATTGGAGTCGGCCGCTGTCAGCTCCATCACGTTGCAGGGATTCTCACTGCGCGATTGGCGAAAGCGCCCGTTTCGCGCCCCGCACCACAGCGCATCGGCGGTGGCCATGGTGGGCGGGGGCAATCCCCCGCGCCCCGGCGAGATCTCTCTGGCGCATCACGGTGTGCTGTTTCTCGATGAGTTTCCGGAGTTCGATCGTCGCGTTCTGGAGGTACTGCGCGAACCGTTGGAGTCCGGGAAAATCGCCATCGCGCGCGCCGCCCGCCAAGCGGAGTTTCCGGCGCGGTTTCAACTCATCGCGGCGATGAACCCCTGCCCCTGCGGCTACTTGGGTGACACGAGCGAACGCTGCCGGTGCACGCCGGATCAAATCAAACGCTATCAAGGACGCATCTCCGGCCCATTGCTCGATCGCATCGACATGCATGTCGATGTGCCGCGCTTGCCCGCGAATACGCTGACCCGCGCGACCCTCAGCGAACCGAGCGCGGAGATCCGCCGACGAGTACTAACGGCGCGGGAAATTCAGCTCAAGCGGCAAACCCATCCCAATAGCCAGCTCGATTCCCGCCAGTTACGGGACTTTTGCGCGTTGACCGAGCGCGACACCCGCTATCTCGAGACGGTCATCGCCAAACTCAATCTGTCCGGGCGGGCCTATCACCGCATCTTGAAGTTGGCGCGAACCATCGCCGATCTGGAGGGACGGGATCGATTGGAGACCCAGCACCTCAATGAGGCGATCGGTTTGAGACGATTGGACAGAGAAGCAAAGAACTGAGGTGAGTTACGCCGCCAGGTTCTGGGCCATGGAGTTAAGACCTTCCACGCCTTCAAGCACGCGGTTGATCACCAACAAGGTTTGCACCTCAGTGATGCCCAGATCCGCAAGCAACCGCGGGGGAACGGTGGCGCTGAGCGCATCGCCCATCCCGTGCCCTTTCAACACGTGGTCGACAAGCTGCAACAGGCGACTGTAATTGGCATGGGGCCCGTCATAGGCCGCGTTGTGGTGCTCCCGAATGGCCACGACGATCTCATCAGGCAAACCCCAATCGCCGAGCAGCAAGGCGCCGATTTCACCGTGGTGCATCTCGAACATACGTTGCTCCAATTCGATGATCGAAATCTCAGGATTGGCGACAAGCGACTCGTTGAGTTTGGTGAATTCGCGCTTTAACAAATGGCCGATGAGCAAGTGGCCGAAGTTGTGCAGCAAACCGGCCAGATATGCCAGCGCCGGCTTCGGGCGGCGTGCCGCGGGGATTTCTGCGCAAAGGCTTTGCGCCAGCGCCGCGCTGTAAACGGCGTGGCGCCAAAAACTGTCGAGCCCAACCGGACCGGTGCGTTGCACGCGAAATGGTTTGGCTGTCGCCAAGCCGAGCGTCAGATTCATAACCATGTCGAAACCCAGGACGCGCGATATGGCAACGCTTAGCGAATCGACATCTCCCTGGTAGGCAAAAAACGGCGACCGCGCATAGCGCATGACCTGCGCGCTCAGGCTGGGATCAAGCTCCACGATCTTCGCCAAATCCTTCGCACCGGCATAAGGGTTGGAAGACAGACGAATAATTTGTTGCGCCATCTTCGGCATCGGCGGCAGGCGCGTCACGTCTTGCAGCATGGTGCGGATATTGACGCTGCGTTCCATATGGGCGCCGTTCTCGCCGAGCTGTGGCTGGGCACCGCCGCTGTCGACGGGTGTGGTGTAATCCGAGCAAAGCCACGCACTGTTCTGCAACTTAAAGAAATCCTTGCTGGTAACTTGAATAACTTCCGTGGCGTCGCCGGCGCAGAAATACACAAACTCGTTTTCCACCAAGCTATCGTCGATGATCGTGCGCACACCGTAGGCTTCCCCTAGCGGCGGAATAAACGCACCATCGCAGTCCCGAAATATGGATAAGACTTGCGCGGTTGTGGCCGGCTCCAGCTTGCGGCCCATCTTGCGGCTAAGCGTGTCCACGTTGGCAATCTCGTTGGCGCTCGTGACCACAAGCACCAGACCGAAGCGATCGTTGAGAGCGGCCGCACGGATGACCGCGCGCGGCGAGACACCCAGACGCTTCGAAACCTCCGCTAGAGAAGTACCGCCGGCCAGATGGTGAACACCGTAATTGACACCGTGGCGATCCAAATACCGCTTGATGCTCGTAGCAACCCCCATGGCGCGCCCCCCGTTAATACGCTCCGCCGTACCCATGCCGTTTAACCTCGTTACCGTTACGAAGAAAAGGTCTCACGGCCATGTGCTTAAAACATCTCCCACCCAGTCCTGTAACGTCTCGGCAAGAACCCGACTTTAGCAACCAGATCAGAGTTTTCTCGCTGAAATTCCACACTGTGCCGCAAATATAGGCAGTAACTAATAGGCAAATAAGGGTAACTACTTACTGCGACGGACGCAAATTCGGGTGGATCCACTAAGGAACAGCAAGGAAGCAATTTCGGTAGCAAGGAACTGGCGCCGCGAATTTGATTTCGCGGCGCCCGAGGCAATGAACCACTCTAGCGGGTCGGCGGCGCGCAGACCTGCGCGTAGTCCTCGTAACCGCCAATCTGGGCGCCGTCACCGCAATACCGGCAATTGGGATTTCGCTTCACCTTAAACTCCGAAAACCGCGCACCCAGGGCGTCGTAATACATCATGCGGCCGACCAAAGGCTCGCCAATGGAGAGCAGGATCTTGAGCACCTCCACCGCCTGCAACAGCCCCATGACCCCCGGCAACACGCCCAGCACGCCGATCTCCGAACAGGACGGCGCCGATCCGGCGGGCGGCATTTCGGGGAACATGCAGCGGTAACAACCGCCGCGCTCGCGTTCGTACTTGGGCCAAAACACAGTCAACTGTCCTTCGAACCGATATACCGCCGCATGCACGTTGGGTTTGCCCAACTTCACACAGGCATCGTTAATGAGATAACGCGTGGGCAGATTGTCGGTGCCGTCAACGATCACATCGTAGGCGGAGAAAATTTCATCGACGTTGGCGCTGTCGAGATGGGTTTCGTAGCCGACGACTTTGACGTCCGGGTTTAGCGCTTCGATGGCTTCCCGGGCTGACGCGACTTTCGGCGTGCCGACGCGGCCTTCCGTATGCAGAATTTGGCGCTGCAGGTTGCTGCGATCCACCACGTCGTGGTCCACCAAACCCAAGGTGCCGACGCCGGCTGCGGCTAAGTAATAAGCAGCGGGCGACCCCAAACCACCGGCGCCTATCAGTAAAACTTTGCTGTTGAGCAGCTTGATCTGCCCCGCTTCGCCCACTTCGGGCAGTAGCAAATGACGCGAGTACCGCTCGCGCGCGACGCTGTCGAGCTGGCGCGGGATCTCGAAACCGAGACCTTCGTTTTTCCACCGGTTAAATCCGCCGGCCAGGGACCGCACATCGGTGTAACCCATCTGGCGCAGGGACTCCGCCGCAAATAGGGAACGGGTGCCGCCGGCGCACATCATCACCACCGTCGCACCGTGGTCGGGCACTGTATCCTCGATGCGCAGTTCCAGAAAACCACGCCCCATGCGCAGCGCGCCTTGCGGGCTGCCGTGGGCGATTTCGTCCGGCTCGCGAACGTCGATCAAAACGGCGCCGGACTGCAGGAGCTTGAATGCCTCCTGGGGTTGCACCTCGGGGATGCTGGCCCGAAGCTCGGCGAGCCGTTTGTCTTTGCCTTTCATGTCTCCATCCTCCGTCTCATCGACGCATTTCCAAGAATCATTCTGCCGGCATCACATTCGTTGATCGATTGTTTTCCGAACTTACTTCCCACTTTTTTGGCTATCGGCAGGGCGCTGCGATTTCGTCACGAACGGCGCCAATCTCTCCATGGATTACAAGGTTTTCAGTGCTCCCGCAGCCCCGCGTCCTTAGCGCAGCGGAAACCCAGGTCGCTGAATGCCGAATTGGGTTCCAAATAGAATCTGTAAGCGGTACGGTACAGATGACTTACCGCATAGTGACCGACTCCACCCCAGCCGCCGCCGCGCACAACGCGATAGCGCTCGCCAAATGCGTCGCTCGTGTAGACGCTTCCCGGATAGGGCGCATACCAATCAGACACCCACTCCATCACATTGCCGGCGAGGTCGTCCACGCCGTAGGGAGACCGCCCCGCCGGGTAACTTCCCACCGGTGCGACACCCTGCGGCCATTTCGACTGGCCGGATGAATTGAGCCGCGCCTCGTCCCAATCATCGCCCCACGGGTATTCAGCGCCCTTGGCGCCCCGGGCCGCTTTCTCCCATTCGGCTTCGCTCGGGAGGCGCTTCCCGGCCCATGCACAATAGTCTCGGGCGTTCGCCCACGTGACACTGGTGACGGGCAAGTTGTCCAGTTGTTGGCGTTTCTGGTCGATCAACGCGATTATTTCATCCGTGGCCACGTCGGCCAGATTTCCTTCAATCTCGAACACATCCCGCGCAAACTGGAGTATGCGTTCGCGAGGCGCTTGGGCGAGTAAGGCCGGGGTCAACAAATAGCCGTTGCTGTTCCAACTGTCCGGTATCCAATAATTCTTGGCGATAACGAACGCCAAGTAGGCTTTATTCGTCACCTCGTATTGATCCAGCCAAAACGCGGGGAGCTTACGGACCTGCTGTGGCTTTTCGTCGGAAAACCACGGTTTGATCGTGCCGAATTCCCGCGCCTTGTGCCCCGTGTCTTCCTTGTTGCTGCCCATGACGAATTCGCCCTCGGGGATCAGCACCATGCCGGCCGGCTTAGTGTCCTCAGCCGCGACCGATGCGACGTGGCTGGACGCGAAGCACAACACGCTGACTATGGCCGCTACAGTACGGTTAGGCATTTTGCTACCCTAAGTTACTCAAACAGCGGCGCATCATCATGGTTAAATCGCTCGGCATCCGTACTCATCGCCAAGGCCTCTTGGATATCACCGCCCAGATTGAAGCCGCGGTCAGCGCCAGCACGGTCCGAGACGGCTTGTGCACGGTATTTATTCGCCACACTTCCGCCAGCCTCATCATCCAGGAGAACGCCGATCCTTCCGCCAAACACGATTTGGAGACCTGGCTGAACCGCTTGGTTTCCGAGTCCGACCCCATGTACACCCACACCACCGAGGGCGCTGACGATATGCCCGCCCACATCAAGACGGCCCTTACGTCCACCCATCTCGCCATTCCGATCGTGAACGGTCGCCTGGGACTGGGCACTTGGCAGGGCATCTATCTGTGGGAGCATCGTCACGGCGGCGGTCACCGGGAGTTGCTCGTCCACGTCGGTGAATAAGCACCGCTGCTTCGATGCCGCTAGCGCTTAATTCCACGCTGTTCCAGCATATTTATTAAGTCCGGATCGCCGTCCTGGTGAGCAAGCATCTTCGGTGTCAGCCCATCTCTCGTCTTGGCGGTGTAATCGGCGCCGGCATCAAGCAGCATGGCGACGATTTCCATGCGGCTGCGCGCTACGGCCCAGTGCAGCGCCGTGCGCCCCTCGCCGTCGGCGAGATCGACCTTCGCGCCGCGCGCCAGCAGCAGCTTCACCATGTCGTCTTGGCCGGAAAAGGCCGCTTTGATCAACGCGGTACGGCCGGTCTGGTCTTGGGCATCGATGTCGGCGCCGTGCTCGATAAGCACGTCGACCAGTTCCACGTTGCCCGTCTTCGCCGCGTGCATGAGCGCCGTCCAGCCATAGGCATTGCGTTCGTCCACCGCCGCGCCCTTCTCGAGCATGCTCTTAACGGCCCCGACATCTTCGTCGACCACCGCCAGCATGAGCGGCGTGTTGTTATCGCAACCGGATAAAATTAACAGCAGAAGCGCCCACGCCGATGCGACGGACGCGGATTTAAGTCTTTGTTTCAAGTGACTCCCTCTTTATTATCTTCGCCGGGCGGTGGGAGAACGAGTAACCCGCTGACTTGCCCGGGAATTTCGAGTATTATACCGGGGATCCCACGAACCGAACAAACGAGGCTGCGGATGTTTACCTGCCCCGCCTGTCGAGAACAGACCATCTCCTTTAAGTCGAAGTATCTGGCCGGCCTTTGGCAGCCGATTCATTGCCGCCAGTGCGGCGCTAAACTCACCGCGTACCCTTGGCTGCTGCTGTGCCTACACATGGTGTATCTGTGGAACGTGCTGTGGTTCTCCGGGCTATACGTCCTTGATGGCCACGACCCGCTCAACTTCGCTTACATGGCCGTGGCCTGGGGCGTACTGGACTTCCTCAATGTACAGTTGATTCCGTTGGCGATCATGCGCAGACATCCCGGATAGACCAAGCATTTATGGCCAACATCACCGCCGTTGGCATCGCCACTCTGGATATCATTAACACCGTCGACGGCTACCCGATTGAAGACGACGAGGTGCGGGCCACGGCACAAAGGATCGTTCGGGGCGGCAACGCGACAAACACGCTGGTCGTTCTGACGCAACTCGGTCACCGGTGCGGGTGGGCGGGCGTCATCGCCGACGAACCCGACGGCGCGCGGATTCTGGCGGATCTGCAAAAATACGCTATTGATTTAACGGGTGTGAAACACCTTGCGGCAGGCAAGGTGCCCACCTCATACGTCGCGCTAAATGCCCGCAATGGTTCGCGCACCATCATTCACTATCGCGACTTGCCGGAATTCGGTTTCGACGACTTCGCTTCCCTGGACCTGGGTAGTGTCGATTGGCTGCATTTCGAAGGCCGCAATGTGGGCGAAACATTCAAAATGATGTCTTGGATTCGCCAGCAG
Source organism: Pseudomonadota bacterium (assembly GCA_021821045.1). Lineage (GTDB taxonomy): Bacteria > Pseudomonadota > Gammaproteobacteria > JAADHS01 > JAADHS01 > JAKACW01. The sequence goes on from JAKACW010000054.1 coordinate 7,702, forward strand.
AGACCCGAACTGCCGATTTCTCTGGAAATCGAAAAACCGCGTTATCAGATCGAGTCGTTGCTCCTGTTGGCCGATGTCATTCTGTTTTCCCGCGCCTACGCCCATCATTGCGGTTTTCGTTCCGGGCCGGATTTTCTCGCCGGCATGCGCCCGCGCTGCCCGAAGGCGCTGCTCGTTTGCTCCTGGGGGAGCGACGGCGCCTACGCCGCCGCCGATGAAGTCTGGTTTGCGCCGGCCTACCCGCCGCCGCGCGTTGTCGACACCCTTGGCGCCGGCGACACGTTCAACGCCGGTTTGATCCATGGCTTGGTCACCGGATTGTCGCCCGCGGAAGCACTCGACGGCGCCTGCCGGTTGGCGGGACGCAAATGCGGCATGTTGGGTTTCGATTTGGAGCTGCCCCAATGATCGAGATTTTTGACCGCCGCGGATTCACGCGCTTGGCCGTATTGGATGCCAGTCACTGCGTCGGGGCGGACCTGAGCGGGCTAGACCTCAAAGAGGCAAATTTGATCGAAATGGATTTGCGCCGCGTCGACTTCAGCAACGCCGACCTGAGCGGCGCCGATCTGCGGTTGGCCGATTTAAGCGGCGCGAAGTTCTGCCATACCAATCTGAGCCGCTGCGACTTGACCGGCGCGAACCTTACCGACGCGGATTTTACCGGGGCGCAGTTGGACGAAACGAAGTTGCCCGAGCAATGGCGGCATCTCCTGCCGGCGGCAAGCGAGGTTCGGGTGTCGATTAGCGTGCTGAAAAAAGACCGCTGATTCACGGCCGTGGGAGCGGATCATTCCGCGATGGAATCGGCGCCGGCGAACGATTCGGGCGGCGAATCGCGGTAGGAAACCGCTCCCACATCAGAGTGCCATCCCGATGTGGGATCGGATCATTCCGCGATTCTTGGTCGATCGGATTAGACCGTCGCAGGCGTCAGCGCCACGCCGGCCTCGGCCACAACACGGTTGCGGCCTTTGCTCTTGGCGGCATAAAGACAGCGATCGGCGTGACCGACCAGCGCGTCGGGCTCGACGTGGCCCCGCTCGCCCGCCGGTCGAAATGACGCGATGCCGATCGAGATGGTGACCTGAAATGTCCCACCATCCGGTAGGCGGAACGCGTGCCCCTCGATGCTGTGCCGAATACGTTCCGCGACCTCCTCCGCCACATCCGTGTCCGCTTTCGACAAAAGCGCCGCGAATTCCTCGCCGCCGTAGCGCGACAGCACATCACTGCCGCGCAGCTGGGCGCGAATGATCGCCGCCACTTCGCGCAAGACTTCATCGCCGATTTGGTGGCCGTAAGAGTCGTTGACTTTCTTGAAGTAGTCGACGTCCAACAGCATGCAGGACAGCGGCTTTTGCGTTCGTTTGGAAACTTCCACTTCCTCGCGCAAACGTTGATCGAAAAACCGGCGGTTGTTGATGGCCGTCAGCGTATCCGTCAAACCCTGGCGCTTGAGACGCTGGGTATTGGCCGCATTCTCGATACATATCGCTACGATCGCGGCGAAGTGCTCGAAAAAGTCCGTGCGCACACCCTTGATGAAGCGCTCGTGGTCGTAGCTGCCGACATTGAGGCTGCCGATCAGTTTTCCGTAGCGCACCAATGGCAATAGCGCTACGCTGCCGGGCCGCGGGCGAGACGTCGGAAACAACGTCGAGTGCTTGCCGGGTCGATACGGCCCAAGCGTCGGGAACAGCGAGTGGGGATAAACCGCGTTCAGCTCCGCAAGAGAATTCACAAACACCAGCGCGGGATGCTCATCCAATCGCGCGCCTTCATCCGTCAGCATGCGGCGTACTTCGTATTCGGGATCAACCAAAACGAGGGTAACGACGTCCCAGTGAACAGCGCTGTTGTCGGGGTAAATAATGGCTTTCACCAATTCAAAGAGCGAGCTGATGCCCACCAATCTCAACTCGAGCGCTTCGAAGCGGCGCAATTTTTTTTCGTTGCGTCGCGCTTCCGCCATCAAATCGTCAAGCTTCTGACGCAAAACCGCGTTCTGCGCCTGAAATTCGTTATCGCTGCTGGGGCCGCGTGCGTTGAATCGGTGACGTACGTGTTTCATCGTGATGGCTAGCGCACTTCCTTTATGCTTGGTATCGCGAACTTTTCGCCGCCGGCCGTGACTTTCGTCGGTGCCGGCTTGAGTCACTCTGGATCGCGCAGCGTCTAACTCGTAAGCGTCCAGTTTAAGTCTGGTATAGTTGAAGCAACTTTCTTGCCATCGCAGGGCAGCGTGGCGAACAAGTCTCCGGCGACACCGTCATGGGCTTTGACCTCGTGAGCACGTATCGATTCGTCAAACGGAACGGACTCGGCAAATTCGTCGCGGTGGTTCTCGGCGCGTGGCTGGTTAGCGCGTGCGCGACTCATCAACCAACTCACCGCCATGCGTTCGAACTCGCCGGCGATCCCGCGAGTCCGCTCGTCGTCGTGGCGGACTATGACAAGACCTACAATCGCATCGGCCGCGTCGAAGCCAAGCGCCTCAACAGCGGCAACGTCGATCTTTATGTGAACCCGGACCGCGCCGCGGTATATGTCGACCGGAAGTCCTTCGTCGGCGCCAGCGGAACGACCTACACGAACCACTACTACCGCCTGCACTTCCAACGCGTCCCCTACAGCATCGTTCCGTTTTACATCACGGCCGGGCGCAACGGAGGATTGTTCATCATCGTCACCGTCGACCAGTCGGCGCGGCCTGTGCTGATCACCACCGTGCATACCTGCGGCTGTTACTTGGCCTTTGTGCCGACATCCGCATTGGCCGAGGATGCCTTGCCGCGCGATTGGCCGCGTGACCGCCAAAGCGTTTACGGCGAATCGCTGCCGGCGAGCCTGGCATTGCCGAACGATCCGAGCAAAGGCCGTATCGCCGTCTATTTGCGCCACGGCACCCATCGCGTAAGCGACGTCAGAGTGCTGTCAGCCGCGGAATTGGGCGCCCTCACGCGCCACAGCGCCATTCCATTGCCAATCGAGTCGCTAAACAAGATCGCCATCGACGAGGGCGAAACCGTCTCTCTTTTTTACGAATCCGGGTCGCGACGGGGCTATGTCAAATATGCCTTCAAGCCCTGGGAACTTCTGCTGATGAGCTGGTGGGCGCTCGACCCGTTCATTGGCCAAGACAAGAAACTGGGCGATCCCGCCGAGACTGGAACGATCTTCTACACCAGCTTGAAACCCTGGAATCGGGCCGCCTCCAATTTGTGGCCGTTCGAGAATTTTCTTCGTTTCTGGGGCTGGCGTATGTAAAAGCCGCTCGGCGCGGCACGCCGGGCTATAATCTCGCTCCACATGATCCCCGATTGGCTCCAATCCCTGCTCGACTGGCTGACCGCGAACCCCCATTGGGCCGGTTTGGCTGTTTTCGTGGTGGCCATGCTGGAGTCCCTGCTGGTCATCGGCGTCCTGGTTCCGGGCGCTATCGCCATGTTCGGCTTTGGCGCGCTCATCGCAGTGGGCACGCTCGATCCCTGGGCTACCTACGGCTGGGCAGTGGCGGGGGCCATCGTGGGTGACGGCATTAGTTTTTGGATCGGCTACTATTTCAAGGACCACTTGCGGCAGATGTGGCCGCTGAAAAACCGCCCCGAACTGCTAGAAAGCGGCGAACGCTTTTTCCGCAAACACGGCGGCAAGAGTATTGTCCTCGGACGGTTCGTCGGCCCAATCCGAGCTGTCATCCCGACCGTTGCCGGCATTGCCGGAATGTCGCCCGTCCGTTTCACCGTGGTGAACGTCATATCAGCCGTTGCCTGGGCGCCCGCCTACCTGCTGCCCGGATTTATTCTCGGCGTGTCCCTGCTCAGTCTCGCTTCCCAGATGGCGTGGCGAATCACCGTGGTGGTGCTGGCGTTGTTGACCGGGATCTGGCTGATTTTCTGGACTTTTCGCAAGACCTATCAGTTCTTGGCGCCGATATCCGGCGACCTGCTCACCCGCTCGTTACGCTGGGGGCGTCGCATTCCGCACTACGGTTGGATCGTGGATTCTCTGCTTGATCCGGATCGGCCCGACGCGCCGGCACTGAGTCACCTCGCCCTCGTCCTGCTCACGGGCTTTTGGGTCTTCGTCGCGCTCAGCGCCTACCAAATCAGTCGGACAGGCCATTCCGGCTTGGATCATGCTGTCTTGGGATTGCTGCAACAACTGCGTTTCCCCACGTTGGACCGTTTCATGGTCGCGTTGTCCCAGCTCGGCGATGTCACCGTGATCGGGCCGCTGTCGGCGGCAATCTTGATCTATTTCATCGCGCGCAAGCATTGGATCGCGGCCGGCCACTGGCTTTCGGCGGTGGCATTCGCTGCCGTCGCGCAATGGGGGCTGAAGCTGCTGTTCGCCACCGATCGGCCGATGGAAATTTATTCGGGCGCGGCGCACTTCGCTTTCCCCAGCGGCCACGCCATCAACGCGGCGATCATTCTCGGATTGCTGGCGATCATGCTGGCGCAAGGATCGAACGCCAGACGGTGGATGGTGTACGCCTCGGCCGGAACGCTCATCAGCGGGATCGCTTTTTCCCGCCTTTACCTCGGCGCGCACTGGTTGTCCGATGTTCTGGCCGGACTTGGTCTCGGCCTAGCTTGGGCGGCGCTGGTCGGTATTGCGTACCGTCGCCATGCGCGCAGCGCCATCGGAACGCCCGCGCTCGGAGCAACCGCTGCGATCGTCTTCGTGGGCGTCGGATTCTGGCATATCGGCACGCAGCACGCGTCCGAGATGGCGCGCTATCAACCCCAAGTCCCGGTGCAAACGGTTCCCGCCCACGCGTGGTGGGATAGCGCCTGGAACGATGTACCCGCCTATCGATTGGACCTGCGTGACCGGGATGCCGAGCCGCTCGTCCTGCAATTCGCGGGATCGCTCGATCAGTTGGCCGACACACTGCTGGCCCAGGGCTGGCATGCGCCGGTACCGTTTACGCTCGGCTCGTTCGTTGCCACTCTGAAACCGAACGCTCACTTGGATGAGATACCCATAATGCCGCGGGTGCATCAACGACGGGACGCTGCGTTGGTGCTCGTAAAGGCGGACGACGAGGCGGAGTGGGTATTGCATGTCTGGCCGACCGACGTGCGAACTGAACAATCAGAACCGATCTGGGTTGGCGCCGTGGAGAGGCAGTGGGCGAAAACGTTCGGCTACTTCACTATCCGCGCCGTCGATGCGCAGCGGAACGCTGGCGTGGCCCTGATGGTCGAATCGCTCAAGGCGTTGCGCATCAAAACTGTTAAGCGGGACACGGGCAAGGAACCCACCCCGTATACTTGGGATGGAACGGTACTACTGGTGACCAAGTGAAAAATGAGCAATTTCTAAATCGACTCGGATACGCAGTATCGGGCATAGCGGTCGCTTTGCGCAGCGAACGCAGCATTCAAACCCAGGTTTTCTTTGCCTTCGCCGCGGCGGGACTGGTACTGGTTTTGCGGCCCGAACCGGTTTGGTGGGCGCTGGTCGGGGTGATGATCGCCGTGGTGCTCGCCGCCGAGCTTTTCAACACGGCATTGGAGAACCTCGCCGATCACTTGCATCCCTCGATTCATCCCAAAATTCGAATCGCCAAGGATTGCGCCGCCGGCGCCGTGCTGCTGCTCAGCGCCGCCGCGGTGTGGGTCGCAGCGTGGATGTTGATTTCAGAGCTGTAACACCTCGTACGTCGTCACGAAGAAACTTTGGCTGACCGCCCGAGTCTCAATAGAGCCGGTGTTCCCGAGTGACTTTGCCGTTGAAGAATTTCCCCAAATCCTCATTCTTGTTGGTTGCCGCACTGGCCGGGTGCGTCACGCTGTCAGATTCGCGGATCGCACAAGACGAATCCGGCGCGGTCGCGGGGATAAAAAGCGATTGCACGACCGCGGCCGTTCCGTCGAGTTTTGCCACGGCGCCCAAGGAGCCGCTTGATCCCAAATCGCTGCGCCTTTTGAGTTGGAACATCTACAAAGAGAGTCGCGACGGTTGGATGGGAGATTTCCGTGCCTTAACAGCCAACGCCGACGTGGTTGCGCTTCAGGAGGCCGCACTCGAGCCACGCCTTGAACAACTGCTGCGCGAGCGCGGCTACGCTTGGAATATAAGCACGGCTTTCATGAAAGACAAAACCCCCATAGGGGTTCTCACGGCGGGAGCTGCCGCGCCGACACATGACTGTTCAATTTCCGCACTGGAACCCTTGCTACAGATTCCCAAACAGATCATGATCAGCCGCTACGGAATCGCCGGGCGCAGCGATACGCTGCTGGTGGCAAACGTACACTCTGTAAATTTCACCCTTGGCACCCGCCACTTTCGCGCGCAACTGGACGGCCTGCGCGCGATCCTCGCTAGTCACGCAGGCCCGATCATCGTAACCGGCGATTTCAACACCTGGAACAAGCGCCGACAAATCCTGGTCGATGACTTTGCTCAACAATTGAACCTGGAAACCGTCCGTTTCGCCGACGACCGGCGATCCCGCTTCCTGGGCCAAACCGTGGATCACGTCTTCTACCGCGGCCTTACCGCCCGCGGCGCGGCGACCCATCCGGTGGTCAGTTCGGATCACAACCCGTTGACGGTGGATTTTTCCATCGACCCCCCCCTCTAGGGTGCGCTGCCCATGCCAAGGCATGCCGGTCTTTCAGTCGTCGTTGGATTGCTCCTGCTGTTGAACGCGGGGCCGGGCGTTGCACAGGGGAGCGTCGAGGCCGAAATCGCCCATCTGCTGACCTTCATCGCCGATTCGCAATGTGTCTTCGTGCGCAACGGCGACGAACACAACGCCGCCGACGCGCGCGATCACATCAGCATGAAATACAGCCACGTTCGCAAACGAATCAAGAGCGCCGAAGACTTCATCAATTACACCGCGACCAAAAGCAGTCTAAGCGGCAAGCTGTATTTAGTTCGCTGCGATGGCGTCGAGACACCCACCGGCGAGTGGTTGCGGGAGGAATTGCGGCGCATGCGAGGCGAAGCGACCTGACGCGCTCCCTACACCAGCGGCACTGAATGCCCTCGCTACCAAAACCATACGCGCCTCTCCCCATCGCCCTGGCCGAACCATGCGGGTCATACCCAGTTTCCCGGGAGTCTGGCATACTCCGTGCAGCCATTTTTTGACAGTAACGGGAGATTGGTCGGTATGGCAACGCGTTTGATAATTCTGATTGGAGTCCTAGGCTTAGCAAGCTGCAAGACGTTGGACAAGACCCTTGATACCGCGGACAGCGCGCTGTCGGTGGCCCGCAGCGGCACGGTAAAAAGCATCACCGCCATCGCCAAAAGCGACGACCCCTCCAAAGCACTCGAGACGGCCGCCAAGCAACGCGGCGAGTATTACGAAGACAATCCCGAGGCACTGATCGACGACATTCGGGCCGCGAAACGGGACTTCGAAAAGGTGATGGCGTTTTTGACAGGCAACGTCAGCAAAACCTGGGGCGGCAAGGAAGTCAAAGTCCCAACCCAGAAGCAGTATGTAAAGTACACCCAAAACTACATGAGTCGGGCGGTGGTGGATTTCGACAAAGGCGAAGTGCTCGTCGAAACCTTGGACGATAAAAATCCCCAACAGAGCTTGCGCAACGCCGTCGTCACGACGCTTCTGACACCCGACGACCCGCGCGCGGTCGATCTGTTCAGCGACAAAGCCGTCACCCTGTCGAGCGAAAAAAAGCCCTATTTGCTCGGTCTGGTGCTGGACGACCAAGGCAGGTCCATCGGCTCCCCCGACATCGCGGAACCGTACGCGCAACGTGTCGTCGAGAAGCAATCCGCCAGCCGCAGCGTCGAGGTGGACGGCGGCGCCAAAACAGCACACTACGTCAAGTTGTCCATGGTGAAGAACTTCACCAACAAGCAGGCGGAAAAATACGCCAAGCAGGTCAACCAGTACGCGGCCGAGTATAAAATCAGCCCCAGTCTCGTCTACGCCGTCATTCGGACCGAGAGCAATTTCAATCCTTACGCCGTTAGCTCCGCTCCGGCGTATGGCCTTATGCAGCTGGTGCCCACCAGCGGCGGCCGCGACGCGTACCGGCGGGCCAAGGGCACGGACACCATTCCATCCAAGGATTACCTGTTCGATGCCACCAACAACATCGAACTCGGCACCGCCTATCTCAACGTTCTGGCCTACAATCAGCTGGAAATCGTGCAAAACGACGTTTCACGCGAATACTGCGTGATCTCGGCCTACAACACGGGGGCGGGCAATGTACTCAAGACGTTCTCAAAGAACAGGACGGAAGCCTTCAACGCCATCAACGCCCTGCAGCCACCGGCCGTCTACGACAAACTGCGCAACGGTTTGCCGTACGCCGAAACGCGGGACTATTTGCAGAAAGTCGTGAACTATCGCAAGCAGTTCGTCACTGCGGGGGGCTAGTCGGATTTCCGTTCTTTATCGAGATCGAGCTGAACACGGACGGCCAGATCCTTGACCGATTCGCTCCAATGCTCAAGGGTCATCCCCTCGCGCCACTGAAATGCCGCCGGATAAAGATCCGCATGGTAGGACGGAAACGAGGAGAAATCATCCCTGCTGAAATACTCGCCGGCGATGTACACGCCGTTCAGAGCCAAACAGGCGGCAACCGCGCGGTGGGCGATGGTGCGCGGCGACCGGCTCGAGCAAAATCGCATGTGTCCGTACAGCATGACGAACGTGATGACCGCGATTAATCCGTAACGGCTGAGCAACGCCAGAGTTTCGACCGAAAGTCCGAACCGAGTCACGTCCTCGGCCAGCACCAAATAACCGCCCAAGACGGTCACCATGGACGCAATGGCAACGTGTACGGCGAAATAACTGCGATGGCTATTGATATAGGAAATAATCGCCCACACGCCGGACCAAAGCACGATCAAGACGAATACCGGCAAAACATCGTCGAAAAACAGCTTTCCGGCATTGCGGTCGGTGTAGTCGGACAAAAACACGCGCAGATAAAATGCCAGCATCGCAAGAACTGTTAGGCCGAGCAACGTCGCCCGGGAGTCGATGATGCGATTGAGGGCGATGTTGGTTAAGCGGTCGATCTTTGTCGGATACTGCTCGAAGGCGAGAGGACGCAGCCGAATCTGCGTGTGACCGATGCGGACCAATGCCTCGGGCGGAACGACCAACCGGTCGACCTTGGCCTTGCCGCGGGAAAGGTCGTACAGCCCGTTGGTGCTGCCGCGATCGACGATCACCACGCGCCCTTCTTCGTCCCCCTCGATTGCTATGTGATTGGGCGATACGTATTCGTCGTCCAGAATCAGATCGTTGTCATAGCCGCGCCCGACGGTGAACGGCAAGCGATCGATCCGCACCCGTGCTTTCACGCGATGATGGCGATCCAGTTGCTCGAGAATCAGGGGTTCCATTTGATGGCCTCGATGAAACGCCGCGACGCTGCAACGGCGTTGTCCAGCGATACGGCGCCCATGGAAAACTCAGACTGCAAGCCTTTTGTGCCGGGTTTAATGGTCGCGACTCGTAGCAACGCGTCGTAAAGCCCCGGATATTCCCGCAAGCCGCGCACGCAAAACGCCGTTCGAAAATTCAATCCGTCGCCCTTGACGAAATCCGTGCGGCAGCGAAAACCCGTAACGTCCTCCCGCGCGCCATAGAACATGGCCTGCACATCCCCAAAGCTGTCGCTGTACAAGTGGGAAAATGCCAGCGGATTGAGCTCGCTGGATTCGTAGTAATCATGGCGCAGCGCCATGGCTTCCACGCTATGTTGGCGCGACAGATAAACATAGTCGCGCAACGAACACTCTTGGCTCAGCACCTTGTACTTCTGATCGTCTTGTTCCGAACTGTCGCCCCAACAGCTGAGCTGGGGCACGAACCGCGCCGGCACCGAGAATTCGCCCAACGATGTCGTATCGAGCGGTCGGCTCATGGCGGATTGCCAGAAGTTGTCCTGCGCCGAGAAGAGCTGATCACGCAGATCTTGCTTTAAAGGGGTGTCCTCGGCGGTCGCTGGCGCCCGCGCCAGTAGCGCTTTGGCATGATTCGCATCTACTAGAAAACTGATTTGATTACCGCTTGTCGCAACATTGACCCCGACGACGCGACCCCGCGAGTCGATGGTTGGTCCGCCGCTCATGCCAGGGTTAAGGGAGCCCGTGAAGTGAATGCGTTGGTAAATGGAATTGGCCACCGGACCGCTGTAGGTTCCCTCAACGATCGTGGCTCCCAAGTCGCGGGGATTTCCCAGGGCGAAAATATGCTCGCCCGTGCGGGGTGCCGTGGCGCGAAACGAGAAGTGCACATCGACCGGCTCCGCGGACTTCACCACCGCCAAATCATTTATTACATCGACGGCCACCAGCGCCAGGTCGCCGCGCGTGCCGTCGGCACGCTCGTACTCCGCCCGGTAACGGTCGGGCGTGTGTACCACTTCCGAAACGACGTGAAAATTGCTCACGCCGCTGCCATCTCGAGAGATGAAAAAGCCGGAGCCGAGCGCCGACGTCGTTCCGGTGCGGGTGTTGATAATCCGCACTTGAAAGATTGCGTCGCGCCATTTTTCGTAGAGATCCTGCGCCGATGCCGACGCCTGATCGGGCTGCGCCGGAACGGCGCCGGCGAATAGTCCGCAGACGAGGACCATACCCAGCAACCGAAGCGACATGTGTTTCATAGATTTCAGCGGGCGGCGCATAATCACCATGGGAATGGTATCGACGATCTGAGGGAGTCGTTTAGTCGCCCTGGTCAGGTGGCTGCGCGTCAGCGCCCCAGCGCGGAACGAGCGCTTGCTCCAAGCCAAGCTGATCCAAAACGCGCGCGACGACAAAATCCACCAACTCATCAACAGTTTGCGGCCGATGGTAAAAACCGGGATTGGCTGGCAGAAGCGTTGCCCCGGCGCGCAGCAAAAGCCGCATGTTCTCGACGTGAATCAGCGATAGCGGCGTTTCACGGTGAACCAATATCAGAGTCCGACGCTCCTTGAGCATAACGTCCGCCGCTCGTTCAAGCAGGCTCTTGCTCGCGCCGTGGGCGATGGATGACAACGTTCCGCTACTGCACGGACACACAACCATGGCTCTGGCCGCACCGGATCCGCTGGCAATGGGCGCACTCCATTGCTCCGGTCCATAGGCCACGATTTGGTCTGGGCTCGCGCCAAATCGCTCGGTTAGAAAGTGCGCCATCGCGTCGGGTCGGGCAGGAAGCTTGAAATCGGTTTCCGTCGCAATGACCAATTGCGCCGGTTTGGACGCCAGAAAATAAATCCGCCGCCCCGCAGCCACCAAACACTCCAGCAAACGCAAGCCGTAGGGCGCGCCCGAGGCGCCCGTCATGGCCAGCGTAACGGTGTCGACGGTCATGACCGCGCCAAGCGCTCGAGCAACCGCCCGTGAATACCGCCGAATCCGCCGTTGCTCATGATGAGTACGTGGTCGCCCGCGCGGCACTGCCCGGCAAGCGCCTCGACAATCTTGCCGACGTCGTCGAAAACACTGGCGTGGGAGCCGATCGCTTGCGCAACGATATCGAGTGACCAGGGCAGATCCGGCGGCTGAAACAAGACCACTTCATCCGCCTCGACAAGCGCGGGGGCAAGGGATTCCTTGTGCACGCCCATGCGCATGGTGTTGGAGCGCGCTTCCAGGACGGCGATGATGCGCGCGCTGCCGACGCGTTTGCGCAAGCCATGGACAGTAGTGGCGATGGCGGTCGGATGGTGGGCGAAATCGTCGTAAACAGTGATGCCGTTGACGACGCCCCGCACTTCCAGCCGACGCTTGACGTTGTGGAAATCCGTCAGCGCGGCAATCGCCGACGCGGCCGGCACGCCGGCGTGGCGAGCGGCGCCGATGGCGGCCAATGCATTGTGAACGTTGTGCAAGCCAACCAAGGACCAGGTCGCCCGCCCCAGTTTGTCGTTGCCAAAATAGACGTCAAAGTCCGACCCGTCGTCATTGATCAGTTCGGCACGCCACCCCGTGCCTTGCGCCACGCCAATGGGGCAAATCGCCTCGACCGGCGTCCAACACCCAAACTTCAGCGTCGCCGCAACGGCAGGATCTTCCACGGGCGCAACGATCAACCCTTTGCTCGGGACAGTCCGCACTAAATGGTGAAATTGGCGCTGAATGGCCGCCAAGTCGGGAAAAATGTCCGCATGGTCAAATTCAATGTTGTTCACAATGAGCGTGCGCGGATGGTAGTGAACGAATTTCGAGCGCTTATCGAAAAACGCCGTATCGTATTCGTCCGCTTCCACCACAAAAAAAGGCGTTTCACCCAAGCGCGCGCTGACACCGAAATTCTCCGGCACGCCGCCGATGAGAAACCCGGGCTTCATGCCCGCATACTCCAATATCCAGGCGAGCATGCTCGACGTGGTCGTCTTGCCGTGGGTCCCTGACACAGCCAACACCCACTTCTCATTTAATACAAACCGCGAGAGAAACTCCGGACCGGACAAGTAGGGCAGACCTTCATTGAGCACGTGCTCGACTGCTGGATTGCCGCGCGATAAGGCATTGCCGATGACCACGCAGTCGGGTGCCGGCAGCAGATGCCTAGGGTCATAACCTTCCTTTAGGTCGATGCCCAGAGCCGCGAGCTGAGTGCTCATGGGCGGATACACATTGGCGTCGGAGCCGGACACCTCATGTCCCAGGGAGCGCGCCAAATGGGCGATGCCCCCCATGAACGTGCCGCAGATACCAAGAATGTGAACGTGCATATTATTCCGCTTGAAAGAACAACGCGTTGAGGATACGCAAATTGATGAACAGGTACAGCGCCGCGAACACCCCTCCCATAATGAGCGGCACCTCCAGGGCGTGACGTAAGATGTTCGCGATAATGAACATCTGCCACATCAAGATGGCCAACAGCAGCAAGGAGGGCAGCACGGCGCCCGCCGTGTTTGGACCGGCGGCCTCATACCAGAACACCAGAGGCATCATGGCCAGACCGAGCAGGGCGCCGGCGCCGTAAAACGCCGTCATGGTTTGCTGCCACCGTACCGTGGTCAGCTTGATCCACAACACCATGTACAGCAAGCCGCTCATCAGCGCCATGTCCAGGAGGGTGGCAACCAGGGTGTCCGGCCAGCCGAGCTCCGCGGACATGTCGATGACGCCGGTGACGAAATATGCGGCAGCGGTCAGGCCAAACAAAAACCACGACGCCGGCACGTCTTGCGGACCGCGCCGAAGCCGGCAAATATCTAAGAAGATTTGGATCAGCGCGTTCAATGTGGCCTCCCTCGCCCCAATCATTTTTAAAGATTTTTTCTGGAATGTGCCAACAATACCATTGGCGGCCTCTGTTGCTCCAACCTGGCGCCAGCAACCCGCAGTTGCGGCCACCATATCATGTTCCCGTGCCCCCGCAGAAAAACCAGCCGCGATCCGACGCTAGTGAATCGGACGATTGCTTGACAAGACAAATCGGAGATTGAAAGGACCGGGGCCAATTCGCCCTGGCTGTGTTCACAGTCGAGACGGTAACGCTTAACGACGAACGCGCTGTTGTCTTTCTGCGCGGACGAGGTCCCCAATCTTCATGGCCTGAGGATTGTACTGCGCCTTGGGGTAAACGACTTCCACGCCGGCGGTCTTCGCCTTATCGGTTTCGTCCGCATCGGCACCAGCGCGAAAAGCGGTGCTCGCCAAGACGCCGGCACAGGCGAGAAGCGTCAAAATGAGCATTAAATCGGGACGTTTCATGGCTTCGTTCACTACACCTAATATTCAACCGCGGTTACTGCCTCCTGAGTTATCGGCAAACTGGTTGAAAATTAAGGGGAAGATAGCCCCGAAAAAAGCCAACTGCGGCACATTTTCGCCACATTAATCGCGATTTGCTTCCCGCCGCACGTTAATCAATGACGATAGTGCGGGTCTACCCAGCAGCGGGGCAGCGCTTCGCCAGAAGGGAATATGAGCTCTTTTTTGGTGAACGGCGCGGCGTCCTGCAGCTCTTCGCCGGCATGGAAACGCCCGGAGATTTCGTCCTTGAACGGATCCATCAGCCCTGCTTTGTCGAGAATCTCCACCAAATTACCGGTTGGTCGATGCTTGAGAAACATTGCGCCACCTCCTCCGTTTACCGTCGATCGCTGTTGTTCGAAACCACACCGCAACTCGGCTTTCACTGAACGTTAGGTTACACCAAAAGCGTTTGCGCGTGGCTAGATACACGCCGAGAAACTTTGGCAGACAGCGACGGTCACAACAGGAGCAAAGCCTCAGGCATTAACGCGTTTTTTTCAAGATTTGTCGCGTTTTTCCGATAAAGGACGTAACCTCGGTCAGGACAAGAAGGGAGTGGTCCGCTATGAATCCCCTACGCACGCTTTCTACGTTAGGTCAAAGTCTTTGGTACGACAACATTTACCGAGCCATGATTCGCTCCGGCGAACTGGCGAGCATGATCAAGGAAGATGGACTGAAGGGCATCACCTCGAACCCGACGATTTTTGAAAAGGCGATTACCGGGTCTTCAGACTATGACGCCGCCCTGGCCCGGTTGCTGGAGCAGAATGCACAGCAAAACGCGCGGGACTTGTTCTTTTCACTCGCCATCGAAGACATCCAAGCGGCTGCGGACCTCATGCTCCCGGTCTACCGCGAGGCCAACGGCCACGACGGACTGGTCAGCCTCGAGGTCTCCCCCGACTTGGCTTATGACACCAAGAGCACGGTCGCTGAAGCCAAGAAACTGTGGAAGCGAGTCGACCGGCCCAACTTAATGATAAAGGTGCCCGCCACCCAGGAAGGGTTGCCCGCGGTGGAGGAACTCATCGATGCGGGCATAAATGTCAATGTGACCTTACTGTTCGCGGTTGAACGCTACCGTGATGTCGTCGACGCGTACCTGAGTGGTCTGGAGCGTCGCATGCGGCGCGGTCAGCCGATTTCGCAGATTGCATCCGTGGCCAGTTTCTTCGTCAGCCGCGTGGACAGCGCACTGGACAAGCTGCTCGAACAGCATCCGGACGAGAAGGCCAAAGCGTTGACCGGCAAGATCGCGGTCGCCAACGCGAAGGTGGCCTATTCCGCCTACGAAGAGCTGTACGCCAGCGCGCGTTTCAAACCGCTGCAGAACGCAGGGGCCCGTGCACAGCGCTTGCTTTGGGCGTCGACCGGCACCAAATCGGCCAAACTCAGCGACGTGCTTTATATCGAGGAACTGATTGGACGCGACACCGTAACGACGGTACCGCCGGCAACGTATGCGGCGTACAAAGACCACGGCAAACCAAAAACCACGCTATCCCGCGGAATCGCCGAGGCCAAGCAGCAGGTGGACAGTTTGAAAGCGTTCGGGATCAATCTCAAATCGGTCACTGACCAACTGGAAAACGAAGGCGTCAAGTCATTCGCCAAGTCCTTCGATACGTTGCTGGGAGCCATCGAGTCCAAGTCGGCAGAGCTGCGTAAAAAGGCGTCGGCGCACGCGTAGTTAAGATCCCACTCGACGCCTCGGACAGTGATGTCCGAGGCGTTTTTGTTGGCGCCGGGACGTACAATGTGAGTAGAGATTAAACCGAATCTGGCAAACAAATGAACCCAGAATTGAAAAACGCGATTGACGCAACAATCAGCCAATACACCGGGCAACCGTTCCGGTCGAATCACCTGCGGGACGTTAGCGGGGGGTGCATCAACCAGAGCTGCATTGTCGGCGATGGCCAGCAGCGTTTTTTTGTAAAGTTCAATCGCGCCGATCTGCTCGACATGTTCGCGGCGGAAGAAGAGGGGTTGCGCGAAATACGCGCCAGCGAAACCATCCGAGTCCCCGAACCGATCGGCGCCGCAACGGCCGGCCGCTCCGCCTATCTCGTTTTGGAGCACGTCGCACTGAGCGAAGGACGAGTCGACGACGAATTGTTCGGGCGCCAATTGGCGCAAATGCATCGCCGCACCCAAACGCGGCATGGCTGGCACCGCGACAACACCATCGGTTCCACGCCGCAAATCAACACATGGCAAAACGATTGGCTGGCATTCTGGCGCGAGCATCGGCTGGGATATCAGTTGTCACTTGCCGCGCAACGAGGTCATCACTCGGCGCTGCAGCACAAAGGGGAACAGCTGATGGCCCGTTTGGATGGCTTTTTTACGGGTTATACGCCCGCGCCGGCGCTGCTTCATGGCGATTTGTGGTCGGGCAATTACGGCGCTCTCGCCGACGGTCGTCCCGTCATTTACGACCCGGCGGTCTATTACGGCGACCGCGAGACTGACTTGGCCATGACTGAACTTTTCGGTGGTTTCTCCCGCGCGTTTTACGACGCCTACCACACAGCGTATCCGCTGGATCCGGGCTATACTACGCGCAAGACGCTATACAATTTGTACCATGTGCTCAATCACTTGAATCTATTCGGCGGCGGCTACGGCGCGCAAGCGGAAAATATGCTCGATCGGCTATTGAGCGAACTCAAGGGTTAGAGAATAAAACACGAACCGACCGATAGAAGCGGGCCCAATGAAAGACAAACAGATTTATAAGGTCATCTTCCACAATCAAGGGAAAGTGTACGAAATCTACGCCCAGGAAGTGGCGCAGAGCGGGATGCTCGGATTCGTGGAAATCGGCGGTCTATTGTTCGGCGAGAAATCCAGTGTCGTGGTCGATCCGACCGAAGAGCGGTTGAAAGCGGAATTCGAAGGCGTCAAGCGCGCCTACATTCCCATGCATTCCGTCGTGCGCATCGACGAAGTGGAAAAACAGGGCATCAACAAGATCCTTCCCCGCGCGGACGGCGACAGCAATGTCGCCCAGTTTCCGCTTCTCACCACCGGCAAAGAAAAAAACTAGTTTATTGGAAGTGCAGGCGCAGCATCTTGCCGCCGGTCTTTTCGGCCAACTGCTGATACTGCCACTCCGTGTTGGGATTGGATTTGCCGATGGGCAGAGTAAAGACCGGACTGGGTATGGCGCGATAGTAAATGCGATCATCCGAGGGCTCGTCGCCGATCAAGATATAGGCGCCGGGCGCGGGCGCGTTACGCGCTGCCTTGGTAAACGCGTCGCCGATCGTTTCGTTGGCGCCGGCGAACGGCGCGCCTTGCATTAGTTGATCGAACATCTCCCCCATCGTGCCGCTGCCGGTGCCGGCCTGACCGTCGGCGAACCACGTCATCGCAGACAATTCCTTGCCGCTACGCACCACAATGGCCCGCAACACGGGGATCAAGAACGTCACGGCGCCGTGCATCGAACCCGTCGCATCGACCACGAGATGAATGTCGCGACCGGGAACGTCCTTCAAACCCTCCACGAAAAGATCGAAATCCTTCTTGCCGATTCCCGCGGTTTTTAGAATCTGGTCGATCTGCGACTCGGTGCCCATGCTCGCCAGTTCACCCAGTTCGCTCAGCAAGCGCTCATAGTCTTTGGCCGACTCGGCAAGATCCTGCTGAGCGTTGGACAGATCCTGCTTGAGCTTGGGAACCTGGTATTGTTCCGCAACGCGAGAGGTAATCAAAATCGTGACCAGCAGAAACACGAACGTGGTCAGCATCAGCATGGCCACGTCGGAGAAAATCTCGAAGATGTTGGTTGGGCCGACCCGCCGGCGTTCTTTCATTGGCATGGTCCGCGCCCCTAACGGAACCTAAACAGACTCACGAAACGCGCCCACCATGAAGCCCGCAAGGAATGCAGCAGGAGCGCTTCTTCACGCAGCGTCTCGCAATAGCGCCGATGGCGCGCAATCTGCGCGTCGAGGGACTCATCGCCGGTCATCGTTTGCTCCCGATTGATGCGGGTCACTTCTTCGTGAAACACCGCAATCGCTTTTTTCGAACTATCGAACGCCGTCTCGAGGCTCTTGGTGTGGTCGCGAAGAATCTGCAATTCTTGATTGATGAACCGCATGTCCCGTTGCAGAGACGGCTTGTAGTCGGCCGAACAATAGACCAGGCAAACGCGCATAATCATATCGTAAAGGCCCTCGACGCCATGGTCTGTGATTTGGGCGAACACGCGCAGCAAAATGCCGCCCAGCACGGCGCCGAGCAAAGTCGTATAGAAGGCGGTGCCCATACCGCTCATGGCTTTGCGCAAGCCCGCCAGAAGAAGTTCCTGGTCGTGGCCGAGGGCTTCCAGGGAGCTGGTCAAGCCGGTTAGGACCAAGGTCAGCCCCATAACGGTGCCGATTAGGCCGAGCGTGATCAGCAAATTGCCGATGACTTCGACGAACTGGCCGATGCGCTTGAATACGGCCAGTTCGACGTGCAACAGCGCTTCCACGTCGGGCTGTCCGTCCACTTCAAGGGTCGTTTTGAGCGCCGAAAAAAACCGATCCACGGCCCGTCGACGGCCCTTGGTGGCGATGCCGTCCAAACCGCCCGTTTCGGCCTCGGTTTGAACCGCCAACGCACGTATCCACTCGAATGTGACGAGCATCGTCAGGGCGAAACTGCCGACCACACCGAACAGGAACGTTCCGATTATCAACCACGTGACGCGGCTCGAATCTTGGCCGACGAACTCCCATACCGCGGTGTCGCGATATAAGGTGGCGTAAACGATGATGGCCGTGGCGGCCCAGATCATCCACAGAAAAAGGGTACGGAACGCGCGTTGATTCATGGTTGTTGTTAGATCTTCCCCCCAACAAACATTATGGGCGGGAAGCGCGGCTTATCGCAACCGAAAGGATGCTGCATCACGGAAAAAAGCCTCAGCGCACCGATCATGCATTCTGACTATCCAACACAATAGGAGACCGTGCGCCGCGCTCAACGTTCGATGTTGCTGCCCCCCTCGCGCAGTTTGAACTGGCGATGGACACCCTTCTGCAGGGTCTTGAAGGAATTCTCGAGGAGGTCGACGCCAACCAAAATAAACACCGTTAGTATTGATAATTTCACCCCAGTCAGATAGTGGTCCTTGCCGATGACCGAGCCGATGGACGCCAACATCCAAATCGCGGCGGCCGACGTCACACCCAATACCATGCCATCCCGCGCCAGAATGACCCCCGCGCCGAGAAATCCGATGCCGGTGATGATCTGACCGATGATTCGGGTGGTGTCATCCCCGCCACCCAACTCCGTCGCGCCGAGCTTGACAAAAACATAGGTTCCCAGACAAATCAGAATGCTGGTTCTTATTCCGACCGGCTTGCCCAGCAGTTGGCGCTCCAAGCCGATGAACAGTCCAGCCAGCATCGCCGCCGTGATTCCCGCCCAATGGAATGGCTCAATCGACCAAAACGCTTCCACCTATCGCTACCTCTCCCGCGACCGCGTCACCAAACGGGACCGCGTCATGAACATCCGATACAGCACCGGTACAACAAAAAGCGTCAAAACCGTGGAAAAACTTAACCCCCAGACAATGGCCGACGCCACAGGACTCCACACCACGGACTTGCCGCCCAAGCCCGTCGCCAGCGAAAACAAGCCGGCAATCGTAGTGAGCGAGGTAATGAGGATGGGGATGACGCGCCGCCGCGCCGCGTAGATCGTCGCATGAAGGAGTGACATGCCGCCGGCCAGCCGGCTGTTTGCCGCGTCGATCATGACGATCGCCGAATTGACGGCAATGCCGGCCAAGGCGACCACGCCGTATAGGGTAAACAGACTTAACGGATAGCCGGTTATGGCCAGACCGTAGGTGACCCCGATAAACGCCATGGGAATGGTGGTGAGAATCATGAAGGGCTGGAAGTAGCTCATGAACTGCGTTCCGAGAATGAGATACATGACACCGATGCCGAACAGAAACAGAACCAGCATGGAATCGAGGCTCTCCTGAATGTCATCGAGTTCACCGGAAAAATCCAGATCGACGGTCGGATACCGGCCTCGGATCTCGCGCCAAGCGGCCTTTACCGCATCGTTGGCCGCGACTGTATCCATCACATCCTTATCGAGATCCGCCTCAACGGTAATGGCGCGACGAAAATTGTAATGCCGCACATTGCTCTTGCCCTCGCGCTCGTCCGCCGTGACCAGCTGGCCGAGCGCGATGTACCCGCCCGCGGGCAGCGCCACCGGTTGACGCAGCACCTCATCGATCGATGCATAGGATTCTGGCTTGGCCCGCACCCGCACCTCCACCTTTTCACCTTCATGCTGGGTGCGAGCGACGATCTCTCCTTCGAAGAACAAACGCAGCGTGCGTGCGACATCGCCCGGATGAAGGCCGGCGCGCTTGACCGCGCTTTCGTCGAGATCAAAAGCCAGTTCGCGTTTGCCGGGCGCATCGTCGTCGGCGATATCCCGGACGGCCGGGATGCTGTTGAGAATCTCGTGGACGGCATCGGCGGCCTGGCGCAGCTCGGGATAAGTATCGCCGCGCACTTTGATGCTAATCGGCTTAGCCGCGGGCGGTCCCCCCGACATCACCAGGAATGAAACATTCTTCGGCCCTGCCCGCCGAGTCACTTCCTCGCGCATTGATTCGATGATTTGTTCGACATCGCGGGTATGGGGCTTTTTCGGCAACAGGCTGATCATGAGCTGGCCGTAGGCGTCGCCGAAGAACGGTTCGGTCGCCGTGAACATTTGGCCGGCGGCGACCACGGACTCTCGCAGCTCGTCGTCGTGCACATATTTGAGAGCGGCATTCTCGATGGCGCCCAATTCGTCCAGAGTCTCCTCTAAACGGGTGCCGGGGGGCATTTCGACGTTGACGTAAAACAAACGGATAGTGTCGAAAGCAAAAAATTTTACCTTTACCGCATCGCTCACAAACAAGGCGATCGCGGCGAGAAACAGTCCAACGAAAGTAACAAGGGACAGTTTCGGCCAACGCAGCACTCTGATCAGTGCCCGGCTGTAGTGCAGTCTGATCCAATGGGTGAACCGCACGCGCCAGCGATGTATGCGGGTTTCCCGCTCGAAGCTCACCTTGGCGGCGGTGACATGCACCGGCAACATCCAATAAGCCTCGATCAGACTGATGGTCAAGGCGACCGACACCACGAAGGGAATGACGAACATGAACTGGCCCAGAATGCCGGGCATCAACATGAGGGGAAGAAACGCCGCGATGGTCGTCATGACCGAAGACGTCACCGGCGCAAACACTTCCTTCAACGACGCCAGCGCGGCCTGCAGCGTCTGAGCGCCGCGCTGCAACCTATAATATATGGCCTCCACCACCACAACGGCATCGTCCACCAACATTCCCAGAACAATGACAACGCCCAACAGGACCGGCTGGTTAAGCGTCTGTCCTGTGGCATGCAATACCCAAAACGTGCCCGCCAGCGTAAACGGGATGCCGATGCCGATGAAACTCGCGATGTGCAGACCGAGAAACACCCACGTCACCCCCGCAACCAGAATCAACCCGAGTAAAAGATTGTTTTGCATGATGGCAATGGCTTGGCGCGTCGGAGCGGTTTGGTCGTCGATCAAGACCAGGCGCATGCCGACATAT
>JAKACW010000007.1 GCA_021821045.1 Pseudomonadota bacterium
ATCTCGCCAGCTTGCCGAACAACCACATCGTTCAGCTCCGTCAACGTTTGTTCTTGAAAGGCAAGTCTGATTTCCAACTCGGCTAAGCGCTCTTCCACGAATTCCCCCGCAGGTTAGTCACGCGCAATTGTACCGAATTGCTCGCGGGGTCGCGCACAATGCCGCACTACGTTAAAAGAATATAGATCTGGCGCGGGACCGGTCGTTCTCTACGGGGTGACAGGCAAGGTGTGCGTCGCACTCAGCGCTACCATTCCCCTTACGACGCGATAAATCCACCACGCCACGACGCCCGCACCCAAGACCAAGCCAAACCCATAGTAGGCAGTTCCGACGGCCATCATGCCGAAGACAACGAACATAACAAACGTCCTGCGCAGCCACTCATGATGACTCCACAACATCTTGGCCACTTCGGCCTTTTCCGTGCCTTCCTGGTCGGCCAGTCGGCGCAGCGCTTTCGATTCGTACACATTGACAATGAGCCCCAGCACCGACGGAATGACGAGCAAATAGGACAAATACGTCAGCCAAAGCAGCGACACGCCGGTGATCCGGAAACGCTTTTGAAGAGCAGTCATTTCGACCTCCTTCTTGTTCGTGGGAAGTGAACCCGAAGTATCTCTGGCTGAAGGATGGCGGAAGGGCTTCGCGATGACAGTAACTAGGTCACACATGGACAAACGGTCATGACGCTGCGGCGGCGACCGTGCAACTGCGCCCCCTTAGGAAAAACCCGTAGCAGAGCTCGGTGAATCGTTATACCCACTGGCTATGACATTGGGTAAAAATTGGGCCTCATCACCCAGCTCGCCTGACGCGGCATGTTGCACGGATGACATCGTTTCCACCTTGAGCAAGAGGGCAACAATCAGTGACTACGCAAACCCAAGCCATTACGACAGGCGAATATCTGCGCACCCGCGCGCCACTCACCTGCGCGCTGCTGACAAGCCTGCTTTTTCTTGCGGCGTGCGGCGGCGGCGAGAAAAAAACCGCCAACGATGACGACATCGGCACCGGTCCTCGTGCGCCCACTCCCGACGATCCGCCGAGCGTCGTCATCGGCGGCTTGCTGTGGGACAACCATTGGGCGGTCAACGCCACTGAATCGCTGACCACCAATCCCGCTTGGGTGCTGCGCAAAGCCGATCCGCTTAGCGGCGCCCAGAACAACCGCACCGGCAACGACACTTGGCGCTGCAAAGAATGTCATGGCTGGGATTACAAAGGCGTTGAAGGCGCCTATGGCCCCGGCAACAGCCATTACACGGGGACCAAAGGACTGGTGGACGTTATCCCGCAACGGTCGCGGAAACAAATTGAGAGCTACCTCAAGAACGGCGTCTTCGATCCAACGGTCGGCGCGGTCGTGCATAACTTCGGTACCGGCGAACCTAATTTGTCCGACAACCAGATCAGATCTCTGGTCATGTTCCTTTTCGACGGGGGCATGATCGATACCAGCCAGTACATCTTCGAAGACACGTTCAACGGCGCTGCCCGAGGCGATGCAACACTCGGTCAATCGCTCTACGAATCTGGCAACGGGGTAAACAGTTGCGCATCGTCCAGCTGCCATGGCTTGGACGGCCGAACCATCCTATTCGACGGCACTGAAACCTTGGGTTCCCTTGCGAAAGACAACCCCTGGGAAGTGCTGCACAAAGCCCGCTTCGGCCAGCCCGGCACGCCGGAAATGATCGCAGTGCGGACGTGGGGCGGAACGGACCAAGACGCATCGAATATTCTGGCTTACATTCAAACGATGTTGCAGTAAATTCGACATCGACCTGTGTGGGAGCGGATCATTCCGCGATTAACTCTGCTGCGGCGCTGAGACAGGCGAAGATTCGCGGTCGTCGCTACGGGCGACCTGTCTGGCAGTGGAAACATATTTCTCCGATTGATGCTGCGAATCTCAGGCTATCCCGTATAGTCAGTCGTCCACAGCTGGCGGAAAATCGATCATACAAGTCTTAAATAACACGGGCCTGCGTAAGGCCCGCTTTCTGAAAAGCTACCACAAGGAGACTGACGATGAAAAATGGAACGACATCCATCCTTAAACCCGTCGCGGCACCGGCCGCTGCTTTGCTGGCGTTAATGTGGTTGAGCCCGGTTTTGGCCGAAGAGGCAGCCGAACCTGCAGCAGCGGACGCAACGGCCACGGAACAGACTGAAACGACCGCCGCAGCAACGGACGCGGCCGCCGGCGAGTGCCTCGACGACGCCGTCACCGCCGAGACCGCAACCGATCAAAACACGGTCGCCATGATGAACCGCAACATGGCCAATACAGCCGGTACCGGCATGAGCGGAATGGGCGGCGGCAATATGGGTCAGATGGGCATGGCTGGCCAGATGGGAACGGGCGGACCCTGCATGACCGGCACCACCACGGGCACCCAGGCTCAAATCCAAACGCAAAGCGCGGATCAACTGCGCACGCAAGACCAAACCCAGCTGCAAGATCCAACTCAGCAACGTCAGCAGATCGGCGCGGACACCCAGCAGTAATACACGCTCGCCTGTCAGCAAGAAGGGCTGCATTCGCATCGCCGCGAATGCAGCCTTTTTCTTGTTACCAACCAATGACAATTCGACTGTAGCGCCGCAAAATCGCTTTGACGAAAAGCGCCACGCACAGCGAGGCAGCAACAACGACAATCGTCATCACGGCCAAGCGCAGCAATGACAGATCCGGCAGATTGTCAGCGAACATGCGCGGCAATGACGTTTTGCTAATACCCAGCACAATGAACGGGTGAATGAAAAAAATCGCGAAACTCCCCTCCGCCAACGTGTCCAATGCTCGAGATGGCATGTCCTCGAAACGGTGGAGAAACGCCATCAAGAACAAACACAGTACAAGCTTTTGCACCAACGACACATCCAGGCCGGCGAACTCGAGCGGCGCCTTGTGCAAACTGCCCTCCTTCGCGATGAACACCGCCTGCAACACGGCCAGCCCGAGCACGACCGCTAAAAGGTAGCCATCACGGCGGTGAAAGACAGCGTATATTCGTTCCTTATGAATAGAAGCCAGGATTCCCGCCAGATACACGGGAATGAAATACACGACCGACTGAATGACGGAAAGATTCAAAACCGGTCGGTGCAACACCAAAGATACGCATAGAAACGCCGCGAACGCGGCCCAGCGCACCGCCGACCGCGCCCTGATAAAGGCAACAAACGCCGGCGACAGCAGAAACATCACCATGATGAACGGAATGTACCAGTAAGTGAAATTGACCCCGCCCGTCCACAGATACAACGCGAGGGGTCGCAAATACAGCGCGTAGATGCCCTCGCCCGCAAGCAGAAACTGGTCGGCGTTGAAACCGGTCCGCGTTGCCAGAATGGATATCAAAAAAACCGAGGACAAAACCAAATACGGCAACAAGACGTAGTGGATCTTCTTCATCATGAACGATCCAAAGGAGAATTTCGGAAAAAAGACATGATGGAACAGAAACCCCGAGACAAATACAAATAACGACGTGCCGCCGGAAATGACATTGGCGACGGTTTTGTCGGCCACGGTATGAATCCACCAGGCGCCGAGACCATAGGAGTGACCGGCCACGATAAACACGATCGCCAGGGCGCGAAAATAATGTATGGATCTGAGGAACATCGGAATGTTGTTCTAATTCGAGCGGCTGGCCAAGAATAACGCGCCGCGGCGTTGGGCCACAAGCTGCGACGAAGTCTGACCGGGGAAGGCCTCTAATCGTTCAGGGCGAACGTAACTTGATTGCGACCCTTGTTCTTTGCTTCATACAAGGCTTTGTCCGCCAGGCCCACCACCTCGGTCCAGGAACTGTGGTCACCCACATTGGCGGCGCCGCCGCTGAGGGTCACGACACTGTGGGGACTCTTGCAGTGATCCAAACCCTTTTTCCGCACGCTCTCGATCAAGCGATTGGCCAAGGTTAGCGCACCCTCCAAGGGGGTCTCCGGGCACAACACCAGGAATTCCTCGCCGCCGTAGCGGTACAAGCGGTCGGTCGCGCGAATGCTGCGGTTCAGCGTCTCGGCGACAAGCTTGAGCGCGTTGTCGCCGGCCAGATGACCGTAGTGATCGTTGTAGAGCTTGAAGCAATCGATGTCGAACAGCGTCACCGAATAGGGCCGCTTGTAACGCAGGGCCGCCGCGTGGGTGTGGCCGAGATCCACTTCCATGGCCCGACGATTACCCACGTTCAGCAACGGATCTTCCAACGACAGCGCCTTCAACCGCTCGTTGGCTGCCAGCAATTCCTGGGTACGTTCGTTCATCGATCTCTCGATGGCGCCACGCAGGTCTTCGAATAATTTAAAATACGCTTTCGTGATATCGGACTGCGTCACCAACCCCGCGAACTTACCGGCGTCGGTAACCACGAGCAAGTGCCGAATTCCGTGCGCCCGTGTAATCACCATGGCGTCGTAGAGCGTATCGCTCTCCTTCACCGTGACCGGCGGCGTCGACATCACCTGGGCCGCGATGACGGAACGCCGCTCACGGTCGTCGAAAGCATCGGCCATGTAGCGAACCAAGTCGCGCTCCGTGATGATGCCCAGGGGACGCTTGGCTTCTTCGACCACCAGGCACGAGAAGCGCCGGTCGCGCATCATCCGACTGACGCTAGCCAGATCGGCATCCGGAGGCACGCAGCTCACCACCGCGGTCATGAGCTGGCCAATTTGGAGATCATTCACGATGCTGTCGCCGCCGGTGCCGATTTTCATACCCCATTAAATCGACGGCGCGACTCCGCCCTTTAGGCCGCCGGGCCAATCGCCGCCGGAATCGTCGCTAGAGCCTCATAAGCTATTGTTTGTATAATGCTTTGGTATATTCCCATGCAACGCTGCTGCAAAATTCGACTCCCCGCCGCCGGCGGATTAAAATAGCGCTCGCCCGCTGGTGGACAGACACATTGCGCCGCGCCAGCGCTACTTTTCACTCGCTAGCCAGACCAGACGTTTGCACTCAACAACTCGACTCATTGGAAGATCCTGCGCTCCTTTACTGGCCATCATCGTGCTGGCTTGCGGCGGCGGCTCAGCATTGGCGGAAACCTCGCGTGTGAAACCGGTCGATCATTTCCACGGTCTGGAGTCGTGCAAGAGCTGTCACCCGGACGGCGTGAATGTCGCGGCGTTCATCGATGCACCCGGCAGTCAATGCTTGCAGTGCCACACCGCCGAAGCGATCGAGACAGCAGTCCAGAAAGCGCCGACGGCCGCCCCCTCCGCCGCCGAGTCCGAGTTGGAACGCTTCATTCCCGCTGAACCCATTTCCGCCACCTCCGGGATGCGCTACCCACTCTACGACGAAGCTTCGCGGCTCGGCGACGCGCCCAACGAGATGGTGCTCATTCCCGCCGGTCCATTCATTCGCGGCACCGACGAACGGCTGCCCGACGAAGGGCCGCGGCACAGCATCGATCTGAACGCGTTTTACATCGACATTTACGAGGTCACCAACGCGCAGTACAAGCGCTTCATCAATGAAACGGGACGCCGCTCGCCCGATCATTTTCGCAATCGCACGTTTCCACCCGGAAAAGCCGATCATCCGGTGACGTTCGTAACTTGGGACGATGCGGAGGCTTATTGCGCTTGGGCCGGCAAGCGGTTGCCCGACGATAAAGAGTGGGAAAAAGCCGCGCGCGGCACCGACGGCCGCCAGTTCCCGTGGGGCGATGAGTTCGACGTCAAGAAAGCCAACACGCCGGTGGGCTGGCAGGCCGCCGGACAACCCGGCGATACCACCCCCGTTGGCGCCTTCGCCGACGGCGCCAGTCCCTATGGGCTTTATGACGTGACCGGCAACGTTTGGGAGTGGACATCATCCTGGTACGATGCCTATCCGGGCAACAAGACGGCATCGGAAAGCTACGGCACCCGCTACAAAACGCTCAAGGGCGGCTCCTGGTTCGACTGTTCATTTTATAAATGCGGCATCTCGGCGCCGGTATACAACCGAGCCTTTTTCGCCAAACGCACCAAGAACGACACGTTCGGCTTTCGCTGCGCGAAGAGCGCCGAAGGCCCCGAGTAGGAGCGGATTCATCCGCGATCGAATCGACGCCGGGGATGATGGGCTCGAAAACGACGCCTGAGGACTAAACATGCCAATCCAGAAATTTGTCGGCGCTATCTTGATCACGGCCATGCTGGCCGCGACCGCGTGCAGCCAGAACAACGAAGCCCCGACGACGCAACAACCCGCGGCGCAAGCCACCACGCCGACGGCGGACACCGCGAAACAAGCAAGTGCCGGCAATGTCACGTCGTCCGGCAGCGAAGTCGGCCGCCAACTCGACATGCCCATGGTGCTGGTGCCGGCCGGCGAATTCATCATGGGCAGCAACAAAACCGACACAGAGGGATTGCAGGAACAGTACGGGTTCTCCGCGCCCATCTTCCTTGACGAACATCCGCAACAGAAAGCCAGCGTCGCCGCGTTCATGATCGACGTGTACGAAGTCTCCAATCGGCAATTCAAAGAGTTCATCCTCAAAACCGATCGGGCGCTGCCCTGGGATTGGGGACACAACGGTTACGGCTTGACCATGGAAGAAGCGAAAACCATGGACATGGATCGCTTGCGCAAGATCGCCGCCGACGATTTCAAGCTCGACATGGACACG
This sequence comes from Pseudomonadota bacterium, assembly GCA_021821045.1. Classification (GTDB taxonomy): domain Bacteria; phylum Pseudomonadota; class Gammaproteobacteria; order JAADHS01; family JAADHS01; genus JAKACW01. The sequence goes on from JAKACW010000007.1 coordinate 6,651, forward strand.
ACGACCATGACGCGCGAAGCGCTCATGGAGGAAATGCAGAAAGAACAATACAAGCGCGACCCCTTCCCCGTCACCGGCATCACCTGGTACTACGCCGACGCCTACTGCCGCTGGGCCGGCAAACGACTGCCGACGGAAAGAGAGTGGGAAAAGGCCGCGCGTGGCACCAACGGCAACGAATTCCCCTGGGGCAACGATTGGGACACTGCCCTCACCAACACCGGCGATGACTCGGAATGGGAAGAAGGCATCGCACCGACCGGCTCCTATCCCAACAACAAATCGCCCTACGGCGCCTACGACATGGCGGGTAACGTTTGGGAATGGGTGGACGACTGGTATCAACCTTACCCGAACGCCACCTACAAGAGCGAACTATTCGGCGAACAAGTGAAAGTCATCCGCGGCGGCGGCGGTGGCGTCGGCCACTACGCGCTGAGTTATTTTTTCCGTGGCGCCACGCGGCAGTTCGCCGATCCGTTGATGGCCGGGGAAGATGTCGGGTTTCGGTGCGCGAAGGACATTTAGCACGTCTCCCACGGACTCCATCGCGGAATAATCCGCTCCCACAGGAGACCCGGTTTAGTGTTGTGGGAGCGGTTTCCTACCGCGATTCTTCGCCCGATTCCATCGCGGAATGATCCGCTCCCACAGGAGACCCGGTTGAGTGTTGTGGGAGCGGATTATTCCGCGATTCTTTGACGGCGTCGCAATCGGCAAACTCGTCGCCGCTACACAAGGATCAAGCACGCTTGATCGGCTGAAAATACAACAAACTCACCAACCCATCCGCCGCAGCAACGACCATCTCCGTATTCGTCTTGTGCACCACGCTGCCGGGCTGGTAGTTGTGAGATTGATGCCAGGCGCTCACGCCATACACCCACCAGTTGCGGTCATCGAACGTCGCGAAGCAGCCGAACTTGCCGAGGGCGCGGCTCAACCTATCCAAGTCGTTCACACTTTGAGTCCAGTCCAGTGTCCGCTGCTCTTTGGTCAGGCGCTCCCAATGGCTGACCGGACCCGACTGCGGTCGCGCGTCATGCCAATAGGACGCGAAGTTTTCCAGTACACGCGGCAACACTTCCTTAGCCTTGATCTGCGCTTTCGCCGATAGCGACTCGATCCGCTCGCGCGGCTCAACGGCGAACGGTTCTTGCAGCAAGATATCGCCGGCGTCGTAGTCCTGGGTGAGTTTGTGAACCGTAATGCCTGACACGCGCTGGTCCGTCAAAATAGTCCACGGCAACGGCATCGCGCCGCGGCCGATGGGCAACAGGGTCGGGTGAACATTAATTCCGCGAATGCCCGCGTCGGTGAGCGGAGGAATCTTGTAAAAGTAGGCGGCGGTGATCAGCAAATCACAGCCCTCCGCGCGGAGTTGCTCGATGGTTTGCGGCGTAATGCGCTCTTCCGTGACCGGAATGTTGTGCTCGCTGCCGATGGCGTAGATGTATTGATTGAAGTCGACGCGATTGTCGCAGGGCACCGTGAAGATGCGATAGACGTTGTGGCCGCGCGCCAATATTTCGCTGAGGCTGGCGCTGAAGAAATCGTAACCGCAGAATGCGATTTTCATTGCAATAACCTCAACGAAGAATCGCGGTAGTCGCTACGGGCATCCTGCCCTCTCGCGACATTCGCACATCCATGTGCATCGAAAACCGCTCCCACAGCACTAAATCCTGCACCTGTGGGAGCGGATCATTCCGCGATGGACTCGGGCGAAGAATCGCCGTAAAAAACCGCTCCCACGACCGTTCAACTTCATAACAATCGAACGTCCTTGCGTTTCGGAAACCGCTCCCACCTGGGATCAAATTCGTTAGTGGTGGTGGCCGCCCTCGCCGTGAACATGGCCGTGTTCGATTTCCTCCTGGCTCGCATCGCGCACGTCGAGCACGTCGATTTCGAACGTCAGGGTCTTGCCGGCCAAGGGATGGTTGGTGTCCACATCGACGGTTTTGAGTCCGGATTTGATCACGACCACGTCACGGGGGCCGTGTTCGGTGTTAATCTGCACCACGGTGCCCGGCGCGAATTTCGTCTTCTTGTTACCGGGGCCGATCACGTGCCTGATCGACACGCGCGCTTGAGCATCGGCCTTGCGCTCGCCATACGCCTGCTCGGGCGAGAGCGTGACGTCAACATGATCGCCCGGCTTTTTGCCCGTCAGCGCGTCTTCCAGACCTTTCATCATTCCGCCGTGGCCGTGCAGATACACCACCGGCTCGCCGTCGCGGGAGTCATCGATAACGTCGGCGCCGGGCTCCCGCATCCGATAGTGAAACGTCACGACTTTGTTCGCCTCGATATTCATAATCCCTCCTCCCCCAAGTGCCGGTTAGTATCCCACTTCCGGACTGGGCGGGCAAACGTGGTGGGCGCCGCGCCGGGTGCCGTAGAAGGCACGCTGGTGTATAGTGCGAATCCTTTACGCATCTATACCGAACCGCCATGTTGCTTGATTTTAGCCTTACCGAGATCGCCCTGATCGGGCTGCTTTTTGTCTGGACCGGATTTGTACGCACCGCGCTGGGTTTTGGGGGTGCCGCCCTGGGGCTACCGCTGCTGCTTTTCATCCACGATCAGCCGGTCGACTGGCTGCCCATAATCGGTGCGCATTTGTTGTTTTTCTCGGCGCTGACGCTGCGCACCCGGATGAGCAATGTCGACTGGGCATACCTGAGAAAATCGAGTGTGTTCATCGTGCCGGCGGCACTGGCGGGCGTAATGGGGCTGCTGAATCTGCCCAATCAGTGGCTGCTCATTTTCATTTACGGTATCACGCTGTATTACGCCGTGACGTGGGCCATGGGCTGGATCATCCTCAGCCACAGCGATCGTGTCGACAAGTTTTTGCTGGTGGCCGGCGGCTACGTTGCCGGTGTGTCGCTTACCGGCGCGCCGTTGATGGTGGCGGTGTACATGCGCCACGTTGCGGCGAGTCGCCTGCGCGACACGCTGTTCGTGCTGTGGTTCGTACTGGTGACCATCAAGATGAGCACCTTCGCTGTGCTTGGTGTGAGTCTGCATTTGGACGCGGCGGCGATGCTGTTGCCGTTGGCGGCCATTGGGCATTACGTCGGCATAAAGGTGCATGAGAAAATGCTGGAGAACGATCAGATGTTCAAGCGCATCATGGGTGGGATGCTGGTGATGATCAGCGGCATTGGTCTGGTGAAGACCCTGATGACGTAGGAGCGGATCATTCCGCGATCGAATCGGGCAAGAATCGCGGTAGGAAACCGCTCCCACAACTAGATTCGCGCGCTCTTGTGGGAGCGGATCATTCCGCGATTGAATTGGCTCTTACGACAACTCGGAGCAAGAATCGCGGTAGGAAACCGCTCCCACAGGGGAAGAAGAAAAGAGCGCTAAGCCGCGCCGCGCAGCGTGCCTCGCGCAGCCACCTTGCCCAGCGGCTTGAGCAGCAGCGAACGGCCCGTCATGGCCGGCGGCACTTCCAATCCCATCAATTGCAGCACGGTGGGCGCGACGTCGGCCAAACCGCCGGTGCAGGAAAGCTGCCAGTGGCATTCATCGATCACCATGCACGGCACCGGATAAGTCGTGTGCTGTGTGTGAGGCGCGCCGGTTACCGGATCGGTCAGTTCCTCGCAGTTGCCGTGATCGGCGGTCAACACGACGGAGTAACCGCACTCCTCCGCCGCCGCCAGCAGCCGTCCCGCCTCGCGATCGACCGCTTCGACGGCTTGGATGACGGCATCCTTGACGGCGGTGTGACCCACCATGTCGCCATTGGCGAAGTTGACCACGATGAAATCGTATTTCTCGCTATACAGCGTTTTGATGACCGCATCGGCCACCTGCGGCGCGCTCATTTCCGGCTTCAAGTCATAGGTGGCGACTGTCGGTGACGGCACCATGAAGTGCGTCTCTCCCGTCAACGGCTCGTTGCGCCCGCCATTGAGAAAATACGTCACATGGGCGTACTTCTCAGTTTCCGCGCAATGGAATTGTTTCAACCCCGCCTCGCTAATGGTTTGCGCCAGCGTGGCGGACGGCCGCTCCGGCTCGAAAGCAAACGGCAGGGCGAACGTGCGGTCGTACGGCATCATGCACGTCACGCCGACCCGCGGCCACTCGCCCCGGTCGAAGCCCGTGAAGTTCTCCAGGCCGAGCGCCGCCACGATTTGGCGCGGCCGGTCCTTGCGGAAGTTGAACAAGATGAGTTGATCGCCGCCCTGCAGCGGCTGCGGCTCGCCCACGATGATGGGCTTGATGAACTCGTCGGTTTCGCCCCGCGCGTAAGCCGATTGAATGGCGGCGCGCGCGTCTTGTTCGTGGGTCCCTTTGCCGAGCACCAGCGCCCGCCACGCTCGTTCCGTGCGCTCCCAGCGGTGATCGCGGTCCATGGAATAGTAGCGTCCCATGATGGTCGCAATCCTGCCACCGGCCGCCGCTAGTGCGGCTTCCAAAGGTTCAAGATACTGCAGGGCGGCCGTGGGCGCAGTGTCCCGACCATCGGTAATCATATGCACTAACGGCCGCACGCCGTAGCGGCGACACAGTTCGATGAGCGCCAACAGATGATCGATGTGGCTGTGCACGCCCCCATCGGAGACCAAGCCCAAGAGGTGCAGCGGTCGCCCGGCTGTGAAGGCGCGGTTCACCGCGTCGAGCAACACCGGATTGTCGAAAATTTCGCCCGATGCGATGGCGTCGTCGATGCGCACCAGATCCTGACGCACGATCGCGCCGCAACCCAAGGTGAGGTGGCCCACTTCCGAATTACCCATCTGACCGTCCGGCAAGCCAACGGCATGACCGGAGGCGTGAAGCGTCGTGTGGGCGAATCGGGCGTAGTAGCTGTCGAGATTGGGTGTCTTGGCCTCGGCCACCGCATTATCCACCTTGCGCGGATTGATCCCAACACCATCCAGAATCATCAAAAGAACCCGGCGCCGCGGCGCTTGCTGGAAGCGACCTTCGTGTCGCGAGTCGGTGCGGGTTTCGTTAGCGGTCATAATCGGCAGTATCCAATCCCTTTGTTACATTCCTAATCAAACGCCGTGCCAGACGGCCTCAATTGCGGAACGTTGTCGCTAACCAATTGTTTTTGGTCTAATCCTGACCGTTTGGACAGGGTTGTGATGTGTTCGTTCAATGTGAAAATTCACCGCGGTGGTGCAGTGCACGAGTCGCTGCAGCAATTGAGGTCGGCGCGCCGCCTTCGCCGGGCGGCGATTTAAAACCATGCCAAGGTTACCGTCAAGGGTTTATTGGAAAGCAACTAAACGCTGAACTGCAGCGCGGCGAGACGGGCGTACAGCCCTTCATGGCGCAGCAACTCGGCGTGAGTGCCGCTCTCGACAATGGCGCCGTGCTCCATCACATAGATGCGGTGGGCGCGTTGGACCGTCGCCAATCGATGGGCGATCACGATGGTGGTGCGATTGCGCATGGCGATTTCAAGCGCGGCCTGCACGGCCCGCTCGCTGCTGGCGTCGAGGCTGCTGGTGGCCTCGTCGAGCAATAACAACGGCGCGTCTTTTAATATGGCGCGAGCAATGGCCACGCGCTGGCGCTGACCGCCGGATAGGCGCAAACCCCGCTCCCCCACGAAGGTGTCGTAACCCTCGGGCAGCATATCGACGAAGTCCTCGACGAACGCCGCCCGCGCCGCCGCCTTGGCCTCTTCGACACTCGCGCCGGAACGGCCGTAACGAATATTGTCCAGCACGCTCCCCGAGAAAATCACCGGCTCTTGCGGCACCACCGCAATCCGACGGCGCAGATCCGTCAGCCGCAGTCGACGCAAGTCGACGCCGTCAATGCGAATCAGGCCGCCATCGACGTCGTAAAAGCGCTGCAGCAGTTGGAACAGCGTCGTCTTACCTGCCCCCGACGGCCCCACCACGGCCACGGTCGCACCGGGTTCGACGGTCAGATTCAACTGGTGTAGCACCGAACTCCTGGGCCGCGATGGATAGGCAAAGGAAACGCCGTCGAATTCGATGCGCATGCCATCCACAGCCGGTGCCAATGTTTCAGCCGCCGGCGGATCGGCAACCGCCGAGCGCGCATCGAGCAGTTCCATCAAACGCTCCGTCGCCCCCGCGGCCCGCAACAAATCGCCCCACACTTCCGCCAACACCGCCACGCTGGACGCCACCAGAATAATATAGAGCGCGGTCTGGCTGAGTTGTCCGGCGGTCATCTCCCCGGCCAGCACGGCGCGCACGCCGTCATAGAGGCCCCACAGCAAGGACGCGAACACCCCGACGATGACGAACGCGGTGAGAGTGGCGCGCATGCCGGTGCGTTTGATGGATGTTTTGAACGCTTGTTCGTTGGCGGCGGAAAAGCGTGCGACTTCGGTTCGCTCCTGAGTGAAGCTCTGCACCACAGGGATGGCATTGAGGATCTCGCCGGCAATGCCGCTGGTGTCGGCGATGCGGTCTTGGCTGGCCCGGGACAACTTGCGCACTTGGCGGCCAATCACAATCGCCGGCACGACCACCAGGCTCACGACGCCAACCACGGTCAGCATCAAGCGCGGACTGGTGGCGATGAGCATCGTCAGCGCGCCCAGCAGCAACACGCCACTGCGCAGCCCCATGGATATGCTGGAGCCGACGGCAGTGTGGATGACCGTGGTGTCGGTGGTCAGTCGCGACAGCACTTCCCCTGTGCGCAAGGTTTCGAAAAACTGCGGGCTTTGCTGCAGAACATGGGCGTAGACCGCCTGGCGCAGATCGGTGGTGACGCGCTCGCCGATCCAGGTCATCATGAAAAAGCGCGCTGCGGTAAATACCCCCAGCGCCATCGCGACGGCAAACAACACCAGAAAGTGCTGGCGAATCACCGCCAGACGCTCAGCGATGTCGCCGCCATCGGTTGCCAATAAACCGCCATCAACGAGAAGCTTGACCGCATATGGAAAAGCCAATGTCGCGCCGGCGGCCAAGGCCAGAAACAATACCGCCAACCCGACTTTCTTGCCATAGGGCCACACGAAAGGCAGCAATCGGCGCAATGGCCCCAAGCGCTTGCGGGCTGGTTTCGGATCGTCGTTCATTGTTGAAGCCTAGACACCGTGGGAGCGAATTGTTTCGCGAAGAGCGGCCCTTTATTCGCGATCACCGTCCGGCATCACGCAACACGCGCTGCATCCGCTCCAACTCATCTTTCACTTCGGGGGGCACAAATTCGCCGGCCGATCCGGAATAGGAATAGTTGACGTACTCCGTGTACTCGGCAAAGCAACGCTGCGCCACCGGCGAGGCGGCATAGTTGAATACACAGTCCTTGAGATACAGGTCGGCCAGCGAAAAGTAATAATCGTAACCGATAGCGCGATCCGTCACGGCGAGCCAATACAGCAAGCTGGGCACCTCATCCGGAGAGGCGCGATTGGCAAGATAACGATAGAGCTGCCCGCGCAACCAAACCCGCGCCACTTCCTGCTCCGGCTTGACGTGAATGGGAAGCGGCCGGTCGAGATCGCCGACATAGCGCGAGACGTAGCCGGCCAGTGCTTTGAAGTCGGGTTGGTTGACGCCACCCAGCCCCGCTTTCGCCAACACCCGCATTCCCTCGACCCAACCGCGCAACTGTTGTTTGGTCTCCTCGGTGTGCGTTTTGATGGACTCATATTGCGCCAGTTTGTCCGCGCCACGCCCCGGCTGATTACGAATCTGCGTATAAATGGTGACAAGGCGCTGCAACGGCTGAATGACGTCAAGCTCCGTTTGCGGCTGAGGCGAACTCAAATAGATGTCGTAGTAACGCTCCGCTTCGTCGTAATTGCGCGTGAGGTAGTTGAACTCGGCGAAGGAAAAATCGTCCGGAAAACGCGCCCGGCCCGCGCCGATAAAAAACGTGCGCAATCGGGTGTCTTGGGTGTGACAAGACGCGCAAATCGGCCCCAAACCATAGAGCTCCCCACGCCCGCGATCGAAATCGTCGTTGACCAAAATGCGTTGAACGCTCTCCAGATAGTCAACCACGAGTCGGTAGGACACCTGATAGGTTTCCGCGCGCTGCTCGATGGCCGGGCTCGCCTGGCGGAACAGCTCTATAAGCCGCGCCACATCCGCCTTCACCGCCGCTTGCTGCGCACCATCGAGTTCGCGCTTGGCGACGATGAGTGGAAAAAGTCCCACCATGACCTCGCCGATCTGCGCCATGGTTTCGTTAATGGTCACGGGCGGGGCGGCGCTTTTCTCTTGCGCCGCGGTGGGCAGTGTCGCGAGCAAAGCCAGCGACAGCGCTTTCAGATTAATCTTCATGAAGAGTGAGTTCCATGACAACACCTCCATGTGTTGTGGAAGACTGACTCCAGTATATACGATGAATGCGGGCGGATTGCGCCCTTCAGTACCGCAGGCCGACAAGGATTTCCGTCGCGGAATCGTCATAACCCCTATGGTCGGCATCGAATTCAATCAGCGTTAGGGACACCCACGCCACCGGGCTAATGTAGATTTCCGCCCGTCCAAGAAAGGCATTACCCTCCTCTCGCGCGTCGTCGCCCCAATTGCGCCGATACCCGGCGCCTATGCTCGCCGACTTGTTGATGTAATAGTCCAGAGACACGTCGAACTCGTTTTGCCGGTCTTCGTCACGCGAGGCGGGGTCGGCCCACTCCCACAGCAGGCTGGCCTCCAAGTTCAACGCCGTTGCGTTCTCCATTACGGAAACGGACTTCACGCCCACGGACCAACGGTTGTAGTCCGGCAGATCTTCGTTCACCACCGGACTCTTGAATTGCCCGCTTTGTTGCTCGAACGACACCCAAACCAATGCCGGCCATGCCAGGTAATAGCCCAGCCGCCCGGCCCACGCATTCACCTCGGCACCGACCCCGGCGGACGACACCACCTCTTCGTCGATATAGTCGAAATCAAAGGTGAGCGGCGTACGGGAGTCGGCAAGCGTGAAGCCCGCGTGGTACGCCGGGCCGTTGAATTCCACGGACTCCATTTCGAGTTCGTCCCGCCCGACGGTCAAGCGCAGACTGGATTGGCGATCGAAAAACGTCGCTTCGGCGTAGGGATAGTCGCCGTAAGCGACAGGGCGAAGAAACACTTCACCGCCGATGCGCACACTGTCGAATTCAGTGCCGCCGCTGTCCCTTGATTGAGAAAAGGAAGCGTCGACGGCAAATTGATATTCGTTCACCGCATGCCCGGCGGGCGCTGTCAGCGCGGCGCAGAAACCGAGGGCGATCATTGACCAATGGGTACGACTGAAATTGTGAGCTGTGCTTTTCACCGGCGCATCTTTTTGTTGTTATCCCGCCAGAAACGGCGAGTTCAAATCTAGACGCTCAAGCCATGGCGAGTCAATGACTCCCCTCATTCACTTGGCCTGCCTCCACAATGCTAAAATCCGATCTGGCCGCTCGCGAACAATCGCAAGAACCAAACAAACCATGCTTATCAAACAGCGACTTGTGTGCTCTATCCTCGTCATCTTCTGCTGGACGTCGATTTTGCTTTGCTCTACGCCCCTGCGCGCGCAGATGATGGGCGGGGGGCACCATGGGATGTTCGGCCTGGGCGGGCAGGACGGCTTCCCGCCCGCCACCGATCCCGCGTCATTGCCGGAACCCGATTCCAGCGGCGCCAAACTGCTGCGGCGTTATTGCGACCAATGCCATGGGCTTCCCGGCCCTGGCCTGCACACCGCCGAGGAGTGGCCCGCCGTGGTGGCGCGCATGAAGCGAAACATGGACCAGTCGGGGATGATGATGCGCTTGATGCACCACGTGCGAAAACCCAACAAAAAGGAAACCGAGACGCTGGTTGCTTACTTACAGGCAAACGGGCGCAAAACCGTCGACGCGGCGAGCTTGCCCGATCCCGATTCTCCGGGTGCGCATGCGTTTCAACGCACCTGCTCGCAATGCCACGCACTGCCCGATCCCAAGCAGCATACTGCAGCGGAATGGCCGGCCACGGTAACGCGCATGACGCAGAACATGCGCAGCATGAACGTACCTGTTCCCGACAGCGCAACGCTCGAACGTATCGTTGGGTATTTGACGCAAAACGCCAAGTAGGTTTGCCTCGACATCGTGAGGCAAACCGTTGACCTGGAATAGAACCGGATATCTTAGGCGGCGGATTCTTCGGACTTGTTCAGCAAGTCGAGCTTGCCGCGTTTTTTCAATTCGACCAATGCTTTCGCTTTGGCCTTTGGTTTGCCGGTCTTCGCGGCATTGACCACGTCCTCGGTCTTCATCATCGATATTTTGTTCGCACCGATCTTCGCTGACATACAACACTCCTTGTTGAGGCGTCTCGCGGCGCGGCACCCGGCCGGCCGCCTGCCCATTGGTAGCGAATAAGATAGGGAAAACTTGAATACGTTATGGCGTCGTGAAAGGACAGCTATTCCACAGCGCTACACTGGCTATTATTCGCGCGAAATCAGCCCCTGTTACTCGCTTTGTTCATTTTTCCACCGGGACCCTTTCCCGGCGTTGCGCAACGGCCGCGTTGTCGGGTTCGAGCCAACACAGCCGCCCCAACCCCTGCTGCTTCAAAAATAACAGCTTCTCGCGCCGCCTGAGTTGCTTGATAGCCGCCTCCCGCTGGGCCGCCGACCGCTGGGAATGACCCGGCTCGAGAAACACGATCTTCCTCGGAACCCGGCTGCGATTGAAAAAACGCGCGCCCGTGCCGGTGGCGTGCTGCGACAAGCGGCGGATAACGTCGGTGGTAATGCCGGTATACAACGCGCCGTTGCTGCAGCGGATCATGTACACAGACCAATTGCGAACCTCTCCCATCGGGGCACATTCTACCTGTAACGCCTTGATGTTAAAACGGCTCGAAGACCCCTTGTAAGGTTCCCCGTCGTGCCGCGACCAATGGGCAGCCGTGACACTTCCGTGATGTTTAACCAATAGGCTGTACGCCATGACCCGACAAGTGCTCGTTGTCGAAGACAATCGCGACCTAGGCCAGCTGCTGCAAATGCACTTGAGCGACCTGGGCTGTGCTGTCACCCTCGCCCATGATGGATTAAGTGGATGGCAGCACGCGCAACGCGGTAGCTACGATTTGATGGTGCTGGATCTGATGCTGCCCGAGATCGACGGCCTGGAGCTGTGCCGCCGGGTGCGCGCTACCCCGACCTACACGCCCATTCTCATGTTGACCTCCAAGGCTACGGAACTGGATCGCGTCGTCGGTCTGGAAATGGGCGCCGACGACTACGTGGCCAAACCGTTTTCGTTGCTCGAACTGATGGCCCGGGTCAAAGCACTGTTTCGGCGCAGCGAAGCCCTGCGGGCCAACGCCGGCGCGACCCAGTCGGAAGCGCTGCGCTATGGCGACCTCAGCCTCGATGTCGACGGCCGCGTCGCACGTTTGCGCGACCGCCCGCTGGATCTAACGGCCCGGGAATTCGACCTGCTGGTATTTTTCGCCCGCCACCCCGGCCGCGTATACAGCCGCGCCCAACTGCTCGATGCCGTGTGGGGCAATGGCTACGACGGTTATGAACACACCGTTAATTCCCACATCAACCGCCTGCGGGCCAAACTGGAAAACGACCCTCAGCAGCCCACCTACATCCTGACCGTGTGGGGCGTTGGCTATAAGTTCAACGAAACGCTGGGAACCTGATCATCTCATGTTCAAGACGCTCTACTCCAAACTCGTCCTGACTTTGCTGGCGCTGCTCGTGCCGATGGCGCTGGTGTTCGTTGTCGCCAGCCACTCTTCGAGCCAACTCTATCAACAAGAAGTCGCCCAGAAATTGAACCGCGATCTTGCCGCCCACATCGCCGGCGAATGGCAATTGTTGCGCGACGGACAATTCGACAGCAAGGCGCTGGGAGGACTGTTTCACACACTCATGGTCGTCAATCCCAGCATCGAGCTTTACGGTCTGGATCGCAACGGCAACATTCGCGCGTTTTCCGCGCCGCCGGGCCATGTCAAACGCCATCAGATCGCTCTCGAGCCGGTGCGCGACTATCTCGCCGGCCAATTTACGGTGCCATTATTGGGCGACGATCCGCGCAGTTATGACCGCAAGAAAGTCTTTTCCGCCGCACCGCTCACGGAAAACGGCGCCGTCGCCGGCTACTTGTACATCGTATTGGCGAGCGAAAGCTACGACGGCGTCGCCGCGATGCTGCGCGACAGCCACAGCTTTCGCCAAGGCGCGACCGTAATCATGGCGGCGGTGGTGTTCGCGTTGGCGGCAGGGCTGTTGCTCATGGCCTGGCTGACCCGCAAATTGCGCCGCCTCAGCGGCGCCATGGAGTCTTTCGCCGCGACCAATTTCACCCGTATGACCGAGGCAAACGCGCCGTTGCCTACCAAAGACGGCGATGAATTGGATCGACTGCGCCACACGTTCCATGCCATGGCCGAACGCATCAGCGAACAACTCGAATCTCTGCGCCGCACCGACGCCACGCGCCGGGAAATGATCGCCAACGTGTCCCACGATCTGCGCACGCCGCTGGCATCCTTGAGCGGCTACCTCGAAACGTTGTTGATAAAAGGCCACACCCTCAGTGTCGATGAGCAGCGCGCGTTCATCGAGATTGCCGCCAAGCACAGCCGGCACCTGGGCAAACTCATCGAAGAATTGTTCGAATTGGCAAAACTGGACTCGCTGGAAACGCTGCTCCACTGTGAGTCCGTTTCAGTGGCCGAATTGCTCCAAGACGTGACACAAAAATTCTCCCTCGCGGCGCACCAAAGGAAAATCCAGCTCGAATGCCGCTGCGAGCGCAATCTTCCTTACGTAGCGGCGGACATCGGCCTGATCGTGCGCGCGGTGGAGAATCTGATCGAGAACGCGCTGCGCTATACCCCGGCGGGCGGCAAAATCGCCGTTGAAGTTATTCGCGACACGGGAAACATCGCAGTGCGCGTGTCCGACACCGGCTGCGGCATCCCCGAAGCGGAGCTGCCGCGCATCTTCGAGCGCTTCTACCGTTTGGAAAAGAGCCGCAAGGACGACGGCGGCGCCGGCTTGGGTCTAGCCATCGTCAAGCGCATCGTTGAATTGCACGGCTCTACCATTCAAGCAGTAAGCAAGCCCAACGCCGGAACGACCTTTAGCTTCCAACTCCCAGTCGCCGCCGCGTAGAACGCCGTGATTGTTTCGTGATTCTTTCGCGACACAAGCGTGAGCATTTTTCCCCATGATTGCACCTGCCCGACGAACCGCGCGGGCGCAACCAGGAAGGGAAATGACATGAAAAAGCTACTGACAGCCATGGGAGCAACAGGTGTAATCTTCGCCGCCTTGGCGACCAACGCCACGGCCGACGACGGCATGCGCAAGTACGAAGTGACCGTGACTAACCTTACCCGCGGCACACTGTTTACGCCCGTCTTCGCGGCGACACACCGCATTAACGTGAGCCTGTATCAACTGGGGCAGCCCGCCAGCGACGAGCTGGCAGCCCTGGCCGAAGGCGGTGACACGGCACCGCTCAGCGCCAAGGTCGGAGCAACCAAACACGCGACCACGAAAACAGGTCCCGTCGTGCTCGCGGGAAAAACCGAGATGTTCTCCATCACCGCGCGTAAAGATGCCAACCGGATCAGCGTAGCCTCGATGATGGTGCCCACCAATGACGGCTTTATCGCCGTTAACAACATGGCGCTGCCCATGGGCAAAGGCCAAATGGTGACCTATTACTCCAACGGCCATGACGCGGGTAGCGAACCCAACGACGAGTTGTGCATCAGCATTCCCGGCCCGCAATGCGGCGGTGCGGGCGGCTCGCCCGGCGTTGGCGGCGAGGGCTACGTGCATATTCACGCCGGCATCCATGGTATCGGCAACTTGAATGCGGCCGACTACGACTGGCGCAACCCGGTGGCGCGCATCACGGTGCGCCGAACGCAGTAATCGAAACGCTGAAACCACGCTCGTCATAGGAGCGAGCATGCTCGCGATCGTCGGACCAAATGACGCTTCCGTCGATGCTGTCGCGACCATGTCCGCTCCTGCACGCAGCAGCCTTGCCGCCATGGCGTCGCTCGCGGCAAAACCTACCAATGCCCGTTCCCCCAACGGTCCTCTGCAAAGAGGATCTTGGGGGAACATTGGCTTTTGGCAGACGCGACCACCTCGAATCGCCCGGCCGACCGCCAGCGTCGGCTGGCGCAGCCTGGACCGCGTTGCTATCATCGCCCAATCATTCCAAGCGAAGAGATTGTGGTGGCACGTTCGATATACGCAGTATTCATGTTTCTGCTGTGGGCGTTGTTGCTCCCCCTCGGCGGTGCGACCGCATCCGCCAGTGAGGACGAGACCGACGATCCGGACGAAATCCGCGTACGTATATACAAAAAACCAATGGCGCCGGCGCCGTTCAACCTATCGGATCACAACGGCCAGCCATTCACCGCCGATTCGCTCAAAAATCATTGGTCGATTGTGTTCTTCGGTTACACCAGTTGCGCCGACATTTGTCCCACGACTTTGGCCGCGATCAACATTGTGGCGAAGAAGCTTTCCCGCGATCCGCTCAACGACGGGATGCGGATGGTGTTCGTGTCCGTCGACCCCCACCGCGATACCCTCGACCGCATTAAGGAACACGTCGCGTTTTTCAATCCGGCCTTTTCCGGCGTGACGGGCCGCCTCGAAGAATTGCAACAGTTCGCCTTCAGCCTGGGCGCGTTTTTCGACTACCGCGACCGGGACACCAGAAAGATCATCAAGAACATCGCCGAACTCCCGCACGACGACGACTACATCGTCGGCCACGCCGCCGATCTGTTGATCTTCAACCCCGACGGCTTGCTGGCCGGCGTCGTCTTCCCGCCCCACGAGCCCGACCACATCCTCGCCGCCTTCGAACGGGTGCGCTCCAGCGGGGCTGTGAAATAATTCAACTGCGCACACTGCTCGAAGGCGCTCAAGGCCCACGCCGTCTCCCTTCTCTGACAGTACTCGGTCGAGTTGTCTTTCAATTACGACATTAGCGCATTTTTTGCTCGGTTGGTAAACTACGCCCGTCATGATCACCCTAGAAGCGAGCAAGAAATTGTTGTTAAGAATTATTGAACGATGTGTTTTGGTAGTTGCACTCCTCGTAACGGCATCGTGCGGCGGCGATTCTCCAGGGACCTCGACTTCTGCGGCGCCCTCAACAAAGCCTCTTCCTCTTGACGTCGACGACGACCGCGACGCCGCGGCCTCCCCCAACGACATCGAATCCGACAGCTCGACGATTGTCGACAGCGATGAGTCAGGAACCGCGACAGACGCTGTTCCCGATACCGCGGATCCCGCCGCACCCGCCGAAAATCCAACCGTGTCAGTGCCCGACCCGAGCGAAAGTGTTTCCAAAGAGACTCCACGCGTTACCATCCCCGACACCGCAGCTTCAGAGCCTCCACCTTCGGAAGCCGCACCGGTGCCGGCCGATCCAACGCGAGGGTTGCGCAAAATGCAGCTCGGCGACGCATTTCGCTACAAGTTGCTCGCAACCACAAAGTCCGCCGGAACCGCAGGGAGCGAAGTTCAGGGCAGTATTGAAGTGACCGTCGCGAACCCCATCAGTGACAATCCAAACGCAGACTGCCTTTTGCTTCAGCGCACTGCCAATCTCGTGAATCAAGATGGCACCAGTACGGTAGACTTATCGGACGTCTGGTATCAGGGCAACGACGGAAGTCTGTTCAGTTGCGGCGTGTGGGATCAAACTGCACGGCACAATCCCGAATCCCAAAAGCCGTACGCCATCTACTTGGACACTGATCACAACGATGAATTGGTCCCGGTCGCCGCCGGCACGCTGCAACCCGGACAAACTCAATCCGGGAGCGGAACATTCACACTCGATTCCGGCCATACCGTGGCGTTTACCTGCACCACCCAGGTGGCTGCGCCGATCAAATTGACCGTGCCCGCGGGAGAGTTCGAGGCGTTCCCACTACAGACACAATGTCGCTACGATTACCAGGAACTCGTTAGCGAAGAGATCAACATTCGGTGGTGGGCGCCCTCGGTCGGCATCGTCAAGCATGACGAAACCATTGTCGAAACCTTCAATGCGACAACCACGACGCATACCCGCTCCGCCGCGCTTTTGGATTATTCATTGTCACCATAGCAGGTGTCCTGCCCAGCTCCCCGGGGCACACCCGGGGAACAGCATACCCGCCGATCATGCGAACCCCCGCCAGCGGGTCGGCCCCAACTACACTCTCGTCGCCCTCCCGCTCATCCGAACGTCCTTCTACCCGAAAAGATAAGGTGTTTTATACAATTTCCACGCGCATTAGACTGGGTTGAAAAACTCCCATCAGAGACGATATAGTAGTTAGTGTCTAAATTGAGACTTGCACATGAAAAGTCAGCGGAAAGCCGAAATCGCGCCCTCCTTTGCCGAGGAACAGCTCGGGGAGACCGCTTTGACGGCGTTCTTCAATATCGCGGCCAGGTGGCGACTGACCAGCGACGAAGAGCGCACGCTGCTGGGCAATCCTCCCCGCTCCACCTTCTACAAGTGGAAAAAATCCAAAAAAGCCGTGCTGCCCCAAGACACCCTCGAACGCATCAGTTACATCCTCGGGATATTCAAAGCCCTAAACATCCTGCTTCCCAACACGGAGGCCGCCAACGAATGGATCAAGCGGCCCAACGCGGCGCCGTTGTTCAACGGTCAAACGGCTTTGGACAAGATGCTTGTCGGGCGTGTCGTTGATTTAGCGGATGTGCGCCGCTATTTGGACGCCGAACGCGGATGATGCTGCCCGAGCCCCCGCTGACGCGTCTGCGTTGGCGTCAGCATTTTCGAATCATTCCCTCGACCTACCCGCCGGTGAATTTCTTTGAGCGCCTCGTCGACCCGGAACAGATGGACGCGTTGTGGTACATCGAAAGCCTCACCAACGATAGACTGCGCGAAGAAGCCGGCGACATCGCCTTGGTCGCGCCGGAAGATCGCGTATGCGGCCCCGGTTCCACGCCCATCATGGCCGCGTTTACCCACATCGGCCGGCCCACCCGCTTCACCGACGGCAGCTACGGGGTTTATTACGCTTCGAAGACCCTCGAAACTGCACTGCGCGAGACCGTGTTCCAGAAAGAACAATTCCTCGCCGCCACCGGCCAAGGCCCCTGCGACGTCGACATGCGGGTATACATCGGCCGCGTCGTACAGCCGCTGCATGACCTACGCGACGACATCTACGCCGACTTGCACCATTCGAGCGAATACACCCAGTCCCAGACGTTCGCGCGACACTATCGCGACCAAGGTTCCTGGGGATTCGTTTACAACAGCGTGCGGCACAGCGGGGGCGAGAACATTGCCGTCTTTCGCCCACCGGCGCTCACGCCGCCATCCCAGGGAAAACATTTGGCCTACAGTTGGGATGGCAGCCGGATCGCGACCGTGTATGAGAAGTCAGAACCGCTGTTGACGTTTTGAGTTGTATTGGACTTAAGAAATATCCTTGATCACATCCATGATGACGCGGGTTTTCTGATCCAAAATAACGATATCGCTTTCTATGCGTAGTCGAATATAGCCGGGGGGCAGTTCGCTTAGGCGCTGCTCCAATTCGCTGGGCAGATCCCTTCCTTGAAGACCGGGCGGTAGCGTGCCGTTGCGATCCAACTGCTTTTGATGCCCCGGCGGCGGCGCTTTGCGTTTTGCCAGACCAGGCGGCGTCTTCTTGCCCTTGCTTTGCTTTTGGAAGTAGTTCGCGATCTGCGCCCTATCGCTATCCGAAAAACCGATACTTGCATGGGCACGCTCTGTGTTAATCGTTACCCCGCCCGTTACCGTCGGTTCGCGACTAGGGTTGGTCACGCATCCAAGCAAAAAACACACAAGCACATAGACAATGAACCGGTAGTCAAACATAACTATTTCTCCCGTACGCGTCCCGCAGGACCAGGTCAACTCCCCGAGGGATGACTCCCGGTTTACTGTTCGGACGGTACCCTCGCCGACTTTAGGGGAAACTTTTGGCTACCCGTTGGGCTTGATCACAAAGGACTTCTATTTTTCTGAAAGCAATTGGATTTCGGTCTCTGCTACGCCTTTCCAACGATGAGACGTCCAAGACAGATGGCCCGCCTGGAACGCTAGTTCTCGGCCCCTAATTCCACGGTGTGCCCGGTTTCGCCGCTCCACGGCGACGATTGCAGCCATGCCGAAACGGCGGCCGCGTTCAACAGCTCGCTCAAAAAAAAGCCTTGCGCCGCATCGCAGCGAAGCGCGCGCAACCGATTCAATGTCGCAGAGTCTTCGACTCCCTCGGCGACAACGGTCAGGCCTAAAGAGTGACTCAACTCGATGGCGGAACGCACCATGGACTCGTCGCTGCGCCGGATCGTCACGCCGCGAATCAGACTACGATCGATCTTGATCGTCTGCACGGGAAGCACGTTGATGTAGTGAATCGACGAATGGCGATGACTAAGCGCATCCAACGCAAGGCTGATCCCGCTGGCCGTCAATTCCCTCAGAACCGCGCTAACGACTCCGACGTCCTTTATCTGGCCGTCGGTGATTTCGAATTCCAGACCTGGCGACACGCCGTCGTTTCTCGCGAGGATTCGTTCAACCTCCGCGGGGAATGCCGGATTGTGCAATACGTCGGGCGCGATATTGATGGTAATGCGCACGTCGTCGCCCAGCGGCCAATCCCGGCTATCGGCAACCGCGCGCTCGATGGTCAGCAGCGTGATTTTCAGCAAATCGCTGCTCTTATCGGTCAAGGTCAGGACTGTGGCGGGCGCAAGCATGCCCAAGCGCGGATGATTCCAACGCAGCAGTGCTTCAAGTCGAATGGTGCGAACCTGGTCAATACTCACCACCGGCTGATAGCGAAGCTCCAGCCCGCCATTCTCGATGGCCTCGTGCAGCTCGCTTTGCAGCACAAAACGCTCGGATGGGTAACTGCCCAGATTGGGATCATAGAATGCGAAAGCCTCGTCGCGATGTTTGGCGTGATACATGGCAACGTCGGCGTTGCGCAATAATGATTCCGCAGTGGAACCGTGATCCGGATAAATGGCGATGCCGATGCTTGCGCCAATACGCACGATTTGATCGTCGAGCACGAACGGCGGCTCGAAACATTCGGCGACATATTGCGCTTTGTTGGTGATGGCGTTCACCTCATCAACTCCCGGCACGAGCATCACGAACTCGTCGCCACCCATACGTGCAAGCGTATCGCTGCGCCGGACGATAGTATCCAAGCGGGACGCCACTTGAATGAGAAGCTTATCCCCGAATTGATGCCCCATGGTGTCGTTGATGCTCTTAAATCGATCGACATCGAGCAGCAACACCGCGAACTTGGCTCCCTCCCGCTCGCTCGAGTAAACGGTTTGCCGCAACCGATCATTGAACAGCGCCCGATTAGGCAAGCCTGTCAGCGAATCGTGCAAAGCTTCATGTTCCAGTCGTTTTGCCAACATATTGCGCTGCTCAATCTCGACTGCGAGTTGGTCATTCGTCGCGCCGAGGCGTCGGTTCAATCGAACGGCATGGACCCCATACGCGAGCAACAGAGTGAGAAGAACACCGCTAAAAATCACCTCGTTTCGATAGCGGTCGAAAAGCGCCATAAGATTGAACCGGGATACGCCGGCGTATGGCCCCACGCGAAGACGCATCATCAAATCATGCACCGGCTTGTAGTCCAGAGGTATGGTCCAGCCCGCAATCTCGGCGGCCGCCGCCGCGGGATCTTCCGGCGTCATCCGCCACAACGCCGACGCAACGGACTGGGTCAGCGACTTCGGAGTGTGCGATAGCGTGGCGAAGGGCCACTCTGGGTAAAGGGGCGTACTGTGCACGAATGGCAGCAACCCATCCTCTTGTTGGTTAAGAACACGGAAATCCTCCGCGCGGACAATGCCCTGCTCGACCATATGTTCGAGTACGTTGCTGCGGATGGTGCCCGCATCAACGAGCCCGTCGCGCACTGCAAGAATCACATCGTCTTGAGGAAAACCGGAAAAGCGCACTTGTGCGAGGTCCCGGTTTGGATCCATTCCCGCCTGACGCAACACATCCTCGACCATCCACCAGCCGCCGAAAGCGTCGGGATGCACGGCCATGAAAGTCTTCCCCTTCAGATCGGACAGCTCGCGAATATCGCGGCGATCCGCGCGCGCGAGAATGACGGCGCCGAAAACCGGATACACGCCAAAAGGCCCGGCCTTTTCCAGCGTGGCGATGCGCGCGACGCCATGGGTCACCTCCAGCGAGGCAAACGAAGCCGGATTGGTGAGCACAAATTCGATTTGCCGCTGTGCTACCGCGCGGTCGATGTCATCCAGTGTGATAGGAACAATTTCGAAGCGATGGCCGGGAAGACTTTCGGATAAATAGTCTGCGGTCGGCTTCCACGTGCGGATCGCGACCTCCGCGCCGCGAAACGCCAAGACCCCGATGCGAACCGGCGAAGTCCCCGCGTAATCCGCGGTGGGCGTAAGAGCAAGAAAGCCCAATACAAGCACCAGCGCTCGCCGCATAACCCTCCCCCGTGGTAACTCTGTGGCGAATACAATCTTCCTGTCGCCGGCGAATCGAGGGCTGGGACTCTTGCCACAATGATTGCCGCGGGGGCTCGGCGGCAACTCTGACGATGGCTTCCACGATCCGGCGTCGCCCAAAACGAATATCTCTGCACTACCCGCTAATCGTCAACGGTTCTGCGCCCGCCGAATGTTTCACGACGACGCTTACCGAGCGATCATTTCTGTTCTGTAAATTTATTATAGCCAGCGCAGGTCGATTGCCAAGGCACTCGCGGAGAGCGATAGGAAAGGTCCGGGCAACTACGTACCCACTTTAGGACGATTCAGGCATCGGTTGGTAACTACGATTTCAACGCCGCGCCTGAAAAAACGCCTTGAGCAATTCGCCGCAGGCCTCGGCCGACACGCCGCCCACCAGTGTTACGCGATGATTGAAACCCGGCGCCTGGTCGAGCTTGACCACGCTGGCGGCGCCGGACTTTGGGTCCGCCGCGCCAAACACGACTCTCGCGACGCGAGCGTGGACGAGGGCGCCGTAGCACATGGCGCAGGGTTCGAGCGTGACGTAAAGCGTGGTATCTGGAATGCGGTAGTTGGAGAGTGATTTCCCGGCGGCGCGCAGCGCAACAATTTCGGCGTGTGCGCTCGGGTCGTTATCGCGGATGCAGCGGTTCATGCCTTGGCCGATAACGCGATCGTCTTGCACAATGACCGCGCCGACCGGCACTTCGCCGGCCTGCGCCGCTTCCCGCGCCAGTGACAACGCGGCTTGCATCCATTGTTCGTCGGAGGTGGTCACTCCCACTCGATCGTCGCCGGCGGCTTGCCGGAGATGTCGTAGACCACGCGGCTGATGCCGGCGATTTCATTGATGATGCGGTTGGACACCTTGCCGAGAAATTCGTAGGGCAAGTGGGCCCAGTGGGCGGTCATGAAGTCCACTGTTTCCACGGCGCGCAGCGACACGACGTAATCGTATTGTCGCGCGTCGCCCATGACACCGACCGAACGCACGGGCAGGAACACCACGAAGGCTTGGCTGACTTTGTCGTAAAGTCCATCGCGGCGCAGCTCTTCGATGAAGATGGCGTCGGCGCGACGCAGCATATCAGCGTATTCTTTTTTCACTTCGCCCAGAATGCGCACGCCCAAGCCGGGACCGGGGAAGGGATGGCGGTAAACCATATCAAACGGCAATCCCAGCTCGGTGCCGACTTTGCGCACTTCGTCCTTGAACAACTCGCGCAACGGTTCGAGCAGCTTGAGTTTCATTCGCTCGGGCAAGCCGCCGACGTTGTGATGGGATTTGATGACGTGGGCTTTACCGGTGGTCGCCGCCGCGGACTCGATCACATCGGGATAAATTGTCCCTTGGGCCAGCCACTGCACGTCGTGAATTTTGGCTGCTTCTTCCTCGAATACTTCGATGAACACTCGGCCGATGATTTTGCGTTTCTGCTCCGGATCGTCGGCGCCCTTGAGTGCATCGAGGAAGCGCTGCTCTGCGTCGACGCGAATCACCCGAATGCCCATATTCTGAGTGAAGATCGCCATGACTTGATCCGCTTCGTTGAGCCGCAGCAAACCGTTATCGACGAACACGCAAGTGAGTTGATCGCCGATGGCGCGATGCAACAGCGCGGCGACGACCGACGAATCCACGCCGCCGGAAAGGCCGAGCAACACATGGCTGCCGCCCACTTTGTCGCGAACCTTGATGACACTCTCTTCGATGATGGCGCTGGGCGTCCAGGTACGCTCGCAGCCGCAAATGCCGTGGACGAAGCGGTCGATAATGCGCGCGCCTTGGCGGGTGTGAGTCACTTCGGGATGGAACTGCAAGGCGTAAAAATCGCGACTCTCGTCGGCCATCCCGCACATCGGCGCATTGTCACTGGAGGCAATCATCTTGAAGCCCGGCGGCATTTTGTTGACCCGATCGCCGTGGCTCATCCACACGTCCAACAGGCCGTAGCCCTCTTGCGTGACGTGATCTTCGATATCGCGCAGAAGTTTCGAATGGCCGCGAGCCCGCACCTGAGCAAAGCCAAACTCGCGATGACTGGCCGACTCCACTTCGCCGTCCAACTGCGCCGCCATGGTCTGCATGCCGTAGCAAATACCCAGCACCGGAACACCGAGAGTAAACACCAACTCAGGCGCCCGCGGCGTGCCGACCAGTCGCACCGATTCCGGCCCGCCGGACAAGATGATCCCCGCCGGATTGAAATGGCGGATAAAGGCGTCGTTGGTATCCCACGGATGGATCTCGCAATAGACGCCGGCTTCGCGCACGCGTCGGGCAATAAGCTGGGTGTACTGGGATCCGAAATCGAGAATCAGAATGGGTTTAGCGTGAATGGATGTCATCGTGTTCAGTCGATTCGATAGTTCGGTGCTTCGCGTGTGATCGCCACGTCGTGTACGTGACTCTCACGGATTCCCGCAGTGGTGATCCGCACAAACTCGGGCTTGGTCCGCATCTCATCGACGTTGCGACAACCGGTGTAACCCATTGATGCACGCAACCCGCCGATCATTTGATGGATGATCGCCACCAAGCTGCCTTTGTAGGGGACGCGGCCTTCGATGCCTTCGGGCACCAGTTTTTCCATTTCGGTCGCCTCTTGGAAATAGCGATCCGACGAGCCTTTTTCCATGGCGCCCAGCGAGCCCATACCGCGATAAGACTTATAGGAACGACCTTGATACAGCTCGACTTCGCCCGGCGATTCCTCAGTGCCGGCCAACATACTGCCCACCATGACGCAGTACGCGCCGGCGGCGATGGCCTTGGAGAAATCGCCCGAGAAGCGAATGCCGCCGTCGGCGATTAAGGGCACACCCGTGCCGGCCAGCGCTTTAGCGACTTCCGCGATGGCGGTCACTTGGGGCACACCGACACCGGTCACGATGCGCGTGGTGCAAATGGAACCCGGACCGATGCCGACTTTCACGCCGTCGGCGCCCGCATCCACCAGCGCTTTGGCGCCCGCAGCGGTCGCGATGTTGCCGCCGATGACCTGCACATCGGGAAAATTCTTCTTCACCCAATGCACCCGATCCAGAACGCCCTGCGAATGGCCATGGGCGGTATCCACCACGACAACGTCGACGCCCGCGGCGACCAGCGCCGCCACCCGTTCGTCGGTGCCCTCGCCCGTGCCCACCGCCGCGCCGACGCGCAATCGCTCCAATCGATCCTTGCACGCATTGGGTTTGTCACGGGCCTTTTGAATGTCCTTGACGGTAATCAAGCCGCGCAGTTGAAACTTTTCGTTGACCACCAGCACCTTTTCGATGCGGTGTTCGTGCAGCAACCGTTGCACCTCGACCCGCGAAGCGCCTTCGCGCACGGTGATAAGGCGCTCTTTCGGCGTCATCACCGTCGAGACCGGCGCATCGAAACGGGTTTCGAAACGCAAATCCCGGTTAGTCACGATACCCACTAGATCTTCCCCGTCGACGACCGGCACGCCGGAGATATTCTCCGCCGCCGTAAGCCGCAACACGTCGCGGATGGTGACATCCGGCGTCACGGTGATGGGATCCTTTATCACCCCGCTCTCGAATTTCTTCACCGTGCGCACATTGTCCGCCTGCTCGTCGGCGGACATGTTCTTGTGGATAATGCCCATGCCGCCTTCCTGGGCGATGGCGATCGCCAAGCGGGCTTCGGTCACCGTATCCATGGCCGCCGAAACAATAGGCACATTGAGGGTTATCTGGCGGGTCAGACGCGTCTTAAGATCAACCTGGCGCGGCAGCACCTGAGAGTGCGCCGGAACAAGCAACACATCATCGAATGTCAAAGCTTCGTGGACAATGCGCATAAAGGCCTCATCCTTGGAAAAATAAACCGCACATTATAGGTTTTTCATCGGTCCGCGTAAATGTTTAAGTTGAACCAAAATGCCCTGTGTGTGATGTTACGATAACGCACGGTGCAACGCCCACGCAGGCCTGCGGTCGAATTGTTGGCGTTTTCATCTGCAATTCCACGATGGCAAGAGGGTAAGAAGGGAATTTAATGCCACCAGTCTCCGCCCATACCGCCTCCGGCAGCCCGCTGCCCTCCGAAGTCGACATCCTCAGCGTTTCGCGCCTCAATGCCACGGTACGCCTAATTCTCGAAGACGGCTTCCCCGAACCGGTGTGGGTCGAGGGTGAAATATCCAACTTTTCCCGGCCGAGTTCCGGTCATTGGTATTTCTCGCTCAAGGATGCCACGGCCCAGGTTCGCTGCGCGATGTTTCGCCAGGCCAACGCCAAGTTGCGGCTTACCCCGGAGCACTGCGCGCGGGTCATCGTGCGCGCCCGCGTGAGCGTGTACGAAGCACGGGGCGACTACCAACTGATCGCCGATTATATGGAGCCGGCCGGGAGCGGCGAGTTGCAGCGCGCCTTCGAAGCGCTCAAGCAAAAACTCTTTGCCGAGGGCTTGTTCGACGAAGCGCGCAAGAAGCCGCTGCCCGAGTTCGCTCAGTGTATCGGAGTCATCACCTCCCCCACCGGCGCGGCGATACGCGACATCTTGAGCGTGGTGAGGCGGCGCTTCCCCGCCATGCCCGTCATTGTTTACCCGGTGGCCGTTCAGGGCGACAACGCCGCGCCGCAAATCGAACGTGCATTGCAAACGGCCGCGCGACGGGACGAGTGCGACGTGCTCATCCTGGCCCGCGGCGGCGGATCGCTGGAAGACTTGTGGGCGTTCAACCAGGAGCGCGTGGCGAGGGCCATCGCCGCTTGTCCAATTCCCATCGTCAGCGGCGTGGGCCACGAGATCGATTTCACCATCGCGGATTTTGTCGCCGACCATCGCGCGCCCACCCCTACCGCGGCGGCGGAGCTATTGACGCCCGATCAGAAGCAATGGATCGATTCCATCACTGCGGCCCGATCACGACTGGCCAATTTGATGCGCAAAGCGCTCATAAGCCGCCGGCAAAATCTGGGGTGGCTGGAGAAACGCCTCGATCAGCAGCACCCGGCCCAACGCCTCAATCAGCGCCGCCAACGCCTGGATGAATTGGAGCTGCGTCTGGCGCGGGCGCAACGCACGCTTTTGCGCCATTGGCGGGCGCGCAGTGAGAATCTGCTGGTCCAACTCTATCGGCACTCGCCGTGGCAAACGGTGCAGCGCTACGGCGACCGGCAGCATCAATTGACCCAGCGCCTGCGCCTTGCCATGCAAAACAACATCGCGCGGGCGCGTCAGCGCTTGGCGGTGACGTCACGCGCCCTCGATGCGGTCAGTCCGTTGGCGACGTTATCCCGCGGATACGCCATCGTGTCCCGCGCCGACGACGGTCGCATCCTGAAAAACGCAGCCGATGCCCGACCGGGCGAAGGCGTCGTCGCGCGGCTGTGCGAGGGAAGTCTGCTGTGTAGTGTCGACTCCGTTAAAACAACGACTGATGAGAAGTAAGCTATGGCTCCCCTGAATAGCTGTCTGGAAGTATCCCCATTGTTGGAGCGGATCATTCCGCGATTGACTCGTCGAAGAATCGCGGAATGATCCGCTCCCACACAATAGCGATATCAGCGAGTTGAATTGAATCAGATGATCAAAGCGCTTTTCTTCCTCATCACCGCCACCCTCCTATTGGTCAAAGTGGCCATCGCGCAAACATTGCCCACCGAAGCCATGGTTCCCGGCGGCGTCGCCATCATCCCGGTGGCGAGCGGCGAACGACCCCGTGTGGAATACAACGGGCAGCGCGTGTTGACCATCAAGAAGGACGACAAGTGGCACGCCGTCGTCGGGATTCCGTTGGACGCTCAACTCGGCCAGCACAAATTGACGGTTAAGGCCGTCGGCGAGGAAGCCAAGGTGCAACCGCTACAAATCGCCTTCGCGGTGAGTGACAAAGCCTACGCCACCCAGCGCTTGACCATCACCGACAAACGCAAAGTCGAACCGCTGGCCGAGGACATGACGCGCATTCAAGCGGAAACGGCAAAGATCGTCGCCGCGTTTCGTCAATGGACGGACATGCTGCCGTCGGATTTGGTCTTTGCCTCACCGACCGAAGGTGTACGCAGCAGCTCTTTCGGTTTACGCCGTTACTTCAACGATCTCGCCCGCAAACCCCATAGCGGCATGGATATCGCCGCGCCAACGGGCACACCAGTCACCGTTCCGCTCGAAGGGCGCGTGATTCTAATCGGCGATTTCTTTTTCAACGGTCAGTCCGTATTCATCGATCACGGCCAGGGCCTAATCAGCATGTACTGCCATCTGAGCCGCATCGACGTCAAGGAAGGCCAGGAGGTGAAACGCGGCGATCCACTCGGCGCCGTCGGCGCCACCGGCCGCGTTACCGGTCCGCACTTGCATTGGACTATCAGCCTCAATGACGCCAGGGTCGATCCGGCGCTGTTTTTGAGAGACTAATGTAGGAACGGATTTATCGAAGATTCCTGCGACCAAGCTGTTCTCATCGCGGAATGATCCGCTCCCACAACAATACTGCTATCCCAATGTGGGAGCGGATTATTCCGCGATTCTTCAGGCAATCCTACGCATCACTATCGCGCCCAATATCGCACCAGGCGCACTGCTCCACCTCCGGCGCGGTGAGCACTTCCTCCGTGACCGGATTCGGCCGAAACACCGTCACACCTTTCAAGCCCAGATCGTATGCCCGCATGAACACATCCTTGAACTTATCGAAAGGATAGTTCTTCGGAATGTTGATCGTCTTCGATATGGCGCTGTCGACATAAGGCTGCAGAGTCGCTTGCATGGCAAGGTGGTCATCGGGCGCGATGTTGTGAGCGTCAACGAAATTAACCGGCAACCCTCCCTCATGCCCTTCCCGCCACCACGCGACCGCGTAATCTTGCACGTCATAGCGACCAAAACCGCCGTTCTCGCCGACGATGCGACGCGAATATTCGGCGGAAAATATCGGCTCCAATCCGCTGGACACGTTATTGGCCAGCAGGCTAATGGTGCCGGTCGGCGCGATGGCTAGCAAATGACTGTTGCGAATACCGTGGACCCGTATCTTGTCCCGCAGCGCAGGCGGCAACTGCCGAATAAAAGGTCGTTCGCCATACAGCCGCGGCTCATAGAACGGAAACGGCCCGCGCTCGACCGCCAATTCGACTGACGCTTCATACGCGCTGTGGCTAATCAACTTCATAATGTCGCGCGCCCGCGCCAAACTCGGCTCGCCGCCATAGCGCAGCCCAAGCATCACCAGCGCATCGGCGAGACCGGTGATGCCCAGTCCGATGCGCCGGCTGCCGCGGGCTTGTTCCGCTTGCTGCGCCAATGGAAACGGCGAGGCGTCGATCACGTTGTCCAAAAATCGCACGGCTGTGGCGACTGCATCGCGAATGCCCTCGTCGTCCATGGCGGCGGCCGGCGTAAACGGCTGACGAACGAATTGCACGAGATTGAGCGAGCCCAGATTGCACGCACCGTAGGACGGCAGCGGCAACTCGCCGCACGGGTTGGTGGCGCTGATTCGTTCGCGATAGCCGAGATTGTTTTGATTGTTGATGCGGTCGATGAACAGCACGCCGGGTTCGGCGCTGGTGTACGCCGCTTTCATGAGCGTATCCCACAGGGCACGGGCGGACACCACCTTGTGAATGCGGCACGTCACCGGCTTTGCCGCGTGGCTCCATGCGCGCTGCAGGGTCTCGCCCTCGGCCGTTTCGCCCTCCGCCAGTGGAAAAACCAGCGGCCATGGCCGATCCTGTCGCACTGCTTCGACGAAATCATCGCTAACCAAGACGGAAACATTGAAGTGGCGCAACACGCCATGGGTTTGCTTGGCGGCAATGAACGTCTCGATATCCGGATGATCGCAGCGCAGCGTGGCCATCATCGCACCGCGGCGCGCGCCGGTGGAGAGAATCGTCGCGCACATGGCATCCCAAATTTGCATGAACGACACCGGTCCGGACGCAATGGCACCGCTCCCCCGCGCGCGTGTTCCCGCCGGTCGCAGCGTGGAAAAATCATAACCAACGCCGCCGCCCTGCTGCATGGTGATCGCTCCTTCCTTAAGCGCATCGAAAATGCCCGTCATGGAGTCGACGACTTCACCCATGACAAAGCAATTGAACAAGGTGACGCGTTTAGGCGTGCCGGCGCCGGCCAGAATGCGGCCGCCGGGCAAGAAGCGGAAATTCTCCAGCAGGCGATAAAACGCCGTTTCGTGCTGGTGGGTGTGTTTAGGTTCAACGTGCGCGACGAACTTGGCCACGCGGCGCCATGTTTCTTCGATCGTGGATTCGCACACGCCCGCGGCATCGCAGTAGCGGTACTTCGTCTGCCACACATGCTCCGCCAGTCCCTGGCGAAACCAGGGAGCACGGGGTGTTTTCGACTGGGAACTCGACATACCGGCGCACCGTTTTTGTTAACGGTGGCAACAGGCTAACACCTCGGCACGGGCAGGTAAAGCGCGGCCGGATTCGCCGCGTGATCTCCTTCCGATAATCAGCGATATTGTCGTGGGACCGACATCGTCGTGGGAGCGGATCATTCCGCGATTGAATCGGCAGTAGCGCCAAGTCAGGAAAGAATCGCGGTAGGAAACCGCTCCCACAACCAACTGGGCTCCCCCCGTGGGAGCGGATCATTCCGCGATTCTTGGCCGGATCGATTGCGGATAAATCCGCTCCTACGAAGAACTTCCGCCTACGGAGCGCAGATCAAGCTTCGCCGAGAGGCGGATCATGCAGCCAGTTCGAGCTCGACGATTTCGTCCAAGATTTCGGCAATCGAAACGCCACCATAGTTGGCAAGGTTCGCCATGCACTCGTCCCCGCTGAGGCTCGCTGCGTAGTAAACGGCCGTCATTCCATCCTCGATATCGGAGTCGCAGAAAGCATGACGGGGAAACAGGTCCTGCAATGCGTAGTCGTCGCGAATTGACTCTAAGATACTGATCCAGCTCTCGCGCGACCGTTTTTGATGGGGATCCCAGCCCTGCCGAACGAGCACGTCGGCCCAGAGGAACCTGTAATGCGCCTTCAGGGCAACCTTCTCGGCCAACCACTTTGATTCATCCATCGTATTCGCGCCATTGATGATTTCCATGCTGGCTATCTTACCGGCACCACGAGCTTCGGGCGGCGCGGCAAGCTTGCCAAGTGCGCCCGAACCGCCATGCGAACATTCACAAGCTTACCAACGCGCAAACCACCAAACGTGCCAACTAAAATTCCGCTCCGTAAGGCTCCAACACGGAAAGGACCTATGAGCGAACAACCACGATTTACCCGTTTTCGGCCGACGCGCGCCGGTATCGCCGGCATAATATTGATCGCGGTCAGTGCCCTATGGGTCCTGGCCCGCCCGTTTGACTACGATCCGGCCCGATTGCCGCAGAGCGCATCGTGCATGGAGGACCTCAAGGACACCCTCGACCGCGCGGGTCACCTTGAAGACATGGCATGGCGCGGTTGCCTCGTGGTAACGGACACCGCTCGCCACTTTGCGCGCTATGCCACCTCCCAATCTAATCCATCCACAGCGGTACGCTCATGCATCGAGTGCCATGACGGTGCGACAGCACCCACCTTTGCCTCAATGTGGACTTACTTTCCGCGCTACAACGTCGCCAAACAGCGCGTGGAAGATTTCGCCCAAGCTATCCAGGATGAAATCGTGACTCGCTACAACGGCACCATTCCCGTGCGCAGCGACGTCGCAGTATCTACTCTCTATGTATATGCGTTTTTCAAGGCCAGCCAGGCGGGACTGACGTTTGCGCAAGATACAGTGGATCAAACACCGATCAGCGAACTTCAGCTCCAGACCCTACGAACGACCGATTCCTGCCGCCGTGTTTTTGCACATAAAGGGTTTCCGCGGGGGCCCAATTCACCGTATATCGTAGAAGGTTGCAACCTCGTCACGGACACGCATAACCACGTCTACACTGCCGCCAACCTCTGGCGCACAGATATGATTTGCGAGAACTGCCATCTCGACGCCGGCACCCGCCCCTTTGCCGGACCGCTTGCCATGGGCGCGGTAATGTTGCCCATCCACATGACGCCGCTCAACAAGCCGATTCGATTCGATCGCCGGATACTGATGTGCTTCGCCCGCTCGCTCAACTGGTTCGACATGGGGCGCGATGCGCCATTTCTGACCTACGTTCGCATGTACGCCAATTGGCTTGCTCAGCATGACGGTTTGCAGATCGGGCGAATATACGAAGGCCGTGGCATACCCATGCTCTATGACACCGATGGCGCTGGCAGCAGCATTCTTGCCGGAGAAAAGGCTTACCAAAAGCACTGCATCCGATGCCACGGGAAAAACGCCTGGGGCGGGATGGGCCCCGTGTACAACGGGAAGGAACCGCCGCCGATCGCCGGACCCAATAGCTTTACAGCGTTGGCCACCACCGCCTCGCGCAACCGCTTGGCAGGCTTCATTCTAAACAACATGCCCCCAGGGGCGAGTCACGACTCGCCGATCCTATCCGAGCAGCAAGCCTTGGACGTGGCCATATATATAGAATCGCTGGGCCGACCGGCGGACTTCGTCAAGACCAACCGCTTGAGCCAGTTTGGTAACTATTTGTGGCTAAACGCTATTTACCACGGGGCCAGGTTGTTGCGCGATCCGATCACCTCCGCCTCCCCAATCGTCAAAGCGACGGACACCACCCATGCTTACATCGAGTAGCCTGGCCGTTGCGCGCGACCGCCTGTTGCCGTTCGTCCGCTCGGTGCTCATTCCCGGTGTGACCACGGCCATTGTTGCGTTTCCGCTCTCTATCGGCTTGGCGATCACCGCTGGCGTGCCTCCTGAAAACATGGTGCTGGCCAGTATCTATGCCGCATTCTTCAACGCACTTTTTGCCGCGTCGCGCTACGGCGTGCCTGGCCCCAACACAGCGGTCGCGCTCATTACCGGCGCCGCCGTGGCACCCTACGCTCCCCCAGAAAGCGGAATCTATCTTGGCTACGTTTTTGCGCTGTGCGTGATGGTTGGCGTGCTCCAGCTACTCATCGCTGTGCTGCTGCGCTACAGCGATATCATGGACTACATCTCGAAGACCGTGATCGACGGCCTCACAATGGGCATTGGCGCAATCTTCATCCTGTCATCCCTCAACCTCGCTCTCGGGTTGGCGCCGGACTTCGGGAACCAGTGGATCGTATTCAACGCTTTTGTTTCCATCGTCGCCGCATTCGAAGGGGTCGCCAATCCCTTCGCCATGGCGACCGCCGCAATCACCTTGCTCGTAGGATTGTTCTGCAACGGACGCCCGCGACTGCGCTCCTATGCCATTGTCTTCGCCGTTCTGGCGGGCACCGTCGTCGGCAATGCGTTTGATTCCCTCACCCACACTCGCCTCGAACATGTCGGCCACATTGCATTGCCTCTCTTCAGCACATCACTGCCCGACTTCCGGCAAGTGAGCTGGTCAACGCTGTTTCATTTTGCCGGTCCCGCCCTGGCTATCGCCGTCATGGGCGCGCTCCAAAGCTTGAGCATCGCGAAGGGTTTGCGTGACTCCGGCGACCGCTATGCACCCGTGCCGGAAGCGTTAAGCCAAGGGCTGCAACACATATTCCTAGGTTTTTTTCATGGAGGGCCCGTAAGCAACAGCTTTAACAAGTCCGTTTTACTCAAACAACTCGGCGGCAACAAGTCCGCGCCGATCGTCGGCGCCCTGTTCACCGCCGCGCTGGTAGGCTGGGGCGCCTCTTTCGTGGCCATGATCCCGATGCCGGCGTTGAGCGCATCGTTGATACTGGTTGGCTTGACCATGATCGACCCGCGTAAACACAAGGAACACTTTCGCGCCGGGGGCCTGCGCGCGCGGCTACTTGTCGTAACCGCGGGCGCGACGATTGTTCTGTCCATTGAGAATGCCTTGGCACTCGGTGTCATGATCAGCATCGCGACCCACTTCATCCAGTTTTCCAAGACTCGATTCACGCTACATGAGTCCAGCCAGCAACTAACGGTGAAACTCCATGGTCCCTGGTTCTATGTTCCAGCAGCCAAGATGAGCCGCGATATCAATCGCGCTCTGGCTAAACGCGCTGCTTCCGACTACGATTGTGTGACCATCGATCTGACCGAGGCCAGCATTTTTGCCCATGACGTGATCGATACAGAGTGGATGCATTCGCTGGCCGCGCGATCGAAACACCTGGTGGTGGTACCTAACCCGAAGGCGCTGGAAGATCCATAAATGGTATCGCTGAACGACGGTCGTCAACTTCAATACCTCAACCGGAATTACGAAGCAACGACATACAATCTGAATTGTCCGACCGATTGACCAGCCCTCATCCGTTCGCTAAGCTGTGGCCAACAATTGGCCACCGGTTGGCCGGGTTTCCTGTGGAGGGCCGTATGAGTTATCACGACATCATCACGATCGAGCCTGGAAAGCGTGGTGGCAAACCATGTATTCGCGGAATGCGAATTACTGTTTACGATGTGCTTGATTACCTTGCTTCGGGAATGACTCCGGAGGAAATCGTTGCCGATTTTGACTATCTCACATTGGATGACATTCGTGCGTGCTTGGAGTATGCCGCTGATCGCGAACGGCACCAGTTGATTGTCACCGCATGAAGTTGCTTTTCGACGAGAACCTGTCCCCGAGGCTCGTCAGTCTGTTGGCCGATATATTCCCGGATTCTCAGCACGTCGATCGCGTGGGGCTTGGCGCCGCGCCGGACAGTTCAGTCTGGGAGTATGCGCGGCAGCATCGCTTTACAATCATTAGCAAAGATTCGGATTTCCATGAGACAAGCCTTTTGCGGGGCAGCCCGCCAAAGGTGATATGGATCAAACGCGGCAACTGCAGCACCCGCGATATTGAAGCGATGTTGCGCGACAGAGTGGACCGGATACGTGTTCTGTTGGATGATCCCGAAGCCACCTACCTCATCCTGCTCTAATAGTACGAACGCCAACTTTACTTCAGTTCAATCTGCTTTGGACTAATCGCAAGTCCATATGCGCCTTTCTTTCCGGCCGTTTCCAGCATCTTCTCAGAAATCTCGTAACGAATACCGTTCTCATCAAACACTTGCCGAGGCTCGAGCCAGCGCCGCAAGTTTTTCGGCAGATGCTCGTGAAGAATGTCATTGATACGAATGCAGCGGGAATCAAACCACGTAGTCCTCATACCGCTTTCGAGGGCTCTGATTGTTCGATCCTGGACGGGAAACCGGCGCTCGTCCAAATTCGACAGCATGTCAATCGCGTCGGTGTTG
Organism: Pseudomonadota bacterium; assembly: GCA_021821045.1. Taxonomy (GTDB): domain Bacteria; phylum Pseudomonadota; class Gammaproteobacteria; order JAADHS01; family JAADHS01; genus JAKACW01. Next base: position 40,347 of record JAKACW010000007.1, read on the forward strand.
GCGAGTGTGTCATATTCGCCGACGTCGAAGCCCTCCAGGCGTAGCAATTCGTCCACGAACAGTCGTGACAAATCACTATCGTGCTCTTCTCCGGGCCGCCGCACTGTCGCCTCCCCGTCACGGGTGACCCGCGCCAGCATTCGGAAAAAGGCGTATTCGAGGGGCCCTATCTTAAGCGTCTCTTTGTGACCGTTCGCGCGATCCACGATCTGCACTTCGGCCCGGTCCGCCGGCAAACACAGATGGATGTCATGGGGTCGATTGCCGAGGTCAAAAAGCGCCATGAGGTTCCGAAAACTCAACTGAGTCCCCAAACGCGACAACTCCTTCTCCGGCAGCTCCTCTCGCATTCGGATGAAAGGGATATCCGCCAAAACGACTTCTGCATCCTTGGGGTGAACGGTTCTTTTAAGACGGCTATTTTCAAGTACTGTGTCGTCTCGCGTCGGAAAAAAGAACCCGGGTACGCCTTCGAACTCCTCCGACACCAAAACATGGCTCAGGCAGTCCTGATGCCGCCCGAACAGGCTCATGGCATACCCAAGATAAAAGGTCATCGTTTTCCTGCCGCCCGCGATCGATGCGTGAATGTTCACGTTGGCGTCTGTGGCAATATCCCGCACCTCCTGGGTGATGAAGTCCGCTAATGCCTCATGATCCGCGAGCGACCGGGCATCCTCGACCGGATTTCCGTTAGCGCCCGGGACGACGCGAATGTGATCGTCGCTGAACGAGGGCTGCGGCTGCTCGCACTGCGCGCAAAGGGCCGCGATTTGCCCGGCAAGCCCGCTGCTTATCGCAATGTCTTTTCCCCGCTGCGTCGTAATGATCCGGATCGAATCCGGCCAGGCCAGCTTCTGTTTATTTATGGCGTAAAGCGTCTCCGTTACAACCGCCGGTGACAGGCCCGTCACGGCCAATAACATCGTTCTCATTCATCGTACTCCATATTCTGCGGTCGATCGAAGCACCAGCCTACACAACTCTGCCTCGGATCGGCCGCCTCACAAGCTTGCGAGGCTTATCTTGGCTCCATCGTTATACAACCTTGGGGCAGTAGGGGGACAGCCACTGGGCCCGCGCGAATCACCGCAATAGAACATCCAAAAGACTGCGCAATTCTTCGGCGACCTTCTCTTCATCCTTGGTGATCGTCGCATCACTTGCCATAGACGGTCGGTTTCCGTGGGCGAAGGCATTCCGAAATTTCGTCAAACGACCATACGCAGCACGCAGTGACTTTTCGCCCCGCTTGCCGTCATGGAATTCCGTTATTGCCTTGTCCCTGGTGGCATATTCGAACGCGCGTTCGTCGGCCCTTAACAGCGAGGTAATAAAAGCCTCCTGTGCAAATATGCACGCTCGCGGGTAGTCGCGCTGTTCAAGGAACAACCATGCCAACGATTTTTGATGAGCAACCAAATGGTTCGATTTTACCCATGACATCCGCTCTTTTAATGCTGGCGCAAATAGCGCAGCCGTCGGTCCTAGATCACCGTCCAATACTGGCAAGAAGGTACCTAGACTCTGGCGCGCTTGGCTCACGTTGAAGGTACGTTCGTAGTATGCAGCTCTCTTGAGTGCCGCGAGTTTGTCGTCACCAATACCATCCTTCGCCAACAGCGGGACAAACACGCCGTAATCCGCGCTTTGATCGTACCGTGCAACGGCCTGCGCCCAATCCGCGAGATGCAGCAGACCACTCAGCTCATAAACCTGCGCCATGCCGGTGTCCGGATCGAAAAGACCGTAGTAAATGCCTTTAATCTGCGACTTGACGGCATCGCGCAGATAAAGGGCACTGATCAGGCCGAGCATGGGCAAGTGGCGAAAACCGTGGGTTACGTCCAATACAACCTCGTCATGTCGCGCCACGTGCGCAGCCAGCGCTCGAAGGATCTCGATCTGCTCGGCTTCGTCTTGACCGTATGGGATGAGATTGAGATGGATGGGTATGCCAACGCATTCTGACAGCAGCGGTTCCGCCCGCGCCAACAGGTCTGCAGACACCGCCTTGGCCTCCGTGGCCGCGATCAATTCCAGCCGAAGGTCTTCGTCGCCGGTGTTTGCGGCCACAGTTTCCACGAGATGATCCCACATGCTGCCACTGGTACCGAGTATCACCAGTCTCTCGGGCTGGATCCGATTGCGCAGCGCCCAGCCAAAGAACGCTGTGGGTTCCGCCTCGACGCTGTCGGCGAAGCAGTAGCGTGTCTTGCGGTAACCATCGACACCTTTAGGAGAACGACCAAGAAAGCTGATCTGTACGCGTGCCAATGCTACTCCCTCCAAAGTGCTGTTTTAGTCCGCCGCGAGCTGAAAGTGACCCAACCCCATGGTCGTTCCCTTGCCCGCATGGACCCACTGCCCAAGCCAGAGGTACGGCCAGAATGGCGCCAGATCGTCACCCTGGATAGTGAACGAGCCGACGATGCCGTCCATAGCGATCCTCTTGTTCTGTCGCGACGAGTAGCGGTTCCACCGGTGCCAATGAAGATCGCGATTGATGATCTCCACTTTGCGCGATGCCGCAACCAGGCCCGCAAAATCGGTGTCTAGTGGAGTGCCTGTGTGGAAGTATTGCAGCATGGAAATACGGCGAAGGAGATTGGTGAAGAGGTCGGAAAAGGTCAATTCTTCGGATCTAACGATCTTGTTGTGCCGGGCTAGACGCAACGGCTGTTCAATTATCACCGTCACATTTTCGCGTAGCGCTACCAGCGCCGGCCTAGTTGGTCGAAGCGGGCGCAACTGCCCATCGTCAAGAATCTCATGCCATGCGGGCGGCACGCCAGGATCAGCCTGGCATACGCTCGAAAGTATCAGCCTGCCGTCGCCTCGGCCGACGCCGCGTTGGGTCGCTAACGCAAGTGCCTGTACAAACAGGCCTAGGAAGCGATTGCCATGCCCGACGAGGATCAACTCGACCTCCACCTGCTCTCCGGCGCGCACGAGCGAACCACTTTTCCCGCTCGGCCTCAGCAGATACGGATGAGGCGCGTTGGTGTACAACCGCATTCTTTCCGTGTTCGGCGGCGGTGGACTCAGAAACAAATAGCCGTAGGCGCACGCCAGTTGCTGCGGGCAGCCCTCGCACTGGGAAAAGCCCGTGATGCAGCTCAGTTCCCGCAACGCGTGCCCCAGCACACCGCGCCAGGTCGAGCCGCTAAACTCGGGCAATCGCACGCTTTCGATCGCGGTAAACGTCAGCAAATATTGGCCCAGCGGCAACATCGGCTGCGTCATAGCCGCGGCCGCTCGTGCAGCATCGCTCCTGACAGTCTCGGATTCAGCGGAAGCTAGCATCACCGACGCCCCCGCTGCATCCTGTTTGAACCACGCCCCCGATCACCGTACCGTTCGTTTTGTGACTGTTCTTTCGTATCGTCAGTCGGCAGGTAGCCTAGTCCCCGATTGGCGCTATTCAGTTCCGGCAGCGACTGGAAGCGCTTGCTGCTCATCGGGTCATTGTTCTTTAATTTCTCGTTGTTTACGAACCACTCATAGATGGCTGTCGCATCCGTGCGTTGCGCATCAGGCCGGGGATAATGCACCGGCAAGCCTCCGCCCGGAGCCGCGTTGATCAAGGCCTTCACGAACGGCACACCATCGAATGAACGGCTGCCGTAAGCTCGACACACCGCCTCCTTGAAGGCGCTCTCCAACCTCGCGATGGCGGCATCGTCGCACTGCGTGATCGCGCTGTCAGCCCCGCCGCTCAGATCACGGTAACGCTGCGCCAGCTGCTGCCCACTGCGCAACGCCACCCCCTGAAGCTCCAGCCTGACGGAGCCGAAACCCAGGGGCTTGCCTCCCCCGAGGCGATGACAATGATCCGCCGGCCAGCGCAGCAGCCACAGCAAGGCGCCGAGTTCCACCTCACTCAAGTTGGTCACGTCGATATCGAAAATGAACTCCGCGCCGGGCTTGATCCAGGATTTGGTGGAGCGGTTCTGATTGCTGCGGGGCTTGTCGCCGGCATAACGGTACTCCCGGTACAACGTCTGACCATCGTTCGCTCGGACGGCTTCCGTGCCCGAGCCGCGGGCGGACCAGTACCCCGGCGCGCCGACAGTCAAGGCGTGATGGGGATAGACCTTGCGACCGCGCAGGGTCTGCCCCTCTTCCTTGACATAAAATGCCTCGACCTTGGAAGTTCCGGCTCCCGCAGAGAGCTTTTGCACATTGCCGTTCTTCTCGCTGCCGATATAGAACCGCGCCTGCGCCGGCTTGGGTTGTCCGAGAATCGCCAACGCGAGGCCATTGTCGTCCTCGATGGGCTCGATCGCCGCCGGCCCCGTCGTACACACAACGGGGCCAACACTCAGTTGGCCGCGCCAGGCTTCCTTGCCATTGTGGTAGTTGCTGACCCAGCCGAACACCCGCTCCGCCGGCGACAGTTGCGATCGATCCTTCGCCGGCATCAGACTGGAATCGATCAGAACGTTAGGCGCATCGCGATAAAGACCACGAGAAATCGTCACTGGATACAGATCGACGACGCGCCAGCCCACGTCCTTTTCTTTTTCCACCTTCGCATAGCACAAGGTGCCGGGTTCCAGCTTCTTCTCGGACTCTGCGAACTGCCTGGGATTGACGTGCCGAGACCATTCACAAGAAGGGTTATTTAACGCAGATGGACGGGTAATTCCCGCGGCAATTTCTTCCTTGTGGATCTCTTGGTAATTGCTTATCAGTGCCGTCCAGCGCTGTTTCACTTCAACTGGGATCTGCACCGTCTCCGCCGCGCCATCCACGAAGAACAAGCGTTCATCATGCTTGTTATTCATGTTGCGATTTGAAACAAATACCCAGCCCTCCACCCACTGGCGCGGCGTCCCCGCGTCAGGCATTGACCCGCTTTTGACTTGAGTTGCGGACACCAAATCCGTGGGACGCGGCGCACTGTCGTACGGCCTCATTCGAACGACGCGCCAGAATTTGAAACGATTCGAGCGATGATTCCACAACTCGATCTCGGCCCAAACCCGTTGACCATGCCGCAACAACTCTCGACCGGAACGAAGAAAGTGTTGATCACGGTAGGCAGGAATCCACGCCGCATAAAGCGGCCCTGCCGGAGCACCGCCCCCACCAATTCTGCTCGTCCCCGTGAGCAACTGGGCCGTCTTGCCATCCTCACCAATCCGAACCGGCACCACGGCTCCTCCGTCATTCGACGGCAGCCGCAGCCCCAAGGGATTTTCGTGCTTATCCAACGCGCCAAAGCGGCTGTTGGTCGCCGCCTCGAACACCGAGCGCAGCATTCCCTTAACCGTCGTGGTGGGAATGAGCGGGGCGCCATGGGCGTCGCAGCGGGTTTCGAAAATCTTGTGGCCCTGCTGTGTCGTCGGGGCGCGCGAGGCATCGGGAATGAGCAGAGGGGTTGCCACCGTAATCTTGACGCTCAGCCGACCGCTCCAACGGTCCGCCAAGTAAGCGTGATGCCCGCAAGGCGCACTGTCGCCGAGATCGGCGTCATTGGTGTTGCGCCTGGGCGCCGGGATGAAGTTGTACGGATTTTCGAACTTTTCGGTGCCCGCACGCGCCGCTCCGGCCGGACCGGCTTGTTGTGCTTGTGACGATTGAGGGTGCGGCTCTCCGACTCTCCAAATCAGAGAAACCTGGCCTTTGGAATTTTTTACGTACTGGACCTCGATACCAACGAGATCATCCATCTTGCCGGTCCAAATGCGCTTCAACTCAGGACTGAGCATTGTTTCGTTTATCACACAGAGCTGCTCGCCATTGTTTGTCTTCTGCATGATGAAGAACTGTTTCTTTCTTCCTTTATCAACAGTCCGCAGCTGTATCGTCGACCTCAACTCCTCGCTCATTGCCCCTCCCCCACCATTGCCAGCCCCGTCAAGCGCTCCGCCAGCACGGCGCAATTGCCATCTTTCCCAGCCTCGCCCGTTGCGCGGCCGAAATATTCGCGATAATGCAGCGCCGCCCGGCGCCCACCCGCGCGCTCGGTCAGCGGCACGATCAGTTCACCGATGGCGGCCGTCGACAACCGTGTCCAGGCGCCATCGAGATCGTCGGCCTCTGCCGTCTGGCCCCACAGGATGTATTGGCCATCCTTCATCCCCTTCAGCTTCCCGACTTCCTTGCGATCCCAACCCGGTATATCGCCATCGCTCTCGGTCAGATAGCCGGCGCGGCCGCTCTGGTCGCGCTGCGGGATTCGCAACCAGCGCAGCTCCCCCTGCGCATCGAAGAAGCGCGCCTCATAAACGGTGTCAAGATCGAGCACGCCGCTCGCGCTGCATACCGCCCCCGCCTCATAGCGGACGAAGCCGGTCGCATGCGCGGCATAGTAAAACCCCACCAGAGCGCGCTCGCCCGCGACCACGCGCACCGCGTCCTGCAACCCAACTTCATTGTTAGTGAAACATAACAATCGAATGGTATCGGCCTCGCTCATCTCATGCCCCGCTTGTCTGCTGATCCATCCACTGCGACCATGCCCGCTTCCACGTCTCGAGACGATCGCCGATCTCGCCAAAGTCGAATCGATCGTCCGCCGATTGCTTGCTTTGCACTACCCGCGTCTGACCTGACTCGTCCTGCCACTGCCACTCGATCATCGACACCTCGACGGTGCCGTAACCCCGGTTGGCACCAAAGCCGAACTTGAGCCATCCTTCGCACCAATCGCGCATGACCGCGAACAACAGCGTGGCCGCCACTTCATCGGTCACCCCATCACTGCCCTCGCGCCCCAGACGCAAGCGCAATTCGATCGGCTCCCACTCGACACCATAGGGTTCAATCGCGGAGTACAGGGCACCGTCCACGGGCGCGGCGGTCCAGCGATCGACGGCAACATGAAAAGCCTGTTCGAACCCGGGGATGCGCTGGCCGAGCCGCTGGCCGAACGTTCCATGAATGTCAGCGGACTCCCCGCCCTTGGCAGAGGCCAGCCAATCCCAATCGTTCCGGTCGATAGCCACATTCGACGAATAACAGCTGCCTATTCCCAACCAGCCGCGCGCGCCGCTGTCGAGGCTGACCGCTGACTCACCTCCCTTTTTGATCTTCTTGCCGCGCGCATGACCGAACAAGTCCGTGACGATGGGCGCATCGAGCTGCGCCAAATGACGCTCACCCACCCGCACGCTTTCCCAGCCTTCAGCACCGAGTCCCAATACGGTGCGCACGATTCTCTCGGCCTGGGCGCGCAACACGCCCTTGATCGAACTACCGGGCAGCACCAGTCGCAGCTTGGCGCCATCCGCGGACATCAAGGGAAGCATGTCCACGGCCAGGCCGTCCTGGCCCGCCATGACCATCAAAGGGCCTTTCGGCTGCCAATGCACGCGCACCGTCAACGTGCGGGAATTCACCGGCCGGACAGCCGCAGCCTGACTCCACAATTCCTTATCCGCGCCATCACTCTCCCGGCGCAACACGGCCAGCACGCCCGTACGACTGGTCCAATCCTGCTCGCGACATTGCGCCTCCAGCAGTTCAACGCGCGCCAGACCGCGCGTCGAGCCGGCACCGATGCCGATCTCCCGCCGCTCCAACGCCGTCTTCAAATGCCACAACAGTGCGCGCCCCTCGTCCGCCATTGCATCATTTGACGCATCCAGACGCACGCAGAAACTGAACTGTGTCCCCCGCGGCAACACCATGCGCTCATACTTGACCCTCGTCGCCGCCACGCCGTACTGGCGGTCGATGCCGTTGCCGTGCCAAACCTCCGGCACCGGGTCCCCCCTGGCCACGGCATCATCGACGATGATGCGGCTGGCCGAACCTACATCGCTGCCCCATTGGATGCCACCCCACAGGGATGTCGGCCCGTCCTCATCGCCAACATGACCGCGCGCCCACTCGCGCAACGCCCCGGTCAACGATGTCCCTGGAATGTAATAGCGCCCTTGGCCGTTCATGCTCAGCGGCATGTCGACCTCCAGCCCGTCATCGGCCGAGCCCACATGCAGTGGATCGATGGCACGGAGCGTGCCCGTCAGAATGAGACGTCTCGCTAACGATCTCGCCATGACTAGTAGCCCCCTCCCAATTATTGGCGCTCGCGCGCGCGCAGCTCGCTGCGAATCGCAGCAATCCACAATGCGCGGAGCGCATCCCAGCGCAGCTCCGGGAAATCCTCCAGATCAGCCCCGCCCAGCAAGGCCCCGCCCGCCTTGTCGTTGATGAGCTTGAATGCCCTTGTTGGATCCTTTTCCAAGCAATCCCTTAACTCATCGCGCGTTCGATCGTTCCAGTTGTCGACACGGTTCTTCACTGCGCCCAGGTGCTGCAACCACTCGCGCGCGCGTTGGCGCGCGGCGTCGTCTTTTACCGCCACGACCACACTGCGCAAGGCACCGAGCTGACTGTTGGTCGGTTTGCCCGGCGCCAATCCAAGCGTGTCTTTTCTGAAAGAAGCGCTCCCGGCCAGCTCGACGGCATAACGCTCGATGTCGCGCCGGGAGGCTCTGAGCCGCAACCGTCGAATGAATGCCTGATCCTCCTTGCTAAGAGAATGCGCCGATCCTTCCTCGTCCCTGCGATCGAGCGACGCCCTCTTGCTTTTGAGTGTGTCCTCTTCCAGCACCGGCGCATTGAAACGCACCTCACCGTAGCCCTCGGCCACGCGCTCACCCAGACCGCGCATTTCCAGCGCCAGCGACTTCTGGCCATCGACATTCCCGTCCGCTTGAAAACGCACGACGGTCCCCGCTGCCAGGCCGACATACGAGGGCCGCGGCAAATTCCACGCATGGCGCCACCCTTCACTGCGTCGCATTCGCGCAAATGAGTTTTCACTGGCTCGAAGGCCCACGCCCAACTCCTTTTCCAACTCGACGCGCAAGACCTCGGTGTCAGCGCAGGGCGCCAGCGTTGCATCACGCAGCAGCAGGTCCGAACACAGCCAGACGTCGAGATAGGCGCAGGGCGGCCGCGGCATCGGGTCGTCCTCAGCCTTGAAAGCAATGCGAACGCGACCGAAGTCATCCTTCTTCGCCTTACCCAAGCGATACTCACCAGCACCGTCGGCCAGCAACGCCCCTTCAAGCTTGTCTGCAACGGCCGCCGTCATCACGATTTCCGAGACATAACGCAATCCGGCTGGCAGCGCCTCGAAGGTATAGACTCCCCCCACTTCCGACGTCGGCCTCTGGGTCTCGTCCTCGATCGTGCCGTGAGTAAACGCTTCGACGGACGGCTTGAGGTGATAGAGCAGCTTCGCCTGATGATCGTAGGCCAGATAGCCCTCGCGCATGGGTTTGCGCTGAATGCTATCCCCAGGCTCGCCCTCGAGAAAATTGCTGACATCCGCCCCGTTGCTTTTCTCCTTCGGCGTGTGGAAAGACAAGGGAATCGGCAGCCCGCGTTGGTTATGGGTCAGAGGATAGGCATTCAGCACCCGCAGTTCACCGCGCGCCACGCAGCCGAAGTACGCTGACCCGACCGCTCGCGCCATGCGCTCATTCAATGCCGACAGCAGGAAGGTTCCCGGGATGTAATCCTGACTGGTGACCACGTTACCCATTACCGCCTGCGCAATCACCACCGGCGACAGCAGATCGATCTCCACGCGCAGACGCTTCCACCCGCCATCTTCGGCGTGGCTCCCTCGCGGCGTGAAGCGCTTGGGCTCCGTCACTCTCTCAGTGACGATTGCCGGGGGATCGCCAGCGAGAACCTTCAGCGCGTCCTCGGCCGCGATCAGGTCGCCCACACCAAAGTGGCAGCGCCCCAACCCACGGCGACGATTGGCCCCGAGGCGCTCGACGACTCGAGCCCCCGCCCACAACAACGCCAGCATGGCTTGCGTCTGTGCTTGGTCCTCGGGCAGGCTCACGACACAATCGGCCGACAGGACACAACCCCCGATCGCCACCTCCTCCAGCCGCAGACAGTCCTCCTCCGCAACGCCGCGCGCATCCAGCTTCACGCCGGGCTTGATGAACGTCAGTCCTTGCCGCAGACCGCTCTCTTGCTCCAGCTCGGCCCGCACGGACTCCGACAAGCGCGCTTCGCGCACCGATAAGTGCGCGGCCAGCGGCGCACGTCGCCGCCGACTACCCTTGCCCGACTCATCGATCGCGCCAAATATCGCTCGCACGACATCGGCCCACGTGGCAGCCGCGCCACTCTCGCTATCCAGCCCCGCCGCAATCTGCTCGCAGGCGTCACGCCAGATTCCGGTCAGCGTCTTGGCCGGAACATAAGGCAGATCATCCTGCGGATGACGGCGGATCAGACTATCGATGAAGCCGGGCGCGCCCGCGCCTTGGCTGACCTGCCAATCGCTATCGAAACGGACCTTGAGTGTGAATGCTTTGTTGATCATGCTGATTTCCCTTCTGCACGCTCAACCGTGTTTTCAGGCACGAAGAACGGAATCGAGACCAACGCATCAAGGAACCGTGTCACTCTGGTCGGCGGCTCGCCCTGCGCCGGCCCATCATCGAAGAACAGCCCGCCCTTGCCAAACACTGCGTCAAGCTCCTTATAACGATGCCGAAGCAAGTCGAGCCTCGCCTCAGCGGTCGCGCCGCTGCGCATCAACTCAAAGCGCAACCCGTGGAGCTGACTTGCTGGAACATTGCTGCGACCGCTGTCCCTATCACGAGCCAGCATGGCCGCAGCCATGCGGCGCAGATCGCCCAGACGGTGCTGGGCTACCCATCGCGCCGAGTCCTCGCGCATGCCCGCCAATCTTTCGGCCGGCGTTACGACATAAGGTCCTGCAAAAAGTCTCTACGTGATCGCCTGACCACCGGCATCGCACTGCTGTTCAAGCTGCGAGCGCAGGTCATCGAGCCCAGTGAATGAAGCGTCGAATAACACATGGAAGTCCAGTGACGAACATGGATATGGTCTGTCGTCTCCGTCTGCGGTTCGGACCCGCTGCTTAACCGGATCCTTGGCCTGCTTGATCAATTCGGAAGCCAATTCATAAGCGCTGAAGAACGGAAACTGCGGCTTGACGATCGCCACGCCGGCGCCCGCGCCGAGATAAGACACGCCGAATGCCCGCTTGGCGATCTCGGAACTGGTCGGTCCCTGTGCGATAGCATCTTCGAAAGCGGCCAGATACGTTTCGGTGAACTCCAGCGCGTAAACGCCGTCGATCAGCACCGTGAGATCATCACCGCCCACCACCAGGGGAACGACCGGCAAAATGCTCTTGGACTTTCGCCGCCGACGTGGATGGGGCCGCTTCGCCAGAAGCTTACAGGCCTCCGTGAAAGCCTGCTCAGCGGCCGCATCGATGTCCAGCGAAAATTCGCGGAAGGTTTGAAGGTAGGCGGATTTGTCATCGCCGCAATACTTCTCGAAGTTCAAGATGATCTGTCCGAACCCGCTCCCGTCGGCATGCACCACGGCCAGCCAGTCAGCACCCAAATCATCGATCTGATCGGCCAGCTCCAATTCTCTGCTGGATTCGTCGACCGACCGGATCATCCTGAGGGCGCGATCACGCCACTTCTTTCGAACTTCCTGATCCGACTTCGACACACACATCTGCGAAGTCGTCTCGCCACCGTCAGGACGATTCGCCGCGCCACCGGAGTGGGCGCAGGGCGCAACGAAAGGCAAACGGGCGAAGCGTGCCAGCGGCTGCGGCCGCGTCGAGCGAATCTGGTTGAACCGCTGATGAAGCTGCACCATCACCTGCGGCAGCTTAAGCGGGTCATCGAATTCTTGAATCGCACCGCACACATCCAGGCCCGGCGCCTCTTGCAACGCCCGCAACGTCACGGCCTCGATGACGTTCTCTGCCTTATCCTTTGCATCAGTCACAAACAAGGCCTTGCCGGATACCGCGGTGACGACTTCAAAGCCACCCTGGGCACCCGGCTGGCGCAGCGGCGTGCGCTGCTGACGCAATTTCTCTCGCATCCGTTGGGGGTCGTCGCTCCAGAAACTGGCCCCCCCATTCTCCGCGATGGCTTCCAGCACCCATTGCGTTCCGGCTCGGTAGATCAGCTCCGAGGCACCCACGTTTTCCCGCAGTTTGTTGGTCGCGAAAACGTAGCTTTGATTACCCGAAGTTTCGATCAGAACAAGAAACGGCATACCCCTCCTTTCATCCCAACAACGAACTCGTCGTCATCACTTTGTTAGCACCGCACAGCGGACTGCTCGACTTGGGGACCGTGCTGGCTTTTCGTTTTGGGCATGACCTTACCAAAACCACGATTGATTACCAATCCCCTGAGCTAAACTAATCCCGCTGGGGGCTTCCCTTTCCGCGACATACCGTTTCCCCCAAGAACACCACGCCCTCGTAGACTTCGCATACTCGCGTTTTGCGCGCATTCAATTGCAGCCCGAGCCGCCGCAACGCCTTCTCCGCCAACGCGTGGGCCGTTCGGGAAGAGTCCACGTCTGGCGTCATCAACAAAAAATCATCCGCATAGCGCACAAACGTAATGTTCGCTCGCGCCATTGCGCGATCAAATGCATGTAAGTAAAGGTTGCACAGAAACGGCGAAATCACGGCCCCTTGCAGCAAACCGCGCCTACCCTGAAGCAGGCCCGAGGTATGAGGCCCTACGTCCAACCAGGCCTTTACCAAGTTTAAGAGCCAACGATCGCCGAAAGTTCGCTTTACCATGCGCAAGAGAGGGCCATGCGGCACCCGATCGAAGAACTTTTCGATATCGGCGTCCACCACCCAACGCAACCCCGTATGCACCCGTTCCCGGACTTTCCGCAACGCATGAGGCACACCCCGACCGGGCCGATAGCCGAAGCTGTCGTGATGGAAGAACGCTTCCGCTCGCGGCTCCAGCACTTGCAGAATCAATCGCTGGGCAAATTTGTCGCGCCGATATTGGGCCGACAGCACGCGCCGTCCCCCATCGCCCTTTTTCACGGCCCATTGGCGGATCGGCAGCGGCCGATACCGGCCCTCGCGCAACTCTTCGACAATCGTCAACAGATGAAACGGCGAATTCTTCTGCAAATCTTGCTCCTCGGTACCGGGTGCCCAAGGCGCCGCATCATTGCGCAGCACGCGCCACGCTTGCTTCACATTCGCCGCACAAAGCGCCGTGGTCATGATATCGCCCATGGGTTTTCTTCCTCGCTTCGGCCGAGGACTTTCTGAAAATCGTTGACCACGCCCCTCGCTGCCGTGTCGATGGATTGCTCCTCGGCAACCTGATCGTCTGCGGTCTCGCCCGGCTGCTCAGCTTGGCGCGCACGCGCCGGCCACTGATCGCACCACAGTCGCCACGCACCATAAAAGCGTGAGCGTGCTTCCTTCGATAAACGGCAGCCTTCGTGGTCGCTCAGTGTGAAATCCGCCGGTGTTACTTGGCCATCTAACAACCGCAGCACGAAAAGATCCACGCCTGGACGCAACGCCTCCATCAAGTCGAGCGACAATCCCGGCCGTGCCGGCGCCACTTCATGCAAAAACCCGAGATAGGGATCAAACCCCGCGGCGCACGCTTGGCGATGCACCACTCCCAGAGCAAGCGTATAGCCCAACGACAGCATCGCATTCACCGGATCGCGCGGGGGTCGCCGATTGCGCGATTCGAACATCCAATGGGGCGCCATTTGCGATCGCAGCCAGGCATACCACGCTTTCGCGGCCCGCCCTTCGACGCCCATCAACGCCGCATTGTCCCGAGCCAAAGCCGTATCTTGTTGGCATTGGGTCAGAATCGCGCTGCACTCCTGGCCGATTCCCAATCGCTGCAATAGATCACAACCGGCCGCCAACTTCTCCCGCACCATCCAACGTGCCAGAACAAGACGCCGCCCAAGTTCCTGATATGCGCGGTACTGCCGGGCCCGCCAGTGCACGAAAGAACTCAGGCCACTTCCCAGCCAACACACCTCCCCCTTGCCCCGCGCCGGCATCAGCGCCACGGGTACGGCACTGTCCGCCAACGCGCGCCATACATCGCAGCGAACCGACGGACTACCGTACACCACCACCGATCCGAGCACCGCAAGTGGCACCCGTTTAAACGCACCATCGGCGTAATCGATGCGCAAAGCCTTGTTCTCGACGCTGACACTCAGATCGCGCCTGTCGAGTATCAGCGTCAACCCGCCGCTCATGCCGCCCTCCCGAAACCGGCCAGCAACCGGGCCAGTAACGACGCCCTTTCGGGTTCCGCGGTCGCCGCCACTTCCGCCACAGGCTGCCCGGGGCTTGCCATGGCATCGTTCAGCCACAAGCCCGCCGGATGCGGAACGGGATACGCACGCAAGTCGTCTTCAGCAAGATCCATCAGCCCGCTGACTTCATCGAGAACCTGGGTCAGCCCGTTGCGGTTCGCGCACACCAGGAACACCGATTCCTGTAAAGCCATGCCACGGCGCGAAATGCAGCGATGCACCCGTTGCAACCGACGCGAGTCGCAAATGTCATAGGACACCAAATGCCAGCGCTTCGAAAAGTCCATGTTTGATCTCCTTTTCTTTAAGCCACGTGCAGCCAGCGGCGGAACAGACTGTCCTGGTCACCCACGCCCCGTCCGTTGACTTCCGCATTGGGCGACAACCAAGCCAGCATCAACTTGTCCCCTTGCGGATCGATCAGCTCCAGGAGCTGTACGTACAACTCCTCGGCCTCCTTGTGGTTGAGTAAGCACTCGTGCACGGACTTCTGCCCGTCGATGCGCCACTGCTGAAGGCGTTTATGAACACGCCGACGGCGAACGGGGTTGCCGATGTCGTACGCGATGATGGCGGGTTTGCGTTTCATATGTTTTCCTCCGGTGGTTGTGATCTTGTGAATGACGCACATCGTATGCGCCACAGCTCGGTTCAGGGCGTTTCGCAAGCTTGCGAAGTTTCGCCGCGCCGATGGCGTGGAATTCCGCGGGTTGCCGGCGAGCCGTCCGCGCTTGACTGGCGAGGCGACGATTGAGGTAGAATTCCGCGCATCGACCTTTGTTCTTTTACAATTTGAAACTGAACGCGCTGCGCGAGCACATCACCGGCCGCGAAAAAGCTAACTTTTTCGCGGCCGGTTGACTCAAAATTTTTTGGTTACTAAGCTATTGATTGAGCCGCGGTTTGGAAATGTGACAAGGGTTCAAACGTGTCCCTGACGAAGAAGGGATTGAGACTTTTTTGCTTGAGCAACGCCTTGCGGGTCGGCGTTCAAACGTGTCCCTGACGAAGAAGGGATTGAGACCTCACGGTTTTCGAGTTCATACCGGGAGACGAAGTTCAAACGTGTCCCTGACGAAGAAGGGATTGAGACCTCTGAGCGCGTCCTGTTGGCAAGGTTGCTGGCGTTCAAACGTGTCCCTGACGAAGAAGGGATTGAGACAGGACGTGGTCGTCTGCGCGGCAAGCGCGCAGGGTTCAAACGTGTCCCTGACGAAGAAGGGATTGAGACCAAAACGCCTCGTCCCCAAGCAACACAAAGTGGTTCAAACGTGTCCCTGACGAAGAAGGGATTGAGACCCCGGCATTTGCTACCTTGCGGCAGCGCCTGTTGTTCAAACGTGTCCCTGACGAAGAAGGGATTGAGACCCAGCGCGGCTTGCGCGATGGAAATCTCGCTTGGTTCAAACGTGTCCCTGACGAAGAAGGGATTGAGACAGGCAGTTGTTGTCACATCAGCCACCCGACAAAGGTTCAAACGTGTCCCTGACGAAGAAGGGATTGAGACGAAAAACGCAGCCCCAACCAGTCTCCGGCATTTGTTCAAACGTGTCCCTGACGAAGAAGGGATTGAGACGCCCGCGTCGGCCCTCACTCCGGTTAACGGCCGGTTCAAACGTGTCCCTGACGAAGAAGGGATTGAGACCAGGGCGGCCTCACGCCCTCTTGTGTCTTCGAGGTTCAAACGTGTCCCTGACGAAGAAGGGATTGAGACGCGTAGCGTCGAGAGGTCGCGCTTGATCTGTCGGTTCAAACGTGTCCCTGACGAAGAAGGGATTGAGACTATTTTCGCTTGCGCGAGAGCGTTGCCGCTCTGTGTTCAAACGTGTCCCTGACGAAGAAGGGATTGAGACTAGGGTGTTCGGCGTCGCAAATGTGGACTGGGTGTTCAAACGTGTCCCTGACGAAGAAGGGATTGAGACCGCGAATGCAGCGCGAGGGTCAATGTAAGTTGGTTCAAACGTGTCCCTGACGAAGAAGGGATTGAGACTTGATCTCAGAACATGAGGTCGCTGCGGCGTTAGGTTCAAACGTGTCCCTGACGAAGAAGGGATTGAGACCAGGGCCAATTCACCATCAAAGATGGCTTGAGCGTTCAAACGTGTCCCTGACGAAGAAGGGATTGAGACGGAGGGTTCATGCATCGGTGGATCTCCTTTGAAGTTCAAACGTGTCCCTGACGAAGAAGGGATTGAGACGAAGAGGACGAGGCCGGGGGCATCGCAGGCATTCGTTCAAACGTGTCCCTGACGAAGAAGGGATTGAGACAGCTTCCATCGTTTTATGGAAGCGGCGGATCTAGGTTCAAACGTGTCCCTGACGAAGAAGGGATTGAGACTTCGAGTACAAAACGGTATGTGGTGTTTTCCAGGTTCAAACGTGTCCCTGACGAAGAAGGGATTGAGACTCGAAGATCCACTCTTTATTCCTCTTGATAGAGTTCAAACGTGTCCCTGACGAAGAAGGGATTGAGACCCTTCCCCGCCGCCCTGTCCTTCGCCCGACTCTGTTCAAACGTGTCCCTGACGAAGAAGGGATTGAGACGTTCACTGGGGGCTAGCCCAGTGAGCCAGTGCGGTTCAAACGTGTCCCTGACGAAGAAGGGATTGAGACATACGAAACGGAGACGCCATCGCTGGCTCGAGGGGTTCAAACGTGTCCCTGACGAAGAAGGGATTGAGACGCCAACATACCGCACCGCATCCAGGAACCCTAGAGTTCAAACGTGTCCCTGACGAAGAAGGGATTGAGACTTGTCCTTCTCGAGCTGCAGCAGGACGCAGTTGGGTTCAAACGTGTCCCTGACGAAGAAGGGATTGAGACACTTCGGCTTCGGCCTCGAAGGGTGTCTCCGAGGGTTCAAACGTGTCCCTGACGAAGAAGGGATTGAGACTCACAAACAAGGTCGTAGAACGCAGTTTTGCGGGTTCAAACGTGTCCCTGACGAAGAAGGGATTGAGACTGGTCCGTCGGGACTCCGCAACGATCTCAAAGATGTTCAAACGTGTCCCTGAAAAAAAGGCGACAAACATTCGCGTCCCGCTCCCATCTCGCAAGCTTGCGAATGCTCGCGCATGAACCGCTTGTTTTATGCTTGGAGCAGAGCGAGCCGTGGCGGCCGCTTCGAGCCGGGTACGCACCGCGGCCGGTTAAGGGAAAAGAAACTATGCTTCGTTGCGGCAACTCAATCCGTCTCACCGGCCCCGAATTGGCGGGCCTGGCCAAAATCGCCGGCGTTTACCCGGAGAAGATCAACTCGCTCAATGATCTCAGGCGGTTTATTAACCGTCGGCTGCGCGTCTACTGCGGGCCTTCGCCGGAAGAGCGATTGTTGCGTGCGCTGCTCATCGAGGAACTGAATCGGTATCGGGATCCGGGCGGCAGGGTGCCGGCCCCACAGTGCGTGGAAAAGGACCACTCATGAACGGCTATGACATCATCGGCGACATACACGGCCACGGCGCCGAGGACCAGCGCGGGGTGCTTGCCATCGTGCGGCCTGTGGTGAATTGTGGAAGCGCGCTTGCGGTGATGGGAAATCACGAATTCAATGCCGTGTGTTTTCACACTCGCCATCCCGAATCCGGCCGCCCTCTGCGCGACCATACGCCAAAGAACCTGACGCAGCATCAAAGCTTCTTACAACAGTTTCCTCATCCCGCTCGGGATTTATACCCAGAACTTTTCGGACATCCGCCAGGGTGACGCGCCCCGCGCCGACATTGCCTTCGCCATCCCTTGCTTGCCGCAACATGACTGCCCGCGCGAGGGCTTCACTCAGTTTGCGCATGTCGCGCGCGTTTCCCGACCTTGGGTCGCGCCTGTTGTAAAGGCTCTGAATATGTCGTTCGAGCGGTGCCCGCCCGCTCTTCTGCAGCGCAATCCCCTCCGCGTCAAGGTCCGCCTCGAGAATAGCCATTAACTGCGCCGGTGCGTAATCGGAAAACGCCTCGTGTTCAGTGAATCGCGATCTCAGGCCGGGATTGGCTTCGACGAACTTCGCCATGTTCTCCGTGTAACCCGCGGCCACCACCACGAACTGGCCGCGGCAGTCCTCCATTTTTTTGAGCAGCGTCTCAATTGCCTCGGGCCCAAAGTCCCATGGGGCATCCTTCACCAAGGCGTAGGCTTCGTCGATAAATAGCACTCCGCCCATGGCGCGCTCGATGGCATCGGCGGTATTCAATGCCGTTTGCCCCACGAAGCCTGCAACAAGCTTGCTGCGATCGACTTCGTGAAGATGACCGCGCTCGAGCAGACCGAGCGCGCCGTAGATATTCGCCAGAATCCGCGCGACCGTGGTCTTGCCCGTACCGGGATTCCCGGAGAAAACCCAATGGTGAACCAGCCTTTTCAAGTAATCCGGATTGTGGCGACGCGCATAACGAACCAGTTCGATGGTCTCATGGATCTTCTGCTTGAACGAATCCAGGCCCACCATTGCATTCAATTCGTCCATAGCCTCTTTTAGTCGGGGCTCGTCGATGGGCGCCTGCCAGTATTTGGGCTCGTGCTCGTCACGGACAGCGATGATGTCCTGCGCTACGATTTGGGATAGTTGCGTGACGCGCTCTCGTTCGGGCAAGTCCATGCATCGAGTGCTGTGCATTATGATCGCCCTTTCGATCAACAGCCGGGCATAACGACCGTTAGCGTGGAGGCGGTCTCGCGCGCGATACGCGTCGTTGAAGTTCTGCTCGAGCTCGGAAACGGCGCCATCGCTCAATACAAAATCCTGTTGGGCAGCAATCGCTCGCGCGATCTTCACCATATCCTCGGGCGTGTAATCGTCGAACGTCATGTCAAACCCAAAACGCCCCTTCAAGCCCGGATTCGATTCCAGGAACGCATTCATTTCGGCAGTGTAGCCCGCGCAAATCACTACCAATCGATCACGGCGGTTTTCCATTTCCTGAACCAGTACGTCAACCACCTGCTTGCCGTAGTCGACGCCGTTGTTGGAGTTCAGCGCATAGGCTTCGTCAATAAATAGCACGCCGTCCATTGCCTGCTCGATAGCGGACTTGATCTTTTCCTCTGTGCCGCCGACGTTCACGCTCACCAGTTCGGCGCGGCCGACTTCCACGACATGACCCCGCTTGAGCAGGCCCAGATCACGCAAAATGGGACCGACCAGCCGAGCGACCGTGGTCTTTCCCGTACCGGGGTTGCCTTTGAACACGCAGTGTAGATTGAGCGAGGTCTCCCTCAGGTTGCGCCGCTTGCGCATGTCGGCAACACGAGCACGATTGTATAGGTTGTTTTGACGGACTCTATTCCGATGAGCGCCTCCAGCCGCGCCATTGCTTCCTTGCCGTCCATGGTCGGCGTGTTTGGCACGGGTTCGGCTTTGGCGGCAGAGGCCGGCTGTTCGACCGGCATTGGCTGCGAACGCATCTCAGCCTGCGGCAAATAGGTGCGACGGGCGGCTTGAAAGGCCATCCGCTCGCGCTCATTCTTGATGTGCCTCCACGAGATCCACCCGATAATGAGCGCAATAAGAACGGTCTCCGTGTTGGCGAAGAACATCACGATAGAGAAGACCAGAGCCGCCCAAGCAACCCAATAGCTCAAGCCGGGCGAGAAGGCCGGATCGCTCCGGCGAAGCAAACGCACCATCCCCGCGAGTTTCTCAAGCATCAGCAGAACCAGCCAACCCACGGCCCACACCAAGCCGACGCGCAAACCCAGCAAGTAACTCACCGTTAACTCCATACCCGCCGCGGCCCGTACACGCTCTTGTAGAACAGCCGGATCGGGAACAAGGTAAAGCAAGGCGAACGTTCCCAGCACGAAGGCTGCAAGATTCCTCCCGACGAAGTCGAGAACGGCTTTTACGCGAGGCGTTGACACGTAAGGATTCTCCTTTGCTGGGTGACCGAGTGAAGGGCGCATTACATCACGGCCGGGGCGACTCGCTGCGATTCGAAAGCTTGTGAACCGCGATCCCGTGAAGCCTTCACGACTATTAAAGCCGACACAACCGCCACCGCGGGGATTAACAAGCTTGCATGACGCCCGCCAGGAATCGCTCGGGGCGATCGGCAAGCTTGTGGAGGGTCAATGATTCTCCAGAAAATCCCATAATGGTTTCTCAACACGTGCCAGGGAGGAACCATGACTGTATTTTTCGTATCCAGACATAAGGGTGCCGTGGGGTGGTCGGCGCAACACGGGCTACGCGTCGACACGCTAGTGGACCATTTGGATCCGCAGGAAGTCCATGAGGGCGATACGGTGATCGGTTCGTTGCCATTGCATCTGATCGCGAAGGTCTGCGAGCGCGGCGCCCGCTTCCTTCATTTGGCCATCGACATTCCCGCTCAGTGGCGCGGGCAAGAACTCACGGCGGAGCAGCTTAGTCAGGCGGACGCGCGGCTGGAGGAATATGTGGTACGCAGAATCGGAAAGAATCGCGGTAGGAAACCGCTCCCACAACGAACTGAGCTTCCCTTGTGGGAGCGGATCATTCCGCGATTGAATCGGCAGTAGCGCCAAGTCAGGAGAGAATCGCGGTAGGAAACCGCTCCCACAACCAACTGGGCTCCCCCCGTGGGAGCGGATCATTCCGCGATTGAATCGGCAGTAGCGCCAAGTCAGGAGAGAATCGCGGTAGGAAACCGCTCCCACGACATTGCGCCGTCCACAGAGACACCGCTCTACTTGCGGGCGACGAATTTTTTCAGGCGCTTGCGCTTTTGGATTTGGCGCTTGGTGAGGACGTTCTTGCGACCCTTGTACGGATTCTCGCTGGTGCGAAACTCCACACGCACCGGCGTGCCGTAGAGCTTGAATGCTTCGCGAAAGACATTGCCGAGGTAGCGGGCGTACGGCGCCGGCACCAGCGCGGTTTGGTTGCCGTGGATCACGATCAACGGCGGCATGCTGCCGCCTTGGTGAGCGTAGCGCAATTTGATGCGCCGTCCGCGCACTAATGGCGGCTGGTGCTGCACCATGGCGGCTTCCAGAACCCGATTCAACTCCGGCGTCGTGAACTTGCGCGTCGCCGCCGCGTAGGCGGAATCGATCGACGAGTACAACTCACCGACGCCCGTGCCGTGCAAGGCCGAAATGTAATGCACCTTGGCGAAATCCAAGAAATCCAGCTTGCGATCCACGTCGTTGCGCGCGTGCTGGCGCTGGTCGGGCGTGAGGCCGTCCCATTTGTTGAGCGCGATTACCACGGCGCGACCGCTGTCGAGCACCATGCCCGCCAAGTTCAAATCCTGATCGGTAACGCCTTCCCGCGCGTCGAGCACGAGCACGACGACATGGGCGGCTTCGATGGCTTGAATGGTTTTCGCGACGCTGAACTTCTCCACCACGTCATCGATCTTGCCGCGACGGCGCACGCCGGCGGTGTCAATGATTACGTAGGGCCGTTCATCGCGAGTGAAGTTGATGGCGATACTGTCGCGGGTGGTTCCCGGCTTGTCGAACACCAACACCCGCTCTTCGCCGAGAATCCGATTCACCAGTGTCGACTTGCCGACATTGGGTCGGCCGACCACCGCGAAACGCAGCGCGTCCGGTTGGGCATCGGCGACAATGTCTTCACCCGGCGGCGGCAGCGAACGCGCCACCGCCTCGGACAACTGATCGACACCCTTACCCGCAGTGGCGGCGATAGCGATCACATCGCTGAAACCCAGGGTGAGGAAATCGCTGATGGCTTCGACGTTGTTCAGATGCTCCGTTTTGTTCACCGCCAGAAAACACGGTTTGCCCGAACGACGGATCATCTGAGCAATCGTCTCGTCCGCGGCAGTCATCCCGGCTTGACCGTCGACGAGAAATACAATGGCACTTGCCTCGGCCATGGCGCGTTGCGCCTGCGCGGTCATGAGATCCTGGAAATCATCCTCGGCGTCCGCCAACCCGCCCGTATCCACCACGATGCAGGGTCGCCCGCCAAGTTGCGCGCGGCCGTAAATTCGATCGCGGGTCAGGCCGGGGCGATCGTACACCAACGCATCGCGAGAGCCCGTCAGGCGGTTGAACAGCGTGGATTTGCCGACATTAGGACGGCCGATGAGCGCGACAACAGGGAGCATCTAAATGTCATCCAGAGTTAGCGCATCGACCACGCCGGCGCCGCTGACCAACAGCACTTTGCCGGCCGCCACCTGCGGTTGATACACCACGGGTGCCTGGTCGATGCGCAGGCGATGCAGCACATGGCCGTCGACGGCGTCGATCCAATGAACGAAACCGGCGCCGTCGCCGACCACCACATAGTCGCCGCTTATTGCGGGCGCGGTGACTTCGCGACCGGTTAGCGCGACCTGGCGCCAAATCACTTGCCCGTTGGACCGGTTGAGCGCCCACAACGCGCCGTCGTCCGCGGTGACATACAGCGTGCCATCGCGAACCGCCAAACCTCGTGTGGACGCGATATCCCGGCTCCAGAGTGTACGGCCCGTTTGCAGGCTGACCGCCAGCACCCGGCCCTGAAACGCCGCTGCGTAAACCACGTCATCGACAACCAGCGGTGTGGCGTCGACGTCCACCATGCGATCCAATTCGGAACGGCCCTTGGGCACCGCGACTTCGACCCGCCAGCGCTCTTTGCCGTCGAATAAGTTCAAGCCGACCAATTTGCCATTGGCCAACCCCAGCACAACTTTGTCCTCGGCGATGCGCGGCGCCGCGGAACCGCGCAACGTCAGCAGCGGCACGCTGCTGTCATAACGCCACAATTCGCGCCCGCTCGCCGCGTCGAAGCCAAATACTTTTCCGTCGTTGGATTGCACGACCACGACGTCCTGCGACGCCTGCGGCGGCGCCAACACTTCGCTGCTCACCTTGGCTTGCCATACTGTGGCCCCGGTCACCCGATCCAATGCTAGGACATCGCCCTTGAATGTGCCGATGAACAATCGCTCCGCGTCGACGCCGACGCCCGCGCTGATGGGCATACCGGTGTCGATGCGCCAAAGGATTTTCCCGTTGTCAACGTCATAACAAACAATCACGCCGAAGCTGTCTGTCCAGATGACTTGCTTGTCCGCGACATGCAATGGCAGCGCGCCACGACGGTCGTCGAAATGATTGGGGTGAAGCCGCAACCAAGCTCGCGACACGGGCAAATCGGTTTCCAGCGGCGGCAATGGTGGGAACGGCTCGCTGGGCAGGGTGGAACAGCCCGCGACAACGACGACCGCGCCAACAAACGCGCCGACGATTAACTTGTTAAGGCCTATTGCCTGCATAACGATTTCCAGAAACGCACCATCGCGAAACGACGCTGTGGCATTCTCGTTGTGGGAGCGGTTTCCTACCGCGATTCTTCGTCCGATTCGTTTACAAAGCCAAGTCGATCGCGGAATCATCCGCTCCCACATTGGTTGGCGATTACCCTACTTCGCCCCGCCCAAGTCATCGAGCTTCATTTGCAGCGTAGCGCGATCGCCGGCGTATTCCTGCGAGTTCAAGGCGAGGTTGTAGGCCTGACGGGCCTGCTCCGTCTGACCCTTGGCCGCGTAAATATCGCCGCGCAGTTCTTCGATCATGGGCGAGAAACTACCCGACGCACCGGTCGCGATCAACGCCAGGGCTTCGTCGTGCTTGTCCTGCGACCACAACAACCGGCCAAGACGCAGCCGCGCTACTTCTTTGATGGCTTCGTCCTTGCCGTTATCAAGCACCCACTGCAGGTAGGTTTGCGCCGATGACACGTCGCCTTGATCGTGCTTGACCTTGGCCATGGCCATCGCCACCAGGTCGCCGTAGGGCGTGTTTCGATATTGGCTCAGCAAGATGCCGCCCTTGTCCATGACGGCGGCATAATCCTCGGCTTCCAGCGCGGCCATCACGCTTTCGTACAACAGCGATGCCTCTTCGGACTTCTTGAGTTGCGTATTCTGCCAATAGCGGGCGCCGCCGAACGCCAGCAGCCCGACAATGACCAGCGTCGTCACCTTTTTGCCGTTCTTGTCCCACCACTCGCGCACCTCGCGTAGTTGTTCGTCTTCGGTTTGCAGCTCTGCCATATCTTTCCTTTCTTGTCGTTTGGCGCTCAGCCGCGCTGAACAAGCCAACCCGCTAACCATTGGGCGATGTCCGCCCGGGCCACCGCGATCTGCGGCCGCTCTTCGCGCAAAAACTTCACGCCCACTTCACCGCGCTCCACTTCCGACTCGCCCATGACCAGGGCCAGCGGTGCGCCGCTCTTGTCCGCGCGTTTGACTTGACTCTTGAATGAGCCCCCGCCGCAGTGCAATGTCACGCGCAAACCCGGAACGGCAGCGCGCAACTGTTCGGTCAGGGTCATCGCCTGCGCCGCCGGCTCCTCGCCGACCGCAACGCAATAGGCGTGGGGCACCGGATCCGCCGGCATGCTCTGCTCTTCTTTAACCAACTCGACCAAACGTTCCACGCCCATGGCAAAGCCGATGGCGGGCGTCTCCGGCCCACCCAACTGCGCCACCAGCCCGTCATAGCGACCGCCGGCGCACACCGTTCCCTGGGCGCCCAAACGCGTCGTCACCCATTCGAACACCGTCCCGGTGTAATAATCCAACCCGCGCACCAGGCGAGGATTGATTTCATACACGATGTCCGCCAGGTCCAACAACTTTTGCAGTCCGTCGAAATGGGTCTTGGACTGGGCATCGAGAAATTCCAGCAAGGTCGGCCCGCCCCCGACGACCGCCTGCACTTGCGGATTCTTGCTATCGAGAATGCGCAGCGGGTTGGTGTTCAACCGTCGGCGACTGTCCTCATCCAACTGGGGCTCATGGGCCCGCAGGTACTCGGTCAAAGCTTCACGAAAACGCGCCCGCGCATCGGCCGAACCCAGATTGTTGATTTGCAGGGCAACGTGACGCAGACCCAATGCCTTCCACAACCGCGCCGTGAGCAAAATGACCTCGGCGTCGATGTCTGGTCCCGGCATGCCGAACGCTTCCACGCCGATCTGGGTGAACTGGCGATAGCGCCCGCGCTGCGGCCGTTCGTGGCGAAACATCGGACCGGCATACCACCAGCGGTGAGACGATTGACGCAATGCGCTGTGCTCGATCGCCGCGCGCACGACGCCCGCCGTGCCTTCGGGCCGCAATGTCAGACTGTCGCCATTGCGATCGGCGAAAGTGTACATTTCCTTCTCGACGATATCCGTCACCTCGCCGATGCTGCGCTTGAACAGCGCGGTGTCCTCGACGATCGGGATGCGGATTTCCTGGTAACCGTAGGACTCCAGCCAGCGCCGCACGGTGTCCTCGACGAACTGAAAATGGGTCGAGCGAAAGCCTTTGCCGTCGTCGGCTGACGGCGGCAAAATGTCATGCATGCCGCGCACGGCTTGAATCGGACTGGACATGGCTGTCAACTAAGGGATCGCGGCCGTGGCCGCTCCTACTCACCTAATTTGAATTTGGCGACCTGGCCGCGTCGCGGCTGTCTGAATTCCACGGGTTCGCCATTGTACTCGACGGTCACGACCGGCGCATTACCTAAAACCACGCTAATGGGCGGGATACCCGATACCGACAAGGTCTGCCCCGCCTTTCCCACCCGCGACATCAGCCTGGTGTTGACGGCATCGGTGAGTTCGACCCAGGAATCATCACCGAAATGGAGCGTGACCGTCGCTTCGGGCCGCAGCGGCGGCGCAGACTCCGCCGGTGGCTCAACGGCCAGCTCCGGCGCCGTCGTTTCGATGTCCGACTCGGGAGTAACCGGACCGGACTCCTCCGGCGGCAAAGTGAGGCCACCGCCGTTTTCGGCCGACGGCGTGCCGGGGATGTCCAACGTCAACGGCAGACCGGGCGAGTTATCGCCCGGTTGCGGTAGCGTTACCGATTGCTCATGGGACGCCGACTTGAATAGGCCGTACACGGATTTGCCGATCCACGCGACACCCAACACGGCAACCAATACTCCACCCAGGGTCAGCACCTTTTCCCACGGAAACTCGCCCAGAATCCTAGGGCCGGGACGCACGGACGTCAGCGGCGACAACGGCGGCGGCTGGCGATCGACCTGCGATGCGTCGAAGGCGGCAACCAGCGGATCCGGATCCAGCTCCAGCAAGCGCGCATAGTTGCGCAGGTAGCCTTTGGTAAACACGGGACTTGGCAGGCCCGCCACGTCATCGCTTTCGAGCGCCCTGAGATGGCGGATATCGACCCGCAATTGCTTCGCCGCGTCCTCGAGGCTGAGCCCCATGCCTTCGCGCTTGCGGCGCAGCTTCTCGCCGATCTCCAACGGCGCGGCCTGGCGCGTCACCTCAACGTTTTCCGGCTCGTGCGGCGGTGTCACGGCACGACCTCGGGGGATGGCGTTGCGGCATCACTGTCGACGGGAAACGTCGTATTGAACTCATCTTCGAGCGGAGCCGTGGGTTCAACCGGTGTGGGTTGAACAGGAGGCGCCGCGACTTCCTCCGACACAATGACTTCCAGCGGTTTGCCTTTCTGCGCTTTGCGCTTCTCCGCGTCCTCGGCTTCCAACTCCGCCAAACGGCCCACTTCGGCCGATTCCGGATAGTCAGTGCGCAGCATCTGCGAATACTTCTCGACCAAGTCGGGACTCTCCAACTCCCGCTCGATCTGCACGCCGAGCAACAATACCGCCGCCGTCGGACGGCCAACGCTGAGGTAACGCTCCAAATAGGCCCGTGCGCGCCAGAAATCGCGCTTGTCGAAATGCAGGCGCGCCATTTGGTAAAGCGACTTTGGCAAATCAGGTTTGAGCTTCAAGGCCGAACGAAAATACTTCTCTGCTTTTGCCGCGTCGGGCTTGCGCAGGGCGCATTGACCAAGATTCTCGTAGACGGCTTCCGGCTTGCCGTAGCCCGGCACCTTCAGCACCTTGAGAAACATGGTTTCCGCTTCCTCCAGCCGCTTCTGGCCACACAGGAACGCGCCGAAATTGTTCAACAAGAACGGATCGTCGGGAGCGATGGCAAGCGCTTCGCGAAAATGATGCTCGGCCGTTTTCTCGTCTTCGAGACGGTTGTAGAACTCGGCCGCGTAGTGGTGGGCTCGCGCCGAATGTGGATCGAGCTCCAGGGCCTTCATCAAAGGATCTCTGGCGCGCGGAAGATCACCGCGCTGCAAGTAAGCCAGGCCGAGATCGGTGTAGACATCGACCTTGTCTTGTTCTTTCTTAGTCAGTTCCTTGTTTGAAGAGCAGGCTGTAAACGTCAGAGCCAATATTATCGCTATCCCTAGCTTGAATCCCTTCATGCGTTCGCGGCCTCCTGCTGCGCCCGTAGTCGACGCTTGGTTCGATCCATGACGCGGCCGGCCAATTGTCCGCATGCCGCGTCGATATCCTCGCCACGGGTACGCCGAATCGTCGTGGTGTAGCCCGCCTCCATGAGTATAGTCTGGAAGCGGTAAATGGCTTCATCCGGTGAGCGCTGGTACTTGGTGCCGGGAAACGGGTTGAAGGGAATGAGGTTGATCTTCGAGGGAATGCCGCGCAATAGCTTAGCCAGTTGGCGCGCGTGTTCGGGCAAATCATTCACGCCGTCGAGCATGACGTATTCCCAGGTGATCGAGCGGTGCGTATGACCTTCCATGTATTCGCGACACGCCGCCACCAGTTCCTCGATAGGGTACTTCTTGTTGAGCGGAACGATCTGATCGCGCAGTTCATTGTTCGGCGCATGAATCGACACGGCCAAGCTCAAATCGCAGACTTGTTTCAGACGGCGCAGCGCGGGCACCACTCCGGCCGTGCTCAGGGTCACGCGACGCTTGGACAAGCCGTAGGCCAGGTCGTCCATCATCAGGTTGGCGGCCTTCACCACGTTGTCGAAATTCAGCAGCGGCTCGCCCATGCCCATCATGACGACGTTGGTGATGACCCGTTCGCGCGGCTCGTCGCGCAACGCATCGCGCGCAATCATCACTTGGCTGATGATCTCAGCGGTAGTGAGGTTGCGATTGAAACCTTGTTGCGCCGTGGCGCAAAACTGACAATCCAATGCGCAACCGACTTGGGATGAGACGCAAAGCGTGCCGCGATTGGTCTCGGGAATGTAGACCGTCTCGATGCAATTGCCGCTGTCCAGACGCAGCAGCCATTTGCGCGTGCCATCCGCCGCCGCCTGCTCCCACACGATCTCGGGCAGACGAATTTCAGCCGTCTCCTTCAAACGCTGGCGCAGCGCCTTGGAAAGATTGCTCATGGCGTCGAAATCCATCAACCCCTGCTGATGGATCCACTGCACCACCTGATCGGCGCGAAACGCCTTCTCACCCAGTTCAACGAAAAACTGGCCAAGGGCGGCGCGATCGTAGTCCAGCAGATTTACAAGCGAATTCATCGAATACCTTCAGTCGGCGCTGTTGTGGGAGCGGTTTCCTACCGCGATTCGCACCGGAGTCAATCGCGGAATGATCCGCTCCCACAAACTTTCACATCTAATTGGTCCGTTTACTTACGCGAACGTTCGCAAATCTCTTCCGGCTTGAAGAAGTAAGCGATTTCCGTCTTGGCGGTGTCCGGGCCGTCGGAGCCGTGAACTGCATTGGCTTCGATGGAATCGGCGAAATCCTTGCGGATCGTGCCGGGAGCCGCCTGGGCCGGATTGGTAGCGCCCATGATCTCGCGGTTCTTGGCGATGGCATTCTCGCCTTCCAGCACCTGGATCATGACCGGGCCGGACATCATGAAGCTCACCAAATCCTTAAAAAACGGACGCTCCTTGTGAACGGCATAAAAGCCTTCGGCTTGCGCCTTGCTCATGCGCAGCATTTTGGCCGCGACAATTCGCAGCCCGGCCTTCTCAAAACGGCTGTAAATCTCGCCGATGACGTTTTTCGCCACGGCGTCGGGCTTAACAATGGAAAAAGTGCGTTCAATGGCCATAAAACTGCTCCCAAATTTGACTGACGTAGAGAAACTAGGTTTCAGAAGCGCCGATAAAAACGCCTCCGCAAAAATACAAAACCCGCGCTAAAACACGGGCTTACGAAGTGAGGGGTATTTTACAGGAGCGGCCGGGGGGCCGCAATGGAATACCGAGGACAATCGGCCGCTCGTTGCTAGAGGCCGGATTCCTCGGCCAGCTCTTCCAAGGCATAGAGCGTTTTCTGCGGAACACGCTCAAGGGGATAGTAGCGAGCAATCACGTCAAGTGCTTGCTCGTAGGTGGATAAGCCCAGAAAGCGCAACAGGTACCGCACGTCGTCAAGGTCATGAAACTCTTCTCCGATGCGCATCGCCATGCACTTCATCGCGAACAGGTATTCCGGCTGGGCGTTGAATACCTTGAGATGGCTAAGTTCCATGTAGCGGTCAAAGCGACCCTTTTCGCTCAAGAAACCTTTTACCGCGTCATTCAACCAGTGCTTGGGGATACCCTCCTCACGGGCTATTTCCAATGCGGCGGCGCGAATATGCGAGGCGGGCTCGAAAAACGCATCGATGTCTTTGGTTGAGGCGCGGGCGCTGAACACCAGACACATCACGGCGCCGCCGACTAGAAAAATCTCGCCACGCACATTGTCGCGCTGCAGTTTTTCGTTCAAACGCGCCAACAACGCGTCGATTCCCGCCTTTTCCAGCCCGCTCACGTCTAGACCCGCTCGCCGACCGAAGCGTCAATGAAAATATTGCGTCGGCGGAATGGCGGCGGCGAGTTAGCAAGCAAATACAACCGCAGCGATTTCAGCGATGCGCCGAAGTAAGGCTCCGCTAACGGGGAAATCGATCGAGTCCAAGGCGGCGGGTCTTGTGACTTTTGATGCGCGGCCACCTCGACCATTGCGGCAACGTAGTTGGCCAGAAATGGGGAAAGCGCCAAGCTCGGGGGCGACGCAACGCATGTTTGGAACGCACTTGGTTCAAGCGCCGCCAAAAAGTCGCTGAGCTCAGCCAATACGATCTTGTGGTTTTCTCCTCGGGCAAGACGGGCCAAATAATCCTGAAATTGCTCCTCGCCCGGTGCGAACAGGGCCGAGAGCACCCATTCGGATACCGACAAATCTGCCGCCGTCGCAGCCGCCTTGAGGCGTGCTTTTTGCTCCGGCGTAATGCGGATTTGGAGCTGTTCGGACTTTTGATTTGCAACAGTCATGTCGTGACACTAGGTCAGTCGAGGGCACTTGTCAATACACGCGTATTTACAAGCGCTGCGCATGACAGATAAAGACTACATTTTGTGCGCCTTCAACCCGGTTCGCTACGACGCCTACGCCCGCTCGTCAATCCACGCCATCTGGATAGCTTCGAGGATTTTCTCTCCCGATTGGTCCGGCGCGTCGTCGAAATCCTCCAACTCGCAGACCCAACGGTGCAGGTCGGTGAAGCGGACATACTGCGGATCGATGTCCGGATGCTTTTCGTCCAGGGAGATGGCGATTTCGAGGCTGTCGGTCCATTTGAGTCCCATGGTGTTCTCCTATTTGCGCTCGGCCACCATGTTGATGGTGTATTTGGGAATTTCAATAACCAAATCCTGGTTCTGCACCACGGCCTGACAGCTTAAGCGCGATTCAGGTTCAAGGCCCCAGGCTTTGTCCAGCAGGTCTTCCTCGTTTTCACTGGCTTCGGGCAAGGAATCGAAGCCTTCGCGCACGATGACATGACAAGTTGTGCAGGCGCACGACTTCTCGCAGGCGTGCTCGATGGGAATATCGTTCTTCAACGCAGCATCGCAAATGGTGATACCGGACTCGACGTTGATCACAGCCCCTTCCGGGCAGATTTCTTCATGGGGCAAGAAAATGATTTGTGGCATTGTTCAGAAACACCCTAATCTAGCTGCAATCTCTTAATGTAATCGCGGTGCATGCTTCGCTGTGGGAACGGTTTCCTACCGCGTTTCATCGATCGAAACATCTCTAGTGCCGAGTCGATCGCGGAATGATCCGCTCCCACATTGGAAATCCGCGCCTACAGTTTATTCAATTCATCCACGCGCTTGCCGGCCAACGCTCGCTTTATGCCGTCATCCATCCGACGCGCGGCGAACTCCTGGCTCACCTTGTCCAGCGTATCGATCGCGCCCTTAATTGCGCGATGATCATGGCCTTCGCGTACGCGGGCCAGTTCGTCCGCCGCGGTCTCGATGGCCTGTCGTTCCGCTTCGCTCAACAGCCGCTCGCCATCGACACTCAATGCCGACCGAATTGCCTCGAGCAAGCGATCGGCTTCGACTTGCTGCTCCCGCAGCACTCGCGCCTGGACATCCTCTTTGGCGTGGGCCATGGAGTCGAGCAATAGCCGTTCGATGTCCCCCTCCGCCAAGCCATAAGACGGTTTGACTTCGACGCGGCTTTCGACGCCCTGGGTCATCTCCTTGGCGCTCACGTTGAGAAGGCCGTCGGCGTCCACTTGAAACGTCACTTGAATGCGTGCCGCACCCGCCGCCATGGGCGGAAAACCGCGCAGTTCGAAGCGGGCCAAGGAGCGGCAATCGCTGACCAGTTCGCGCTCGCCCTGTACAACGTGAATGGACATGGCGGTCTGGCCGTCTTTGTAGGTGGTGAATGTTTGTGCCCGCGCCACGGGAATGGGCGTGTTGCGCGGGATGACTTTCTCCACCAGCCCGCCCATGATTTCCAAGCCCAAGGACAAGGGCAACACATCGAGCAACAACATTTCGTCGCCGGGTTTGTTGCCGGCCAAGATGTCGGCCTGGATCGCCGCGCCGATGGCAACGACTTTGTCGGGATCGATGTCGACCCGCGGCGCGCGACCGAAGAACTCGCCGACTCGACGACGCACTAAAGGCACACGGGTCGCACCGCCCACCATGATCACTTCGGCGATGTCGTCCGGCGTGATTCCGGCATCGGCCAGAGCACGACGGCAAGGCAGCAAGGTTTTCTTCACTAGAGGTTCGATCAGCGTTTCGAAGGTCGTGCGATCCAAGGTGCCGTGCCACGGATCGTTGCCATTGGGGCGGGGCACGATCACTTCGACCTTCTCAGCATGGGTCAGCGCTTCCTTTGCCGCGCAAGCGATGTTCAGGAGCTGGCGCCATTGCGCGGGCGAGAATTTGGTCATCCCCAGACCCGCGTGATCCTTCAACCACTGGGCCACGACGCGGTCCATATCATCACCGCCCAACGCCGTATCGCCGGCGGTGGCCAGGACTTCGAACACGCCGCGGTTGAAACGCAAAATGGAAAGATCGAAAGTGCCGCCGCCCAGATCATAAATGGCGTGAACACCCTCCGCGGCGTGATCGAGACCGTAGGCCACCGCCGCCGCCGTGGGTTCGTTGAGCAAACGCAGAACGTTCAAACCCGCCAGCTTGCCGGCATCGCGGGTGGCTTGCCGTTGCGCGTCGTCGAAATAGGCCGGCACAGTGATCACCACACCGGTCAGTTCGCCGCCCAACGTTTGCTCGGCGCGGTAACGCAGTGCTTTGAGTATCTCCGCCGATACCTCGA
Source organism: Pseudomonadota bacterium (assembly GCA_021821045.1). Lineage (GTDB taxonomy): Bacteria > Pseudomonadota > Gammaproteobacteria > JAADHS01 > JAADHS01 > JAKACW01. Next base: position 72,815 of record JAKACW010000007.1, read on the forward strand.
CCGGCGAAAACGCGCCGACATCCGTCTGCAACCGCACCATCCCCTGCTCGTCTTCGACGAAGCGATAATGGTCGGCGGCGCCGGCTTTCTTTGCGTCGGCAAGACCGCGGCCCATGAAGCGCTTGCCCGATACAATGGTGTTGTGGGGATCCGTAGCGGATTTGGCTTTCGCCGCCGCGCCCACCTCAGGAGGCGCGCCCTCGCGGTAGCGAACCACGGATGGCAACAACGACTGTCCCTGCTCGTCCGGCAAAACGTCGGCCACGCCGCTGCGCACCGACGCCACCAGGGAATGGGTGGTGCCCAAATCGATACCGGCGGCGAGGCGGTGCTCGTGAGGCGCCTGTGATTGACCCGGTTCGCTGATCTGAAGTACTGCCATGTCGATAAATCGTAACCAATGTTTGTGGGCGCGGTTTCCTACCGCGATCGATCACCCGAGTCACGACCGCAGTCATTTTTATCGCGGAATAATCCGCTCCTTATTCCGCGCGAAATAACGAAATCTCGTCCAGCTCGCTTTGTAGCTTGGTGAAAAACTGCGCTTTCGCGATGAGTCCCTGCGCGTGTGTCATCTTTTCTTGTTTGCTGTCATCGCCGAGCGCCCGGGCCAGTTCATCTTGCAGGGCCGCGAGCTGATGTTTGATCTCCGCCGCCAACGCGCGCGCATCCTGTTCGGAAAACGTTTGTTTAAGCTCGCCCAACCGTTCCCGCAAATCCATTTGGGCCATTAAAAACGCCCCGTCGCGCACAGTCTGGGCCTCATCGTTCAGCGCCACGCCGTGCAATTCGAGCCAGTAGCGCGCCCGGAGCAATGGATCTTTAAGCACCCGGTACGCTTCGTTCACCCGCGCCGCCAATTGCACCGCCAAGCGTTTGGCCTGATCCGATCCGCCGGCGTGACTGTCGGGATGGGTGGCCCGCTGCAGCGCCCGGTAACGCTCGTGCAACAGACTGCCATCCAACGCGTAACGGCGCGGCAGATCGAATAGAGCAAAATAGTCTTGATTGAACGACGTCGTGCCCATAACCGCGGATGGGCGCGCTAAACGCTAAAGCTTTCGCCGCAGCCGCAGGTGTCTTTGACGTTGGGGTTATTGAACTTGAACCCTTCGTTCAGCCCTTCTTTGGCAAAATCCAGCTCGGTGCCGTCGAGAAACACCAGGCTCTTCGGATCGACCAGCACCTTCACGCCGCGATCCTCGAAAACCGTATCCGACGCCGCGACTTCATCGGCGAACTCCAGAACATAGGCGAATCCGGAACAGCCGGTGGTGCGCACGCCCAAGCGCAAGCCCACGCCTTTGCCGCGCCCCTCGAGGAAGCGCTTGACGCGATCGGCTGCTCTGTCCGTTAAAGTGATGGCCATGGCGTATTACCCTGCTTGCGCTTTGGCGCCGCTCTGTTTTTGCCGGTAATCCTTCACTGCCGCCTTGATGGCGTCTTCGGCCAATACGGAACAATGGATTTTCACCGGCGGCAACGCCAGCTCGGTCGCGATGTCGCTGTTACGGATTTGCGCCGCCTGCTCCAGGGTCTTGCCCTTGAGCCATTCGGTCACCAATGAGCTTGACGCAATGGCCGATCCGCAACCGTAGGTTTTAAAGCGCGCGTCCTCGATGACGCCCTGCTCGTTGACTTGGATCTGCAGCTTCATCACATCGCCGCAGGCGGGCGCGCCCACCATGCCGGTGCCAACTTTGGGATCCTTAACGTCCAGCGAACCGACGTTGCGCGGATTTTCGTAATGATCGATGACCTTATCACTGTATGCCATATAAAGAACCTGCAACTTCCTTCTTAATGCGCCGCCCATTGCACTTTGGAAAGGTCGACGCCTTCCTGGTGCATTTCCCACAATGGCGACAAGTCGCGTAGCTTGGCGACTTTTTGTCGAACCAAATTCACCGCGTAGTCGATGTCTTCTTCCGTCGTGAAGCGACCGATGCTGAAGCGAATGGAGCTGTGCGCCAGTTCATCGCTGCGCCCGATGGCCCGCAGAACGTATGAGGGCTCGAGGCTGGCGGAAGTGCACGCCGAACCGGAGGACACGGCGATGTCCTTCAGCGCCATGATCAACGATTCACCTTCGACGAAATTGAAGCTGACGTTCAGGTTGCCCGGCACGCGATGCTCCAGGTCGCCGTTGACGTAAACTTCATCCATATCCTTCAAACCGTTCCACAAGCGGTCGCGCAACGCTTTGATGCGCGCCGATTCCGCGGCCATTTCTTCCTTGGCGATGCGAAAGGCTTCGCCCATACCGACCAACTGATGAGTGGCCAAGGTGCCCGACCGCATGCCGCGCTCGTGACCTCCGCCGTGCATCTGCGCGTCCAAGCGAACCCGCGGCTTGCGGCGCACATACAACGCGCCGACGCCCTTCGGTCCGTATATCTTGTGGGCGGAGAACGACATCAAATCCACTTTCGTCGTATCGAGATCGATGGGTACCTTGCCCGCACTTTGCGCAGCATCCACGTGGAATAGAATGCCCCGCTCGCGCGTCAACTCCCCAATTGCAGCGATATCCTGAATCACTCCAATCTCGTTGTTCACATGCATGATGGACACTAACACCGTGTCATCGCGCAGCGCGCCAACCAGCTTGTTCAAATCCAATAGACCATTCGGTTCGGGATCCAGGTACGTCACTTCGAATCCTTCGCGCTCCAGAGCCCGGCAGGTATCCAGCACGGCCTTGTGCTCGGTCTTGCAGGTCACGATGTGGCGGCCTTTTTTCTGATAGAAATGGGCCGCCCCTTTAATGGCCAGATTGTTCGATTCCGTTGCGCCGGAGGTCCATACAATTTCTTTTGGATCGGCGTTGACCAGCGCGGCCACGTGCGCCCGCGCCTCTTCAATCGCTGCTTCCGCGTTCCATCCGAAACTGTGGGAACGGGATGCCGGATTGCCAAAATTACCTTCCAGGGTCAGACATGCCATCATCTTCTGCGCGACACGCGGATCGACCGGCGTCGTGGCGGCATAGTCCAAATAGATCGGCAATTTCACGGTCACACCCTACCTCCTTGATATATAGCCAGCAGTTTTTAACTGCGTATCATCACTGGTTCTTCGACCAGATTAATCACTTTCCCGCCATGGCGTTGCGCGAGGTCTTGGCGCGCGGCAATGGCTTGCACCGCTCTGTTCTGAACGAGCTTGCCCAGCGAGATGTTGCTCAAGAAATCGTGAATCTGATCGCTCAGATCGCACCACAGTTCATGGGTCAAACACGGTTGACCGTCTTGGCAGTCGCCCTTGCCGCCGCAACGGGTGACGTTTACCTTTTCATCGATGGCCGTGATCACGTCTGCAACAGCGATCTCATCGGCCGGCCGGCTCAACCGATAGCCGCCGCCTGGACCGCGAGCGCTGTCGACCAGACCCTGTTTGCGCAAACGCGCGAAGAGTTGTTCCAAATAAGAAAGAGAAATACCCTGACGTTGTGAGATGTCCGCCAGCGGCACTGGATTTTCGGTGGCGTGCAACGCCAAATCCAACATCGCAGTGACCGCGTACCGACCCTTTGTAGTTAAACGCATAAATCTACCCTTCTATTGTCTCAAGGAATGTATGGACATCACGATTGTACAAACTTGAGGCACATAGTCAACAAGCTTTTATAAACCGCGCAACGACGTTGTCGTCTCCCGAGCTATTGTCCAGCCCGCTCGCCTTCAGGGCGATCGAGCGGCCGGTCATCCGGCAGTGCCTCCTTAATTTCATCGGCATCCAGGGCGGGAATAGGAATGTCCTGAATTTCCCCACCTAACTCCTTGATCGCTCCGCATATTTTATCCATCTTCGCGTCCATGCCATGGACGTGGTCCAAAATGCAGTTGATCGCATGGGCCACGGGATCCGGCGTGTCCTTCGTCAGACCGTAGGCGTCGAAACCCAGTTTTTCCGCCATTGCGACATGCTGGGGCGACAGTTCTACCGTCGACTTTTTCACCACCCGCCCCGGAATGCCGACGACGGTGGTGCCCTCGGGCACGTCCTTAACCACCACGGCGTTGGAGCCAACGCGGGCATCGTTGCCGATGTATAAGGGGCCCAGCACCTTCGCTCCCGCCCCGACGATGACATTGTCGCCCAATGTCGGATGACGCTTGCCTCTCTCCCAGCTGGTTCCACCCAGAGTCACACCGTGGTACAGGGTGCAATCATCGCCAATTTCCGCTGTCTCGCCGATCACCACGCCCATACCATGATCGATAAAAAACCGCCTGCCGATGCGCGCCCCGGGATGAATCTCCACGCCGGTCAACCAGCGAGCGAGCGTGGAATTCACACGAGCCAACCACTTCGCCCCATGCCGCCACAACCAGTGACTCAGCCGATGCGCGATGACCGCGTGAACGCCGGGATACGTGGTTAAGACTTCAAACGCATTACGCGCGGCGGGATCCCGGTCAAATACGCACAGGACATCTTCTTTTATATGGCGCCACATCGCATTGTTCCGAGGTGCAAATTACAAAACTTGACTGTTTTAGTCAAGATTAACTTTCCGTTAAACCCGAATTCTAGTCTAACAACCCGGGACGCTGGCAACTTTGACCGTTGATTGCCCCGTTAGCGTCGCCCATCTGCGGCCTTGGCCTGCACCGCCTTGAAAAACCCGCGCAGAATGTTGACCTCATTTTCATCGAGACGGGTGCGCCCAAATAGTCGTCGCAGACGCCGCATCACCACTTGCGGATTGCCGACATCGAAAAAGCCCACCTCCCGCAACGCCTGCTCCATGTGCTCGTAGAAGCGCTCCATCGCCCGCGCATCCACATATTGCAGACTGTCGGTCTGCGCCATCTGGTCCGAGTTGGCCAGACTCGCCAGACGCATCTCATACGCGATGATCTGAACGGCAGCGGCAATATTTAGCGAGGCATACTCCGCATTAGCGGGAATCTCGACAACAGCATGACACAGCGCCAACTCGTCGTTGGTCAACCCGGTACGTTCACAGCCGAATACCACAGCCACTTCGCCGCTCGCGCACTCAGCGACTGCCGCCTCCGCCACGGCGCGCGGCGTGTAACGGGGCAAGTCCAAGCGACGCGCGCGGGACGTCGTGCCCAAAACCCAAGTCGCTCCAGTCAGGGCCTCGTTAAAATGCTCCACGACCTGCGCCCCTTCGAGCACGTCCTCCGCCCCCGAAGCACGGGCGCGCGCCTCATCGCTCAGATGGTTTCGCGGCGCCACGAGAACAAGGCGCCGTAAGCCCATGTTTTTAATCGCTCGGGCGACGGCCCCGACGTTGCCGCCATGGGAAGGATTAACCAAAACGAACCTGATCTTTGATAACATACCGCCCTACCGAGGAACTTCCGATTAATTCGCCGCAACCGCGCACGCTGCGGGAACGAGCATGCTCGCGAACGAGTCGCGGCCATGACCGCACCCACCGTTGGCCCCACCTTGCGTCTGGCGATCGGCGCCTTGATCGAATTAGTCGGAACGGCCGAGAACACACCAATTCAACCACATACGAACCGAACCTAGGGCTCCCTGTAATGCACCCAATGCTCAATATCGCTGTGCGCGCCGCGCGCAAAGCCGGCACCATCATCACCCGCTCTATGGAGCGAGTGGACACTTTAAGTGTCACCACCAAGACCCGCAACGATTTCGTCACCGAGGTGGATCAGCGCGCCGAGCAGGAGATCATCGCCGTCATCAAGAAGGCTCACCCCGACCATGGCTTCCTGGCCGAGGAAAGCGGCGCCCAAGGCAGCGGCGATTACCTTTGGGTGATCGATCCGCTGGACGGTACCACCAATTTTCTCCATGGCTTTCCCCAATTCGCGGTCTCCATCGCCTGCCAGCACAAAGGCCGGCTCGAACATGCGGTGGTGTACGACCCCGTTCGCGAAGAACTTTTTACCGCCAGCCGCGGCGCCGGAGCCCAATTGAACGGCCGCCGCATGCGTGTCAGCAAAGCGCAACAACTCGAGGGCAGCCTGATCGGCACGGGTTTTCCGTTTCGTGAAATCACCCACATGGACGCCTACATGAGGATGTTTCGCAGCCTGATGCCGGAAACGGCGGGAATTCGTCGGGCGGGCGCAGCCACGCTGGATTTGGCCTACGTCGCCGCCGGGCGCTTGGATGGCTTTTGGGAATTCGGACTGAAGCCTTGGGACATGGCCGCGGGCGTGTTGCTCATTCAGGAAGCGGGCGGCTTTGTCTCGGATTTTACGGGTAGCGAAGACTATGTTAACTCGGGCAATATCGTAGCCGGCAACGCGAAGATACTGACGCAACTGATACAAAAAATTAAAGAATTCGCGGTATAGGGGCGCTCAAAGGTTGAATTGTGATGGCCGATACTCTCAAGCAGTAGGGTCGGACAATAAATATAACTTCGAAAGAGACATCACATTTATGAAACAAGTTATTGATAACCTAAACGACTTCGTCACATACATGGCTGTAAACTACACCACCATGCCCTTCGACGAGATCGTCATTGGCGAACCCGACCAAACCGATAGCAGCGACCTTCGCCATCGCGGCGCAAAGGCGGACGTGATTCCGCTGCACTGCTCCATCGCAAACCGCTGAGCGGCAGATCTCTATCAGTTAACCTCTAAACTACGCGTCGACTGCGCACTCAGCGCGCGTTTGTGCGGCACATGCCGTTGCCGCCACCGGGTATACTGTTGCGCGAGCTTCGCATCGCAACGGAACCGATCATGCCCGCACAACGCTACGCCCTGCTTTCGGCCCAAGACATCAAGTCGCTGCTTGAGCAAACCCCCGCTCCCCATGTTATCAATCTGTGCACGGACGCCGGTCGCCGCTGCAATCTCCCGGGCGCCGTTTATCTGGACTACAAGCAACTGGTGCGGCCCGCGCCGCCGGTGCTGGGGCTCCTGCCGGACAGCGCGACGCTGAGTCGCGTGCTGTCGGCCATCGGCTTGACCCCCGATGCCGACGTCATCGCCTACGACGACGAAGGGGGCGCCCGCGCCTGCCGCTTGTTGTGGACTTTGGATACCTGCGGCCACCGCGGCCGCCTCATGCTGCTGGACGGCGGCACGCAGGCGTGGCAGCAGGCGGGGTTTGGCTATGAACCGACGGCGGCGACGCCGGTTCCGACCGTGTACCCGATCGAAACCACCGCGACCGCCCACGCGGACAAAGCCTATATCCTCGCCCACCTGTCCGACGGCACGACTCAAGTGCTCGATACTCGCTCCCAGAACGAATACGACGGCAGCCTGCCCCGCGCCAACCGCAACGGACACATCCCGGGAGCGATCAACGTGGAGTGGACCAAAGCCATGCAGAGCGCGCCGGGAAAGCCGCTCAAACCGCTGGCCGACATCGCGAAGCTGTACGCCGATGCGGGCCTCGATCGAAACAAGGAAGTCATCGTCCATTGCCACTCCCACCACCGTTCCGCCCATTCCTACTTCGTACTGAAGTTATTGGGCTATCCCAAGGTGCGGGCATACAGCGGTTCATGGTCGGAATGGGGCAACGCACCCGACACCCCCGTCGAGAAATAATCCAACACACGCCAACCGAACAACAAGTGGACACCTATCGCACGTGACAACTATCGAACACACCCCGCTGATGCACAGGTGTCATAGCATTGTTTAATAAGGATATATACAAGAAAATGATCTACAAGTTACACTATGGGTTACAGTTTTTCGAAGGTTACCTGCTTCGCAATTATTTGTTATAAATTACTGTTTTATATAGTTTAAATATGAGTACCTGTTGCCCATTATCCCTTGTCATATCTGTACTTGACTTATATTGCCGATACCCCTTAATTTACCCAGGGTAACGCAGTTCATTGTCAAGCGAGTCGCTATCTCGATAAAGATTTTTGACCTCCCTGTCAAAAATCGACTCGCCAACGCGACGATTAATTCTTTTTGCCCCGACCGGCCTGCGTCCGCCACGACTACGTATGACATTGCTCATAAATTCGCTCGTCACACTCCGTCATGGCTACACCACAATGCCTCTACGGCAACTACAGCCGCTGCTGCATCTTCTCCGTAACTCGCTCTCGCTCATAACTGCGAATATGCAGACGGCGTTGCCTATTGGGGACTAATCGCCCTCGCTTCCGCTCTCCATGGCGATCAGCGGGAGCTGCTGCGCGGCGGCAGCTGTGTTTTCCTGTACGGCCTTGAGACCGTGATCCGCCGCCAGAGCGGCCTTCCAGGCGTGCTGCAGGGTTTCCGCGAAAGCATTCGTCATCGGCGCAAACAGGAAACATGCCAACAAATAACAGTAACCGCTATTCTTCATCACCCTGTTACTCTACTCAGAAGGTGTCGCTGAAACAGCCCGTCGGTGCAACCAGCCATGCAGGTGTTTTAAACCATTCTCAACCAGCGAATAGACAGCGGGCACTACGACCAAAGTCAACAGCGTGGAACTGACCATGCCGCCGATCACCGCCACTGCCAATGGACCATTGGTGTCGGCGCCGGCCCCGAAACCCAGTGCTGCCGGTAGCATAACGATGATAACCGTCAGCGAGGTCATGAGGACCGGGCGAAGACGTAGCGGACACGCCGTCAGTAGCGCCTCCCTGATTTCTTTGCCCTCTGCACGCAGCTGGTTGGTCAGGTCGATCAACAGGATGGAATTTTTTGCGACCAGCCCCATCAGCAACACCAGCCCCATCATCGAGAATATATTGAGACTCATGTCCGCCAGCCACAGCCCGGCTACACCACCGACGATGGCCAGCGGCTGGGCCACCATAATGACGATGGGCTGGATGAATGAGTCGAACTGGCTGGCCAACACCATATAGACCAGTACGATGGCGGAGACGAAGGCAAACAGCATGTACTTGGCGGTCTTCTCGAATTCCTCCGCGCGGCCGATCATCTTGATCTCGTATCCGGATGGCAGCAGCTCCATAGCAACCTGTTTGACCAGTTCGGCTGCTTCGCCCTCGGAGATGGTGGGCGTGGCAAAGAAATTGCCCGAATACCTCAGGTCGAAGCGGGTCACCACGGCCGGGCCGATGTCCTCCTTGAGACTTGCCACCGTGTCCAGACGTACTAACTTGCCGTCGCGCCCGCGCAGGTAGATGCGATGCAGCTCATCCGGTGTCTTGAAGCTGCCCTCGATGGCTTTCAGACGCACGTCGTAACGTTCGCCATCGCCGGGCAAATCGTTGTACTTGGCCACATCCAGACCACCAGCCAACACGTTCACCGCCAGCGCGATTTCCTGCGCGGACAAACCGATGTCCTGGGCGCGGGTGCGATCAATCTGCAGGGTCAGTTGCGGCAGTTCCAGTTGCAGATCGAGATCCACGCTCCCCAATTCCGGCATGCTGTTGAGCCGTTGCTGCAGCTTGTGGCTCCATCCAGCGACGCTGGCGACATCGGGTCCCAGCAGTACGAACTGCAGGGGTTCGCCACGCTGCCCGCCCAAAGGTGGAATCGGGGAAGGAAAGGCCTTGATGCCGGGAATTTCCGCCAATTCATCGCGCAACTGGTCGATAATCCGGTACATGTGCAGATTGCGTTGTTCGCGCGGTTGCAGACGGATGAAGATCTCACCGCGGCTGGATTGTCCGGTTTCACCGGTGCCGATGGTCGAGAACCAGCTGGCAATCCCCTCATGCTGGCGCAGTCGTTTTTCAACTTCAGCCAGACGGCCGTCGGTATACGCCAACGTGGAACCCAGGGGTGTCTTGAAGCTGATCAGAAAACGTCCTTCGTCTTCCTCCGGCAGAAAACCCTTGCCGAGTTCGCCCATAAAAAAACCGCTGGGATAGACTGCCACGATGGTTAACAGCACCACCAGCCAGCGAAAACGCAAGGCGCCGTGCAGCATCCGGCGGTAGGCCCGTTCCAGGGCACGAAAACCTTCTTCGAGGAATCGATAGAGCTGGCCATGCTTCTGCGCTACGTTGAGGTATCGGGAACAGAGCATCGGCGTCAGCGTAACTGAAACAAACAGGGAGACCAGCACTCCGAACGTTACCACCACCGCGAAGGAACGGAAGAAACTGCCGATGACGCCCTGCATGAAAATAACCGGCGCGAAGATGGATACCAGGGTCAAGCTGGCCGCTATGACCGCAAAAACCACCTGATTGGTGCCGTGCAGGGCGGCGGTTTTTGCATCGAGGCCACCTTCTTCGCGATGCCGGTAGATGTTCTCCAACACCACGATGGCATCGTCCACCACGATACCAATCAGCAGCAGCAAACCCAGCAGCGTCATGGTATCGAAGGTGTAACCAAAGAAGTACATCACCGCCACCGCGCCCAGCAATGACACCGGAATGGCCAGGGCGATGATGGCGGTGGCGCGCAAACTCTTGAGGAACAGCCAGACGACCAGGGCAGTCAGCAATGTGCCCAGTACCAGGTGCTCCTCCAATGCAAAAACCAGTTCATTGATCAGATCGGCATCGTTGGAGGCAATAGCGATTTTCATACCTGGCGGCAACTGCGGAATGATCTCTTCATTCAGGCGCTGCTCTACCGCCTCGATAATAGCTACCGCGTTGGCGCCGGTCACCTTGACAATACCCAGACCCACGGCGGTCTCGTCATTGAAACGGGCCAGCCGCCGGTTGTCCTCCAGACCGTCTACCACCTGCGCAATATCGCTGATGCGAATCGGCGCACCCTCACGATAGGCGACGATCAAGTGTTCCAGATCCGCAGGCTGATGGAACTCCAGGTCGAGCTTGATCAGGTATTCACTGGTATCACCCACCAGGAATCCACCCGGCATCTGGAAGTGCTCGCCCTGGAAGGCACGAATCAGATCCTGGGTAGTGACGCCATAGGCGTTCATCCGATCCACATCGAGATTGACACGAATGGTGCGCTCGCGCTTGCCACCGAGACGTACCTCGCCTACACCGTCGATATTCTCCAGCCGTTTCTTGATCACCGTACGCGTGTATTGATTGAGCTGCTGAAGCGTGCGGTCGCCCTGCAGCGTGATCCACATGATAGGAATGGCGCCGAATTCGACCTTGGCTACCACTGGCGGATCGGCATCGTCGGGCAGATCCCGCAACGCCTGGTTGACCTTGGCCTGCACCTCGTTGAAAGCCACGTCGACGTCCTTGGTCAGATTAAAGGTAATACGCACTACCGAGGCGCCAGGCGATGAGTCGGACTGCACGTGTTCGATCCCCGGAACACTGTTGACCGCTGTCTCGATCAGGTTGGTGATACTGGCATCGATGATCTCAGGATTGGCACCGGGCAAGGTCGTGGTCACCGAGATCATCGGGAAATCGATATAGGGGTAACGGTCAACGCCGATACGATCGAAGCTGACCAGTCCGAACAGAACCAGCACGGCACTGAGCATCCACGCCAGCACATGTCGGTTGATGGAAATCTCTGGCAGTGTCATTCGTCTTTGACCTCAATCAGCGCGCCATCGGTCAGAAAACCCGCACCATCCGCGACGACTCGCTCACCAGCGGCAAGACCCTCAAGAATCTCAACCTGCCCGGCCTGCCGCAAGCCGGTGCTCACTACCCGCTGCACCGCCCTGCCGTCCTTGATAACGTAAATCACGGTGCTTGCGGGCCGACGCACGACGCTGACCTCGGATACCATGACCGCGTTCTCGTGCCGGGCTACCCTCACCGCACCAGTCACACTCGCACCCGGTTCCCAGGGCCCCGGATTCTCGACATTCACAATAATCTGGACCGAACGGCTGCCAACGGTGATAGAGGGGCGTACCTCACTGATTGTGGTTTCGACGCTGACATCCGGGGCCGATGGACTGCTCAACCTGACTGGCAAGCCGGTGTGTAATTGTGACAACAGGGTTTCGGGATAGGGTAAGCGCGCCTTGAGCCAGTCAAGGTTGCCGATACGCATCAACGGCGAAGCAACTTTTACATAGTCTCCTACAGAAACCTGAGTATCATCGACACGCCCTTTAATCGGACTCAGGACCCTGGTTTTCCTGATGTCGCGCTCAGCCTGTTGCAGACGCACCCTGGCTCCGGTAAGTTCGGCCTGCAAGGCACCGAACTGTGCTTCCACATCATCCAGCGCGGACTGATTTGCCGACTTTTTCTGAACCAGTGCACGATAGCGCTGCACACCCAGACGTTGTGCACGGATCAGGGCCTGCAGACGCTCGATGTCAGCCTCGGCCATGTCCTTCGCGAGTTGAAAAGCTTCCGGGTCGATCTCGGCCAGCACCTGCCCTTGCTCAATCCGATCTCCCACATCGACATTGACCGCCGTCAGTCGACCGGCCACCTCAGCGGCAATGAGTGGCGCAACCTTGGCTTCCAACTGGCCGACGGAGGGTTCCCATACCTCAACATCGCGAGACTCGGCTACCGTCACAGTGACCGGCACCATGCGGACAATCGGTTCCTGTTTGTCCGCTGGCTGTTCCGTTTTTCCTGACGTTGAAGTCATCAACAGGGTGCAGAGTAACAGTCCGGTGAGTGTTGCTTTATTCATTGCGAATCCTCGGCGGTTCAATCTCATTATTGGTTTTTCCGTCCCTTCACATCGGATAACGCACCCCGCAACAGAAGGTCAAACACATCGCTGCTGTAACGGGCCGGCGTTCTGGCAAAGCCACCCTCGGCCAGGTGTGCTGTTACTGATCGGTTTTCAAAGAAAAACACGTTCGCGCCCAACATTAAAAACGCCAGCAATGCCGGATCGAATTCCGCGCGCAAGAGTCCCTGTGCCTGCCCGTCACTCACCATGCTCACTAGGCGGGTGAAGTAATCGGCGAATACCTGACTTGCCAGCGCCTGTTCCCGGCTTTCCTCACTTTCCGCTATTTCGCGCAGAATGAGCCGCACAGAATCCGGGCTCTTCAACATTGCCGCCAGATGTGAAGCAAAAAAATTCCAGAGATTATCGACCGCAGCGGATGGATCGCCGGCCTGTGTATCGGCCAGACTGCCAACCGTCTCTTCGCAAGCTGCTTTCAACACCGCAAGGTAAAGCGCTTCCTTGGATCCGAAGTGATGAAACACATTGGCCTTGCTCACCCGCGCCTGGCGGGCGATTTCATTCATGGAAACCGCATCAAACCCCTTATCCGCAAACAGCTGTTTGGCCACACCAAGAATGGCGAGTGCGCCCTCACTCAGGGTGTGAACAGGCGTCGATTTCTGACTGGCTTGTGCCATTCGTTTTTCTCCTGCCCGCGCGATTTATAGGCTAATCAGACTGACCGACCGGTCAGTGAATTGATGCTAGCAACCGCTTCAACGACATGCAAGGTCAAAATCAACACTGGGATATGCTCGAAGAAACGGCTGCGGAATACCCCTCCGAGGGAAAACCAGCCCCCATGGAGTATGAAGTCGGTCGGAATGGGTTGGCGCTAAAAAGTGCTGCACTCGCAGCCCCAGCCATTATCTCCAGCAGCGCGGTTGGTGGCGAACCCCTGCCGCATGGCTAATCCGGGTAATTCTGGAAATACGCCTCCCTGGGCAATCCAACATGCGCTGAACCAGATTGGCAAACACCCGCATGTAGATGCCATCGGGCCTGTCAAAATTAGCCCCGATGGCATCTGCTTGGCTTCTGCATCTATCAGGACGAACCTGCCCACCGTATGGCGAGCTGCCGGCAAGAGCCCGACCGGGGTCCGGCTTGTTGAGCCTGTCTTCTTCCAGTTCCCGGCAGACTATCCGGCCAACCCGCCACGGATATATCTCCGTACCGATTTCAACCGCTCCCTCCCCCATATCCAGCCGGGCAACCCAGAGGACCCAGTTGAACCATGTTACTTTGAAGGTGACCCGCGTGAGTTGCTTCACAGACAGGATATTGGCGCCATCGTCAATCAACTGGTCTACTGGCTGGAACGAGCGGCAAAAGACGAACTGATCGATCAGGAGCAGGGCTGGGAACCTGTCCGCCGTGACAGCATTGATGACTATGCTGTTGTGGAACACAGCTCATTGCGACAACTTGTTGGGAAACGCCCCGCGTTCAGATTCCTCCCTGTCGATTACGTCAAGTACATTCCGACTGTTGGGTCACAAAGGTCCGAGAAAGGGTATTCCTTCTATGGTTCAGTGCAATCAGATCCTGTGCCGGTTAACTGGGATTACCTGGGAGCATTACGTGTTCCATCAACGTCCTCGAAGGTCTTCCAATACGGGGATTCCATCGCCATATTTGCAACGCCAGGCAGATTGCCGTCAGGCACGCCGTTTATATACGACCATTATGTGCCAGAAACGGTTACCAACGTATCAACACTGATACAACAGGCCTATGAATATGGATGCGGGAAAGAACTTGAAGATACCCTCTCCCACTTGCATCAGATAACTGAAAACGTTCAGGGTGTTACTCAACGCATTCCCATTCTTATCATCCTCTGCGCGAGACGGCCGACACATTTAATCGGTTCCAGCAGCGATCTGGAACTCATCCCCTACCTGCTCGAGACGCTGGCGCCGATGTTTACTGACGACTATGCTACTTTTCCTGTTCATCCTGTTGCATTGCGACATGCAATCTCGCCACAGCTCCTGCGGGATGTGTCGGGCATTAACATACCTGATGACCGTATGCTCGTGCACCTTGGTTGCGGCAGCCTGGGGTTGAAGATAGCCCTTCATATGGCTCGCGCCGGCCTGGCCCCCTCGATAGTTGCAGATAACCGAACCTTGTCGCCGCATAATACCGCCCGTCATGCACTTATACCCGTCAAAGAACGTTTCGATATCTCGTGGATGAACCGGAAAGCTGGTGCATTATCTGGCGCTATCAGTGGTCTGGGACAATCCGCCGATGCCGTAAATATCGATGCAGTTTCACTCGGTGCTGACAAGAAGCGGTTGTGGAAAGTCATACCCAAAAAGACGTGGGCCGCGGTTAATTCCACCGCATCTCTCGCGGTGCGTGACACACTGGCCGTACTCCCCACGGAAACCATGCCCGCACGCGTACTCGAAACGTCATTATTCGCCGAGGGCTCAGTGAGCCTGATGACGATCGAAGGGCCTGACAGGAATCCGAACACGTCGGATCTAATCCTTGAGGCCTACGAGATAATTCGGTCAGATGAAACACTCCGCGAACGTTTTTTCGGTAACAATGGGGATCTGGAGCGCCAGGAAATTGGGCAGGGTTGTTCATCCACAACAATGATAATGCCCGATGCCGATATTTCTCTGTTCTCCGCATCCATGGCTCGCAAGCTATTGGAAATGCGGAAGCGGCAATTACCCGAATCCGGCCAAGTGCTTATCGGCAAGCTGGATGATGATGGGCTCGGGATGACCTGGACAACCGATGATATAGCCCCGTATCACAGCGTACAGGCGGAAAACGATTCGACCGGGCAGATCCGGATTTCACCACGCGCTCACCAGCTGATTATTGAGGAATGCGGGCGATATCAGGCAGTTGAAACGGGTGGCATCATAATGGGATCTGCCTCAGAAATCAGAAAGACGATAGTCATCACCAATGTCCTGCCCGCTCCTGCTGATTCACAACGCTCTGCAGCAACGTTCGTACTCGGTACGCAGGGTGTTAAGCAGATGGTGGAAGATTACGCCAAACCGACCGGCTACGTCTTACACTGTGTTGGGACATGGCACATCCACCTTCAGGACACAGGAGGATCACCCCGCGATTATCAGACGGCTGAGATGATTGCTGCGAAGATTGCGATACCGTCAGTTCTGCTGATAAAGACACCTTCTGGTTATCGAGCAATCCTTGCGAGAGGTGATTGACGCAAATTGGTTTCCATAATATGACCCTGCTCCAGGCCGTATCCAATCAGTAGTACTGTCGGATGTACCCAAATGCCTTGTCGAACAAGTCCTGATCCATGATCTTGTACTTTACATAAATCGCCTTGCGCAGTGCTTTCTGGACTTCGCGCTCGCCGGCCTTGGTGTCCTTATATCCCGTAAAGCGAATTACTATGGCGCCGCGCTGCTGCGATAAAAGCCGGTGATCACTTGTTTGACAAAGAGTCAGATTGCTTTTCACGCATTGTCTAGAATCACCGGCTCGATACATTTGGATTCATCGTCTTTCGGGCTGTTCACCCGCTTACTGACTGGGTACAAGGTCATCTGCTTGGCCGGATAGGGACGCAGCAAACTGAGCAGATGTTCAGTGTCCGCGGTCTCGTGACCCAACCAGGCGTCATAATTGTCTGGATCCAGAATCACCGGCATCCGGTCATGGATGGGCCGCAGCAGTTCGTTGGCGTCGGTTACGACGATGGTACAGGATTCGATGGTCTTGCCCTGCTCGCCTTCCCAGTACTCCCACAGGCCGGCAAAGGCGAAGAGATCCGTATCCTTCAACCGCACCGCATAGGGCTGGCGACCGCGGGCTGTCCGTTCCCACTCGAAAAAGCCGCTGGCAGGCACCAGGCACCGCCGCTGGCGGAAGGCCGTGCGGTAGGCCGGCTTGGTGGCCACGGTTTCAGCGCGTGCATTGATCATACTGAACTTGGTCTTCTCTTCCTTGGCCCAGTGCGGGATCAGGCCCCAGTGCAACATGACCAGTTCCCTCCCCGCCTCACCCTCCCGTATTGCGGCGATATCCTGCGAGGGCGCGATGTTGAAACGCGCGGTCAGGAGTGGCATCTGCTTCAGGGCGAACTGCTCCAGCAGACGCTTGCGGGGTGTATCAAGGTAGAAGCGGCCGCACATAACTCAGACGCTAGCCTAGCCGATCTAGGGACGCCAGCAACAACAGACCGAGCTTGAAAAGCGGCTTACTTGTGGCATGTAAGTCATTGTTTTGTCGTTTTTCTCCGCGCCACCGATTCAGCACGGTGCCTGTCAATTCCGTCTAGGTCCTATCACAATCCGCCAGCCAATAAAGCCTCGAAAGCAGCCATCGCGCCGCCACCTTTCCTTCTTTTTGTTCAGCAACAGCATCTTAACATAGCGCCACGAATCAGCACTTGGGAGCACTGGCGATGACCGAACCCCTCTCAGCGACACATCAATACCTACTCGCGCACTACGGGCCATTGTTGACATTCAATCACTTAGCAGAGGTATTGCACCTCAGCCCGAACGGAGTCCGTATGGCCATCGCGCGTAAGCGCCAACCGCTGGCGGTGGCGCTGGGCCAGGCGCGACGGCAGCTGGGCCGGCGGGTCTATTTCGAGGCGCGTGTAGTGGCCGAGGCCATCAACCGCTGCAGGACGATCCCTACCGAGTTCCCGCTGGATAACAACAGATTGGCGGATCGTGCCGATAAGGACTTGACCACGCACGAAAAATTTCATGGGGGGATATAACGATGACATACGATTTCTCACAGATAAACATGCAGTACCTGATTCACGCTCGCGACCTGACCCGGCGGGATCCGCAGTTGGCCGCCACGCTGACGGGACTCGCCGATGACTTCGCTTACATGCTGGCCGATCTGACGCCGTACGAGTTGGCGCAGGTCACTCAGATCAAACTGCCGTTGTTGATCCCGCGCCAGGAGACCTGGTGGTGGTCGCGGCTGTTCGCCGCCGTGCGCGAGGGGCGCGCGGAAGAGATCGCAACCATCATGGAACACGCCACCCTGATCACAGTGCGTTGAGGGGAGGATAAGCCATGAACCCTGGAACCGATTCAGCGTTGTTTCTGTCCACCCTCTGTCCCTTTGCCAAGGCCGACCGCGCGATTTGCACCGTGGAGCTGTGTGGCTATGCCACGCGCATCCAGGAATCCGCGCAACTCATCCAGCTCGGTGCCCGGGCGGGACTGGTCGCGCAATTAACCGGCCTGGAAAAGACCACGGTCAACCGCCTGTATCGGCAGTTGCACGGCGAACCTTCGCCTCCGGGACAGATGCCGTTCACCGACACTTGGTACCGGGCGCATGATCGTCGCATGTTGCAGGCGACCCTGGTCTGGCGCCTGCAGCATCGTCTATTACAAACCGGACGCAGCGCGGCACGCGCCCTGATCGATGCCTACGAAGCCTACGAGCGACTAATCTGCGAGCCGCTCTTTGATCTGACCCGCGTCGTGCATGTACCGCGACTGGTCAACATGGAGACCTGGCATGAGCGACCCTGTCAGGACTGCGGGACGTCCTTCCTTGCGCCCGTGGACAGTAAGAAACGCATTTGTCCCGGCTGTCGGCTGTACCATCGGCATCGCTGTCGCGATTGTGGCTTCCAGTTGCCGCTCCAGTCCCGAGGGCGCCGGCGCGAGACCTGTCCCCAGTGTGGCTTCAACAAACATCGGGGGAGGCAGCGCTGACCAGGCCAGGACCGATCCGCACGCCGGGGACCCGACGGCCTTGAGAGTCATCATCACCAGAGCACGATAGGCGTTGCACTGTTATACCGTACTCTCACGATACGAGATTCGATGCTCGGCGAACTTCTCCAGGAACAGATCTATGGCTTCAGCCGTTCGTGTTCCCCACATCTTGGTCACGGCATAAGTCTTTCCATTCCCGTGAATTAGTTCATCGTCACCGATGAAGTAGCGCCGTGTCTCGGGCTTATTGCCCTCGGAGACGAGTTGCTCCGCCAGCTTCTTTTCGAACTCGACTGAATCGAGATTCCCTTCGACGACCCGCATCATATTGCTCTTCCAAGTTATCACCGCGCGTATCTCCTCCGGATCGACTCCTGAATCGCACAGATGGCGGATCACATGGTATATCGCACGCCGTTTTGGAAGGTGACTAAATGATTCGCCCCCGATTGTCACATCGTATTTGGTAAGATCCCGCGACTGAGCCCGAGAGACTCGTTCCAATCGCGCTTTGTCGCGAATCCTAATCTGGTACTCCTCCGCTTCCGGCAACGGAATCACTTGTTGTATATCCAGAAGCAGCTTGTCTCCGTCCCTGTAAGGACGAAGCCGAATGCATCGTATGTCCAATCCGCGTTCATTGAGCCACAGCACAGAGCTTGTAATCTCTTTTGAGAATTCCGCTGCCGCAAGTACTATACGTACCTCCTGCGCAAACCGGTCTTCGTCCGCCTCCTCCCAGTCGAGGAACTCCAACAAGCGTTCCCGAGCATCATCCTCCTTGCCCAATGTATTCAGGTGTCTCTCGAAAACATCAACCGCGCCGTCGAAAGTCATAGTCGAAATCATGGCCGCATACCGGATAGCTTGCAGATCCATATGCCCACCGTCCTCAGTACGCTTGAGCTCGATGACGACGAGATTAGCTTCCTTGTCTATACCTAGAAGGTCAATCCTTCGTCGGCTATCCTCCCAACTACCGAATTCTTCGGAAATGACCAGTGTCTCTGGCGCAATGACGTCGATTTGCTGTTTCAGCAATTGCTGAAGATGCTCGCGCTCCTTGAAACCTGCATCGGCGAAGTTTGTCACTTCTATGGGCTGGAAGCCTTTATCTGTAACTTGGTATATCGCCATCCTAATAATTCCCGTAATACTTCTTATCAATCTCAGATGTAATATTTAAAAGGAAGCGGTGGATGATCTTTATCTGGTGTTGCGGTCAAGATGTTGCCAACGATGTCTGCAAATCGCAGCGTAACCGGTTTGCTATCTCCATACAGACAAGCGTTGTAGTTTAGCTTCGTCAAACCGAGCACATCGTTTAACACCGTTTCTATAGATGCCTCCCCGCGTTGAATCTCTACTTCCAAAGGATTCGGAACTTCCCAACCTGGATACGTCGCCAACCTTGGGATATATCCACTAGACCATAAGTAGGCCTTTCGATCGCTCAATACCCAAGCCGTTCCTCTGACAAGCGGCTTCTTTCCTGCCCGATAGACCTTTAACCGATTAGATTTACGTATTTTTACGCCTGTCAGCTCAATACCATCACCGACTGCCCGTGAAAAACCCGTCCATTCTTCGTCATTGAAATCAGTTCGCCCATGAATGAATACCTCTGCTGGCGGGTTGCCATGCTTTGCTAGATATGCCTGCAAGACAGTATTCATCAAGTCTTGTGCCGCCTCCGTAGAGAGGTGGTATTCACGGTTATCTTCGGATGCCCAAGGTCCCATTGCTCCCCGGAATACAACTCCATCTCCAGAATCCAAGAACATCTGCGCTCCACAGCAAACGTTCTCATGCGTTGGCTGCGTTTCGTCCCGCTTGTAGACAAGTCCGATATAGCAAACACCCTTTCTGATATCAGCGAGACGCCATGGGCTACCTTGCGACTTAAAGTATGCAGTGGTACATAAATTCCACGCCGTGGTGGCAGGATCCTGCATCTTTCTAACCTTGATCTGACCATCTTGGATATATTCGCCATCAGATAGGGTTGATTCTCTCACTATCTGGAGAACAGCTTTTCCTAAAAGTCGCGCTTTTAATTGCGCATGAAAATCCAGGTCAAACTGATAGATGCGGGCCTCCTCAGTAAAATCGTCGAATAAGTCGCCATGTTCAAGGAAATCCCTAGCTGCTTTTTTGCCCAATGTTTTCCCGGACGACTCACGCAGTGACGCTGGCACGATAGACTTTGGCCTACCAAAATAGTGTATCTCATCTGGGATCACGACAAACCACAGGTCCGGTTGACGATCTTCCTCTCGGCCGTGCCTTGCAATTGGATTCGCGATTAAACTGGCGGTTTTATATATAGCATGATGACGATCTTCAAGTCTCACCGTGCGGCTAAGTTCTCCTTCGTCAAGTTCATATTCTGCCAATGGTGTAGTTGACCAGCTTGCATTGAACACAGCTGAGAAACCTGGCCAGTATTGGAAATGTGCCTTTTCTGGCTTAGCCGAGGGGATTACCCCTTGCACTCTCGCCAGCCACTTTTTAAATAGCTGGATACCACGCCTTGTTCCAACTAACCCATAGCGAATGACAGAAGGCTGCCCTTCCTCCGTCGGCGGACCAAATAGCAACAGTCCATCTTTTGGAAAACTAGATCTTTGGACAAACCCAAACTCAAGGGACGGTTCCTCTAGCAGAATCATCTCACTAATTGTCATCGCCGCCCTCGTCTTCACCATTGAAATCTACGTAGAAATCTGCACCGTCGACCTCTTCGGCGCTGTCGTCGTCTTCGCTTTCATCCACTTTAACCGCCAAGTCACTGGCTATCGAATATGGTATTTCCAATTCCAGAGGAAAACCGACCCTAATAGATTCCCCACCACCTGTCCCGATCACAATCTCGTCATTTCCGTTCGCGAGTCGGCTAATTAGTGCAAAAAGAATACGCCTCCATCGATCGTTCCAGAATGACTTACAGAACGACTTCCTGAGGCGAAATGCTTTTTCTCCATCGGCTATCGTCGTAACACCATCATCTGTAAACGCAACATGCAACCGTATCGAGTAAACAGGCATCGGCCTTAGTGAAGCTCGCGCTGAAACCGCTGCGTGCCACAGAGATGAATATTTTTTACTTTCTCCGACGAGTGTTATGGGCCTTGTTTTTCGACCCATGGGATCATTGTATGGCTGCTTAACCGGTTGTTTGTCATGAGAAGGAATAAAATATGCGCGCTCGCGAGCAAGTTGATATTCGACACATCCAAAACCCCGAAGCGCGATTTCCCATGCGGCATTCAGTAATCCATTAAATACACGTCGTCGGTCTTTCCTCTGTATTGCAAAAGCAGTAAGAGACCGTTCGTCTAGCCACGCCTCCGTTGCAGTCTCAGCATGACGAAGCTGATTTACAGGAACACCAACTCCATACGAAACAGCGTCCGGCACAGCAAAGGCAATTAGCGTATTCGAAAATGAATACGCCGGTATGTCTGCGCTAAGAAGTTTTTCCTCCATGACTTTTGCTGCGCTCGGGAATGTATACACATGCAGCTTGTCTGGAAGAGTGATTGGAAGCCAACTTGCAAATGCAGGTTCTTTAATGGTTACAAGCTCATCCGATTTCTCCTGCAGAACCGTCGAAAACAACTCTACTGCTGCCCGGCCCGAGTTAACCTTCGGAATCCCCTCCTCGTTCAACTGTTTAACAAGCTTGCGCAATCCGTTGCCCCAATCATCTCTAAAGGATATCGCTAACCGATTATTTAGCGCGGGTGGCAGTTGCGTGTAAGGAAGATCATCTACTTTTAGCTGAATAATAAATTCTTTCAATCCAAGTTCTTTTTCGATGCCCTTCGCAATATTGATCTCGTTATCCACCCCCTCTGCAGTACGCGACGCGCGAGTGGTAACAACTAAAACCTTAACAGCTTCACCCCGGATCTTTCCCTCGATCTCTTGCCAGTGTTTACTCCCACCTTTAAGGTCTTTCAGATCGGCCCATACCCGATAGCCCATTGCAGAAAGTCGACCTCCTAGCCACGTTGTAAAGTCATTATCAGCGGGATTTGCGTGACTGATAAAGATGAGGTTACGAACCTGAACATCTTGACTCACCATGCCATCCTGGCCCTTTGTTTGTTATATGTGATCATCAACCTGATCAAGATATAGTTCCACGCCAGGCAATAAGTCTCAGTAGGCAATCGTGCCAGACATGATTGACGAATTCGCAGTACAGACAATACCTCCTTCCAGCCATAGAACAGGTCTTTTTCGTTGAAATCAAGCAGGCCAGGGATCAAACGAACCCACTGAAGATCCGGTGGCTGTTGGATTTTACTTATCCGCTCAATGGCCATTCTTAGATCCGCCGGTTTTAATGAACGTCACCTCAAAAGCCTTACATGGGCGGTATTGCTGAAGCCGATTGGCGAAGGTAAAGGCATCATTCATCTCGTAGTGCTGGAAGATATCGAGGCCGCGATCCAGGGAGATTTTCCAGCCGTGGTCGGTTAGGATGTGGCGGGCATGGATGGTGCCGGTACCGTCGAACTCCCAGGTGAAGTTCACGCCTACTGCGCTAGCAGACTCCTTAATCTTCTCGAAGTTTTCTTTTTGCTGTTCGCCTTTAAATTCGTCTTCTGTTGTCACCAAGTGAACGGATACTTCTTCATCCGGAGCCTTATGCTTCACAACGGTTTCCAGGAATTCCATGAAATTGCGCGTTTGGTAAAACAGGCGAATGTACGGATCGGTTACTGTGATCGTGGTTGCTTCCTTGAGGTAGGGGCCTAGCAGAGCATCGAAAGAGAGGCCCTTCTGGTTCTCCTGGAACGTGAGGTGTTTCTCTTTGAGAACGGGCTCCGCTGGTGCCAGAGGTTCAGATGGAGCTGGGGGCGCGCTTGCTTGCGCAGCATCGGTGATTGCCCCCTCTTCGCCCCCGGCGATGGTCTTGTGGTAGTGGTTGGGATACTCCTCCTCTTCAAGTGTAGTGACAGGCTTGATTTGTCCTCCTGCGTCGAGATAGGCGAAGCGGACATTGCCGTAGGTGGAATCGATCCGCATCAATTGGTCTTTGACACGCTTGCGGCCTTCAATGGCGAACCGAAGCAGTTCCTCGACCTCTTCCTTGGTCGCCCCACCATGCGGAAAAAGGATCTTCATAAGGCCGGAAAATGTCTTGTTAATGCCGTCGCGATCCCGCGTCGAAATATCGGAGGACAAGGAGAAGTGTTCCTTATAGCGGTCCGAGTAATCGTGATTGCGCAGCGAGCGCAGGATTTCGGCGAGGTAGTCCACCACGAACCCGTAGCCATTGGAGAACATTTCACCCCGGATGATGTCGACCTCCCAGCCAGGGATGTAGAAATGGATGCGGTCGAGGAACGCGGAGTCGTAAAATTTGTTGGGCAGCTCGCAAAACAGATCCGAGTGCTTAAGCATGTAGGGCACAGTGTGCTGTGTGTTGCCCACGAAGACCATGGATGCCTCAGCGCCCAGCGTCTCGACGCCCCGTGAGAAGGACTTGTTGGCCATGTAGTTCTTCATGATATCGACCAAGGCCTTGTCCACGCGCTTTTGCTTTCCGGCAAATTCGTCGAAGGCGACACAGTCCCAGTAGCCCACCAAGCCGATCTTTCCGGTGGAGTTGTTCACGAACAGCTTGGGAACCGTGACCTCGCCTCCGGAGATCAGAATGCCGTGGGGAGAGAACTCCGAGTAGATGTGTGATTTTCCGGTCCCCTTGGGGCCAAGCTCAATCAGGTTGTAGTTGCGTTCGCAAAACGGGATCAACCGGATCAGTTGGGTCAGCTTGCTTCGCTTACCGAACATCTCGGGGTTGAAGCCGATACTTTGCACGAGCATGTCGATCCACTCATCGGTGGTGAATTGCTTGCGGGCCTCAACGTAACCGTCAAAATCGAAATGGGAGAGCTGAATAGGCTTGAGTGTCGACAATACCCAAGGGCTGGCGCTCTTGTCTTCAGTAAACTCATATTCCAGATCAGCGATACACCACACGCCGCCAACTAAGAGCTTGGGGTGCTTTTTCACGGTTCCGGAGTCGACAAGGACCTCTTTGATTCCAAGATTGGAAAATTGAGCTTCATAGACATCCTTCTTGTCATTGAGATCAACGCTGATCCGGTCGATGACCTTGTAGCGCCCCTTTTCCTTGATATTAGAACGTATAAGTCCTGCCTCGTTACGGTGTACATAATGTTTGGCAAGGATGTCTTTAACCGTCTCGATACCAGTCTGGATGGTCGGCTCATCGCTGGTGGCACAATACTGTCCCAGCAGGTATTCCAGCACGTAGGAGGGAACGATAGCGTTGCCCTTGACTGTCTTGACGAGATCCTTGCGGACAACGAGCCCAGGGAAGTGTGTGTTTATTTTCTGGTCAAGATCGTTCATCGTTCACCTGTCCTTAGAAGTCGAAATCGCTGGTAAATGAGCGCCGCATCAAGTACCGGAGCGACTTGTATTCCTTGTAGTGTGAAGTCCCCGCGTGCTTTTCCTCCAGGCGGAGAATGACCTCCTGGCCGTTGGCCTCGTCAGCCTTGCGGGTGAGCACAAAGCGCACCTGCAGCTCCCGCTCCCGGGGATTGTCCGAGGTCAGATCAAAGGTCAGGTCGTGGCTATCAGAGATCAGGTCACCGGCCTCGGTGTAGATGCCAGCCCGCAGCACACGCGGCTGGATCTTGTCTGACACCGGCCCGGCCTGGTACATCGTCACCGCCAGCTGCCCGGAGGTAATCATCGAGCTGGCTCCGCGCAGAATGTCCACCTCGACCGCGGTGACATCACTCTGGCGCTTCTTGTTGATCTTGAGAACCGGTATCACCACTTCCTGCAACGATGCTCCGCCATGCACGAAGCGGCTGCCAGAACCCTTCAGCCGCAGGCGATTGATCGACTTGGGTACTTGAACCTCAACCTCACCAGCAAGGCCCAATTGTTCCGGGGTAAAGTTGTGCAAGCTTGGTGAAGCCTTCAACCCTTTGCCCAACACAAAGCGACGGTCTCTATACAGAATGACGTCACCTTCAGCATCAACACTGGAAAAGTCACTCTCTTCCAATGCGCGGTGCTGGTATATGAATCCATGATCAGCCGTAACCAAAATATTGCTAGCATTAGCCGCTGTCAGCTTTTTGACCAGCCTGACTATGTCATCCAGAGTCTGTTGTGCGGCCTCGAACGCTTGACCTTCCGAGTGCATCTTGTCGCCTGTGTGGTCTATCCGGTTGTGATAGATGTACAGCACATCGTTGGCTTTCAGTAGTTCGCGACTATCGTCTCGGTTGAGCTGCATGAAATCTTCAGCCTTAATAGCCTCTCCCTTACCATTCAGTGCTGCCTGAAGGATTTTCGTCCGGTTAGCCGTGCCTTGGGAGCTTTGACCATCCACCAGCACGGTGCCGGTTTCGTTATCGGCAATCGTTAACTGCTTGTTGGGCAGCAGCGCCGCCATGCCGAGTTGGGTGTAGCTCGGCAGCATCGAAAGCACCGGTTCCAGTTCTGCGCTGTAACGGTCCTCCTGGC